>JANLOP010000245.1:0-24951 GCA_031366635.1 Betaproteobacteria bacterium | reverse complement strand
AGTCGATCCGCAGCGGCTGCACCGCGCGCTGCTGGCCGAAGGATTTGTCGAGGTGCCCATCACGGCAGCCCAGATCGCCCGGGTCGCGACGCTGCCGTGGGTTCACCGCGATCCTTTTGACCGGCTGCTGGTGGCGCAGGCCATCGAGGATCACCTCACCTTGCTCACCTGCGACGCCACGCTCAAGCGCTACGGTTCGTTCGTTAAGTTGGTTTGAGGGGGCTGGCACTCGGCCAATCACTCAGTTCTTGGCATCCTCGTTGCCGTGTCAGACTAATTTGTAGTTTTCCGAATTTCATCGAAGGGTATGATTTATTATCTTGCAAGTGGATTCATAATATTTTTTCCACCGTCAGTGAAAAAGGGCAGGTCACGCTGCCGAAGAAGTTGCGCGATCTGATGGGCATTCAGCCGGGCGCACGGCTGGATTTTCAGGTGGCTGAGGACGGCACGTTTCGAGTTCGGCTTCAAGCGCGTGGCGCAGATTCGCTGTTCGGCTTGCTGGCGCGGCCCGGCCAGCCAGCGTTGGCACTTGAGCAGATGGACCAGGCAGTCACCGAGGCCGTGCGGGCACGATCCGGGCTGGCCCGGTGATTGCCGTTGACACCAAGGTGTTGCTGCGCCTGCTGGTGAATGATGATCCGGTGCAGGCGGCCAAGGCCAGGCAATTGGTCGATGCCAGAGCGGGTGACGACAGCTCGATCTGGGTCAGCGACACGGTGCTGGTCGAGCTGGTCTGGACGCTGTCGCGCGCCTACGGGCGGCCTCGGGCCGATCTGCTGACGGCGCTGCGGGCCTTGGCCAGCCATGCCACCCTGATGATCGAGTCCGCCGATGCCGTGCGGGCGGCCATCGAGGTTTTTGAGCGCAGCCCGGCAGATTTCTCAGATTGCCTGCTTTCTGAGAAAGCACGGCGCGCCGGCTGTGATCGACTGGTGACGTTTGACAAGGGCATGCGCGCGCTGGTCGGTGTGGCATTGCTGTGATGATGCGCAGCCGGCACCGCCCACAGCATCAACAACCGCACCGGCGCATCGACGATGCCCGGCGCGATGGCAATCACCACGGTGCCATGGCTGCGGTCACGCCAGCAACCGGTGTGACGTCAGTGAGCAGGCTTTCTTGTCAAAGGTCAGCACAAACTCGGCACCCAGATCGGCCGCCGCCAGCCCAACCATCGCATCTGCAAAGTCCGCGTTACTTGCTCGCCACGCTGTGCTGGCGTTTCTGGCCAGCTTTCTGGATTCGAAATTGAGCGCAGAAAATCCAAGCAGGCGGTCCAACACGTCAATGCATTGGGGTTTTGTGTAGCCGTAGCTGCGCATCAGCACCCAGATCAACTCGCACAAGACGATGTTGACAACCATCAAAGCCTGGCCGGCACGTGCCGCCCGCTCCAGCGCGTCCTGTGCCATTTGGGCTTGTGCCGGGTCATCGTCGGTGATGAGCCGAACCAGTACATTCGTGTCGATTGCGATCACGGGCTACTGGCGGGTTTCAGGCCCGCCAATCCGCGCTCGCTGGCCGCCTGGGCGATGGCCTCGTTCATCTCGTTGACGGTGCGGGCCCGATCAGGCTTGGGCAGGATGCCGCGCAGCGCGGCGAATGACGGTTCAGTGGCGCGCGTGACACGCGCCGACCCGTCCGGCTGCGCCTCGAACACGATTCGATCCCCGGGCACCACACCCAGCAACAGGCGCAGATCCTTCGGCAACGTGATCTGCGCCTTCGATGTCACCGTGGCTTTCATGGAAAATTCCTTACGATTTGGTAAGGGACTGTAGGCCACGGTGTCTTGCCTTGCAAGTGCCCGGGGCGCGGGTTGCAGGGCGTTGCGCGCAATTCCCGCGCTGCGGTTGCGTGCCCGACCGTCTGCGTGCGCCGTGGTGGCAGCGACGTGATCGTCAGATTACGGCGTCTTGGCCTCCACAGCACCCTCCGACAGCACCAGATCAGCCAGCGTCTGCGCCGAGGTGTGCAGCAGCGGCACGGCCAGATGGCCCCGGGTGAGGGCGGACGCCAGCGGCGCCATGTCACGCACATATCCGTGGATCATGAAATTGCGCAACTGGCGGCATTCGATCCAGTCAGCGGCCGAGGCTATCCAGCCCAGGCGCTCGGCGCGCGCCAGGTTGTCGATGGCCGGCCCCACCGGTTCGGCCAGCCAGGCCAGCACCGCTGGCAGCAGCTTGTCGCCCACGGTGTCTTGCAGCCGGCCAAAGCGCGCGACGAAGGCATCGACGCGCTCGGCCAGATCGATGTCGTCGCGCAATGTGCCCGCGCGCTGCGCGTCCATCGGCAAGGCGAACAAGCGGCCGTCGGTGGTGCGCAGCGACGCCGATTCAGCCAGCACGGTTTCTGCCAGGAAGCGCAGTTTGCCGCTGGCGGGCTGGCGCAGGGGTGGCACCGGCTCGGTCAAAGCGCGATGCCCTCAAGGCGGGCGGCGAGGATCAACGGTGTTTCAACGGTTTGCGGGTCGGTGACCAGCACGTCGATCTTGCGCTGGCCGATCAGCATCTGCAGGCGTGCGCTGGTGCGCAGTGCCACCGACAGCTTGTCGGCCGTGGCCTCGGGCAGCTCGACCAGCAGGTCGATGTCACCGCCGCGCAAATCATCCTGGGTGCGCGAGCCGAACAGTGACACCCGCGCCCCTGCGCCGGCCACCTCGGCGGTCACACGCCGGATGGCGCTGATCTCTTGCGGTGTGATGCGCATGCGCTGGCGGTCAGGCGGCGGGCGTTGGCGCTGACGTCGGCGCGGGTGTCAGCGCGGGTGTCAGCGCGGATATCAGCGCGGATATTCGCGCCGGCCTATTTCGGCGCCAGCCGGATCGCCCCGTCGAGCCGGATCACCTCACCGTTGAGCATCTCGTTGGTGATGATCTGGTGCACCAGCTTGGCGTAATCGGCCGGTGTGCCCAGCCGGCTGGGAAAGGGCACGCCAGCGGCCAGCGCGTCTTGCACCGCCTGCGGCATCGAGAACAGCATCGGCGTGCCGAAGATGCCGGGCGCAATCGTCATGTTGCGGATGCCGCTGCGCGCCAGGTCGCGGGCGATGGGCAGTGTCATGCCGACCACGCCGCCTTTGCTGGCGGCATACGCCGCCTGGCCGATCTGGCCGTCGTAGGCGGCCACGCTGGCGGTGCTGATCAGCACGCCGCGCTCACCGGTGGGCTCGGGCGCGTTGCCGGCCATCGCCTCGGCGGCCAGCCGGATCATGTTGAAGCTGCCGATCAGGTTGACGGTGACGGTCTTGGCAAAGACATCAAGCGCATGCGCGCCGTCCTTGCCCAGCGTGCGGGCGGCCGGCGCAATGCCGGCGCAGTTGACCAGGCCAAACAGCGCGCCCAGTGACAATGCCTGGGCCACGGCGGCGCGGCCGTCCGCGTCCTGGCTGACATCGCAGCGCACAAAGGCCGCCTGCCCGGGCCCGCCCAACTCGGCCGCCAGCGCCTGGCCGCGATCGGCTTGCAGGTCGGCGATGACGACTTTGCCGCCCTCGCGCACCAGCATGCGCGCCGTGCCCTCGCCCAGCCCGGATGCGCCGCCGGTGACAATGAAAACCTTGCCGTGGATGTCCATGAGTGTCCTTTGGTGTTTTGCCGATTCAGCCCGGGCCGATGCGGCCAGACCGTTGCGCCCGGGCCGCAGCACCCGGGCCGTTACACCCGCGCCGCTGCGCTCAGCCTTGCAGCGCCGCCATCGCCCGGGCGGTGATCTCGTCCACGCTGCCCAGGCCCAGGATGCGGGCATGGCGGGGCGCTTGCGCATCGCCGCTGGCGGCCCAATCGGTGTAGTAGGCCACCAGCGGCTGGGTCTGGCTCTTGTACACATCCAGCCGCTTGCGCACCGTGGCCTCGCTGTCGTCGTCGCGCTGGATCAGGTCGTCGCCGGAGGCGTCGTCCTTGCCGGCCACCCGGGGCGGGTTGAACTTGACGTGGTAGGTGCGGCCCGACGCGGGATGCACACGCCGCCCGCTCATGCGCTCAATGATGGCGTCATCGGGCACGTCGATCTCCAGCACCAGATCGAGTTTGACGCCTGCCAGCTTCATCGCGTCGGCCTGCGGCAAGGTGCGCGGGAAGCCGTCGAACAAAAACCCGTTGCTGCAGTCGGGCTGGGCGATGCGCTCTTTGACCAGGCCGATGATGATGTCGTCGCTGACCAGGCCGCCGGCGTCCATCACCTTCTTGGCCGCCAGCCCCATTGTGCTGCCGGCCTTGACGGCGGCACGCAGCATGTCGCCGGTTGAGATTTGCGGGATGGCGTATTTCTGGCAGATGTAGGCCGCTTGTGTGCCCTTGCCGGCGCCGGGCGCCCCCAACAGAATCAGTCTCATCCTTGCCTCGTCTTTTGTGTTGGCCATCGGTTCTGTGCGCCGCTGGCCGGCCCGGCACGACGACGAAAACCGCCTTCGAGAATAGCATGCCACCGGCTGCGCCAAGCTGACTGGGCGGGCCGCTTGCGGGCCCGGTTTACCCGCTGCAGACGGCGTATTTCAACCCGCGCCGCCGGCCGCAAACAAGGCCCGCACCCGTGCCAGATCGTCCGGCGTGTCCACCCCCGGGCCGGGCCGCTGGGCGCTGACCCACACGGCGATGCGCTCACCGTGCCACAGCACGCGCAGTTGCTCCAGCGACTCGGTGGCCTCCAGCGGCGCCACGCTCAAGCTGGGGAAGCGCCGCAAAAAGCCGGCGCGGTAGGCGTACAGGCCGACGTGGCGCAGCGGCGCGGGTGGTTCTGATGCACCGGGTGCGCCGGGCAACCGTTGGATGCCGTCGGCAAAACCGTCGCGCCACCACGGGATCGGCGCACGCGAGAAATACAGCGCCCGGCCGGCCGCATCCAGCACCACTTTCACCACGTTCGGATTGCTGAACTCGGCCACGTCGCTGATGGCGTGGGCCACGGTGGCCATTACGCAGTCGGGCCGCTGGCGCAGCAGATCGGCGCAGGCGTCGATCATCGCCGGGGCGATCAGCGGCTCATCGCCCTGCACATTGACCACCAGCGCGTCGCCGTCCAGGCCAAGCTGCTCACAAGCCTCGGCCAGCCGGTCACTGCCGCTGGGGTGGTCGGCGCGGGTGAGCAGGGCGCGGATGGCGTGCGCCTGGCAGGCCGCGACGATGCGGGGCGAGTCGGCTGCCACCACCACCTGCGCCGCGCCGCTGCGCTGCGCGGCCTGCGCCACCCGCACCACCATCGGCAGGCCGGCGATGTCGGCCAGCGGCTTGTCGGGCAGCCGGCTGCTGGCCAGCCGGGCGGGGATCAGCACGGTGAAATGCATGCCGGGTTCAGCGGGGGATCAAGGCCGGCTCACCGCAGGGGTTCACCACGTAACACGACGGAAACACGACGGAAACACGACGGAATCACAGCGGGCTGGGCGCGGGCGCCGGGAAATCTTCCAGCGCGCGGGCCTCGGCCTCCAGCATCACCGGGATGCCGTCATGGACCGGGAAGCCCAGCCGGTCGGCCGGGCATTGCAGCTCGGCCGGACGCAACAGGGCGTCGCGCAGCAGTTGCAGCGGGCCTTTGCACAGCGGGCAGACCAATATCGCGATCAATCGGTGGTCAAGGCTCATGGCGGTGTTGGAAGGGCGCGCACAGCGTGCGCAAGGCCTCGGCAAAGGCGGGTTCGGGCGCAAAGTCTAGCGTGGCCACCCAGACCCGGGTGGCGCCCACCGCCGCCGGCCGCAGCTTGACGGCGTCTTTTTCGGTGACGATCACCTCAGCCGTGCCGGCCGGCCAGGGCAGGGGGTTAAAAGGGTGGTGGTCGGCCAGCGGCAGCCGGTTGATGTGCAGGCCCTGGGCTTGCAACATCGCAAAAAACGGCTCGGGCCGGGCCAGGCCGGCAGCCGCCAGCAGGCGCCGGCCACGCAGCGCCGGCCAGCCGATGGTGGGCGCGGCCGGTGCCGTTGTGGTGCCGGCCGCCCCGGCTGGATTGGCCGAACTGGCTGAACCGGTTGAACCGGCTGAGCCAGCCGACCCGGCGGTCTGTCCCGCCCACCAGGCCGCCAGCGGCAGCACGCCGCCCAGCCGGCGCACACCGGTCCACCCGGGCAGCGGGGTGCTGGGCTGGCCGGCGGTGTACAGCACCAGGGTGTGCGGCGGCACGCGCAGCGGCAGGGCCTGGCGCAGCGGGCCGGCCGGCAGGCGCAGGCCATTGCCGGCACCGCGCTCGTCAAACACCAGCACGGCCATGTCGTGGTGCAGCGCGTGGTGCTGCAAGCCGTCGTCGGCCAGCAGGATATCGACAGCCGGATGGGCGGCGCACAGCGCCCGTGCCGCATCGGCGCGGTCCGCGCCCACTGCCACCGGCGCGCCCGTGCGCAGGTGGATCAGCAAGGGTTCGTCGCCCACCTCGGCGGCCGGGCTGTGCCGGCTGACCGCCCGCATGGCGGCGCCGCGCCGGCCGTGGCCGCGTGAAATCACGCCCGGCGTCCAGCCTTGCGCGCGCAGCAGGCCCACCAGCGCCAGCACGGCCGGCGTCTTGCCGGCGCCGCCCGCCACCAGGTTGCCCACCACCAGCAGCGGCACCGGCGCAGCTTGCACCCGGCGCAGGCCAAGCCGGAAAAGCGCCCGGTGCAGGCCAGCCAGCGCGGCGTAGGCCCACGACAGCGGCTGCAACCAGCGCGCGCCCCGGCTTGGCTGCGGGCCGGCCCATTGCACGCTGATCCAGCGGGTGATTCGGGCGCGGCTGCCGCTGCCGCTGTCGCCGGCCGGCGCGGCCACGCCGCGCTCAGCGGGCAGCACCGTCAGCCGGCAACTGGGTGGCGAAGGTCAGGCGCGGCAGGCCGGCGCGGCGGGCGGCGTCCAGCACATTGACCACCGCCTGGTGCGGCGTCAGCGCGTCGGCCGAGACAATCACCACCGGCGCAGCGGCCGGGCCACCAACCCCGCCGCCAACGCCGCCGCCCACCCCGCCGCCAACGCCGCCGCCAACGCCGGCAGCGCCCCCGGATGATCCCCCGGCCGCCAGCACGCCCGCAGCGCGCTGCAGCGCCGCTGTCAGCAACTCGATGCTGCGGCCGTCCAGCGGGTTGCGGTTGACGCTGTAGCGGCCGTCGGCCGACACGCTGACCAAAATCTCGGCCGGCTGCTCTTTCAGCCGCTCGGCGTCGGCCGTGGGCAGGTTGATCTGCAATTCAGAGTAGCGGCTGTAGGTGGTGGACAGCATCAAAAAAATCAGCACCACCAGCAGCACGTCGATGAACGGGATCAGGTTGATCTCGGGCTCTTCGGTGCGCCGGCTGCGGAACTTCATGGCTGGACGGGGCTGGCCGGCGGCGCGCTGCTCAGCGCGGCGTGGCTGCGGACGGGTGAGCGGGGCCATGCGTGGCCGTGGCACGCACCGCAAAGCGCATCAAATGCGGCACCAGGCGCTCGGCGGCCTGCTCCAGGCCCAACAGGTGCCACTCCACCCGGCCCCGAAAATAGCGGTAGAACATCAGCGCCGGGATCGCGATGATCAGCCCGAAAGCGGTGTTGTACAGCGCCACCGAAATGCCGTGCGCCAGCGCCGCCGGGTTGGCAGCGCCGGTGGGCGCTTGTGAGCCAAAAATCTCGATCATGCCCACAACAGTGCCCAGCAGGCCCAGCAGCGGCGCGGCGGCGGCAATCGTGCCCAGCGCGTTCAAGTAACGCTCCAGTTGCTGCGCCGCCGCACGGCCGGCGCTCTCGAAGGTCAGGCGCAGGCTGCGCTCGCTGATGCGCGGCTCGACGATCACCGCCCGCAGGCCGGATGCCAGCACCTGGCCCAGCACCGAGTTGCTGGCCAGCTTGTTCACCACATCCATCGCCGGCAGGCTGTGGCGGCTGACGGCCAGCACCTCGTCCAGCAAGGTGGGCGGCGCGACGCGCCGGCTGCGCAGGCTGAGCAGGCGCTCAATCACCAGGGCCAGGCCGACGACGGAGCACAAAATCAGGGGCCAGATCGGCCAACCAGCGGCTTGTATGATCGACAGCAAAGAGGGCCTCGGTGCGGGGTGAGAGGGTCAGTCAGGACAGAAAGCCGGGGCGGGCCGGCCGGGCAAGACCGGCCGCTGGCCCAAGCCAGCGCGGGATTATGGCCCCGGCCTTTTTCAGCCCCAAGCCCGGCCTTGCCACCGGCACTGGCGGCGGGCGCGGTTGCTGCACCGCGGCAGCGCGGCAGCGCGGCTGAACAATCCACTGTTGCTGTGGATAAGCTTGTGGGCAAACCGGCCAGGCACCCGGCAGAAGCGCTGTTTTTCAGGCCCGGGCTTGGATTGCCTGATTTTTAAGCGGGCGTTTCCTTTGCCAAATCAATCACTTGCAGCCATGCGACAGATTCATGACAGGGCATTGGCCGGGCGTCCGCCTGCTGCCGGCGGTGCCATTGCGCGCGGCCAGGCGTTGGCTGCGGCGCCGACCGGGCCCGGCAAATGACCGACTTGAGGGCCGACTTGAGGGTCGATTCGAGGGCCGCTTTTGAGCCCGCCAGCGCCACCAGCGCCCGCGCCTGGAGCGTGGCCGGCCTGCTGCTGGCGGTGGCCGACGCGCTGGCCGCCCGGCTGGGTGCGGTGACGGTGCGCGGTGAGCTGTCGGGCTTCACCCGCGCCGCCAGCGGCCACTGTTACTTCACCCTCAAGGACAGCGACGGCCAGGCGGCGCTGCTGCGCTGTGCGATGTTCCGCCGCGCCGCCAGCCTGCTGGACTTCCGCCCGGCCGATGGCCAGCAAGTTGAGCTGCGCGGCCGCATCACGGTGTATGAATCGCGCGGTGAGCTGCAATGCGTGGTCGAAGCCCTGCAACGGCTGGGCGCCGGCTCGCTGTTTGAGCTGTTCTTGCGGCTGAAGGCCCGGCTCGACGCCGCCGGCCTGTTTGACGCCGCGCGCAAGCGGCCGCTGCCGGCCTTCCCGCTGGCGGTGGGGGTGGTGACGTCCACCGGTGCCGCCGCGCTGCACGATGTGCTGACCGCCATCGCCCGGCGCGCGCCGCAGGTGCGGGTGGTCATCTACCCCAGCCTGGTGCAGGGCCCGGACGCGCCGGCGCAGTTGGTGGCGGCCATCTACCTGGCGGCGCAGCGCGCCGAGGTGGCGGTGTTGATCGTCTGCCGGGGCGGTGGCTCGCTGGAGGATTTGTGGGCTTTCAACGACGAGGGCGTGGTGCGGGCGGTGGCCGAGTGCGCCATCCCGGTCATCAGCGGCGTGGGCCATGAAACCGATGTCACGCTGACCGATCTGGCGGCCGACCTGCGCGCGCCCACGCCCACCGCCGCCGCCGAGCTGGCCACCCCCCTGCGTAGCGACGCGCTGCTGCGGCTGGCCGCGCTGCAACAAGCGCTGCAACGGGCCGCCGGCCGGCGCCTGGACAACCAGGCCCAGCGGCTGGACCGGCTGGCGCTGCAGATGGGCCGGCCGGCGCGCTTGCTGGCCGCCCAGTCGGCGCGGCTGGACGGGCTGCAAATGCGCCTGCGCCAGGCCCTGCGCCAGGCCATCGACGGCCCGCAACGCCGCATCGACGGGCTGGCGCAACGGCTGGCGGCGGCGCAGCGCCAGCAGCGCCAGCAGCAGGCCGAGCGGCTGGCGCGGCTGGCGCTGCAACTGGCCGGCCATGACCCGCAGCGTGTGCTGGCGCGTGGTTACGCCTGGCTGGCCGACGCCAGCGGCCGGCCCGTCACCCAGGCCGCCGGCTTGCAAGCGGGCGCCCGGCTGAGCGCGCAGTGGGCCGATGGCCGGGCCGCCGTGCAGGTGCTGGACGTGGCGCTGAACGGGGTGCGGGACGGGGCGCTGACCCTGCCGCCCGGCCCGGCCGGCAGCGGCTGAGCTTGGCGCCCGGGCCGACCACGAGGTGCCGGCAGCGCGGCGCGGTCGGCGCCTTGTCTGACACCCTGCCGGCGGTGGCCCCACCCTGCACCGGCGGCGGGTGCTGCCTACAATCTGCATTGGCCTGTATTTTGATTTCTGCCACCCCAGGCGCGCCCCGCGCCGCCCCTGCAAGGACACTGCCATGAGCTTCACCCTGCCCGCCCTGCCGTACGCCACCGACGCGCTGTTGCCGCACATGTCGCCTGAAACCTTCGAGTTTCACTACGGCAAACACCACCAGGCCTACGTCACCAACTTAAACAACCTGGTCGGCGGCACCGAGTTTGCCGGCCTGTCACTGGACGACGTGATCAAGAAATCCAGCGGCCCGATCTTCAACAACGCCGCCCAGGTGTGGAACCACACCTTCTTCTGGAGTTGCCTCAAACCGGCTGGCGGCGGTGAGCCCAGCGGCGCGCTGGCCGCCGCCATCAACGCCAAATGGGGCAGCTACAGCGCCTTCAAAGAGGCTTTCACCAAGAGCGCGGTCGGCAACTTCGGCTCGGGCTGGACCTGGCTGGTCAAAAAGCCGGATGGCAGCGTGGACCTGGCCAACACCAGCAATGCCGCCACCCCGCTGACCGGCGCCGACAAACCCCTGCTGACGGTCGACGTGTGGGAGCACGCCTACTACATCGACTACCGCAACGCCCGGCCCAAGTTTGTCGAGACCTACCTGAACTCACTCGTCAACTGGGATTTTGCCGCTGCCAACTTTGCCTGACCGCCAGCGCGCAGGATGGTCTGTCGGGCCGGGCAGCTTGGGCTGCCTGGCCCGAGTTGTTTCAAGGGCACGCGGCCAGCCGGGGATCAGGGCCTGAACGGCGCGCCCACCAGCTTGAAGCCGGCCTTGATGCCGCGCTTGGCAAACCAGCCCTGGTTCATCTCCAGCACATAGCGCACCGGCTTGGCCGAGCAATGGGATGACTCGTCAAAGGGCTTCATGTCGGCCAGGTTGACGATGCTGCCGTCGTCGGCGACAAACGCAATGCTCAGCGGCGTCGGCGTGTTGCGCATCCAGAAGCACTGCGGCTGCGGCGCATCGAAGATGAACAGCATGCCCTCGCGAGTGGCCAGGTCACGGCGGTACATCAGGCCTTTTTGGCGCTGCTCGGGGCTGATCGCCAGCTCAGCGCGGATGTTGTGCATGCCCGCGCTCAAGGTGATGGCTTGCAGCCGCTGCGGCTGGCCGGGCGGCTCGGCGGCGGTCTGGGCCGCTGCTGACAGGCTGGTTAGCGCCAGCATCGCCAGCAGCAGGCCGGTGGCCCGCTGCGCCCTGCGCCACCCGCCTGGCCGTGGCTTGACTTGAATCATTTGGAAAACCTCTGACTGAGCGTTAAATGGGCGGTCACCGGCGCCAGCCTGCCGATGCCGCAGCACCCCGTTATTTCACCATGCCCCTGCCGCAGCCCACGCCTGTGCCGTCACCATTCGCTGCGCCGCCAAAACCCGCCAGCCTGGGCGATGACCTGGCGGTGCTGGACGACCCGGTGGTGCAGCGCCGCTTCACCCGCTACAGCGTGGACGCAGCGGGCCAGCGCATCGCCGATTCATCACTGCGCATCAGCGGCATGCACTGCGCTGCCTGCGCCGGGCTGATCGAGTCAGCCCTTTGCCGGGTGCACGGCGTGCTGGAGGCCAGCGTCAGCGCCGCCGGTGAGCGGGCGCGGGTGCGCTGGCAGCCGCAGCGCACATTGGCCGCCACACTGGTGGCCGCCATCCGCGCCGCCGGCTACGACGCCATGCCCGACGCCGCGCTGGCCGCGCGCGAGTCCCGCAAGCTGGCGCACCGCTCAGCGGTGTGGGCGTTTTTTGTGGCGTCGTTTTGCGCCATGCAGGTGATGATGCTGGCCACGCCCAGCTACGTCGCCGGGCCGGGCGAGCTGGCGCCCGACCTGCGCCAGTTGCTGAACTGGGGCAGTTGGCTGCTCACCTTGCCGGTGATGGTGTTCTCGGCCGGGCCTTTTTTCAGCGGCGCCTGGCGCAGCTTGCGGGCCCGCCGCATCGGCATGGACGTGCCGGTGGCCCTCGGCATCCTGGTGACGTTTGTGGCCAGCAGCGGCGCCACATTTGCGCCCGGCGGGCTGTTTGGCAGCGCGGTTTATTTTGATTCGCTGACGATGTTTGTCAGCTTCTTGCTGGCCGGCCGCCTGCTGGCATTGCGCGCCCGGCACCGGGTGGCGCAGGTGCTGGAGGCCGCGCTGGACGGCCTGCCCGAGACCGCGCTGCGGCTGCGCGACGACGGCAGCATTGAGACGGTGAGCGTGCAGCGCCTGGCCCCGGGCGACCGGGTGCGGGTGCCGGTGGGCCAGGCCTTTCCGGCCGACGGCCGGGTGCTGGCGGGCCACACCCAGGCCGATGAATCCCTGCTCACCGGTGAGAGCGTGCCGGTGGCCAAGCCCTGCGGCGCGGCGGTGGTGGCCGGCAGCCTGAACCGGGGCGCGCCGGTGCTGGTGGGCGTTGAGCGGGTGGGCGACGACACCCGGATCGAGGCCATCGTGGCCCTGATGCGCGACGCGATGAGCCAGCGCCCGGCGCTGGCCGGCGCCGCCGACCGCTGGGCCGGGCCGTTTTTGTGGGCCGTGTTGCTGCTGGCGGCCGGCGCGGCGGCGGTGTGGAGCGTGATCGACCCATCGCGGGCGGTGGCGGTGGCCGTGTCGGTGTTGATCGTCACCTGCCCGTGCGCCTTGTCACTGGCCGTGCCATCGGCCTTGCTGGCCGCCGCCAGCGCGCTGGCCCGGCGCGGCGTGCTGCTGCAGCGGCTGGACGCGCTGGACGCGCTGGCCCGGGTGCAGCGCTTTTACCTCGACAAGACCGGCACGGTGACTGACGAGGCCTTGCAGTGCATCGGCCTGGTGCGGTTGGCAGAACCGGTGGACAGGGCGGCGGTGGCCAGCGATGGGGCGCTCAGCGATGGGGCGCTGCGCAGTGCGGCGCTCAGCGATGCGGCGATCAGCGATGCGGCGCTCAGCGATGCGGCGCTGTGGGCCCACGCCGCGTCGCTGGCCGGATGGTCCAGCCATCCGCTGGCCCGCGCGCTGGCGCTGTCGCCTGCCGGGGCGCTGGCAGACGCGCCGCCGTGGCGCGATATTCAAGAAACACCGGGCCAGGGTGTGCAGGCCATGGACGGCAGGGGGCGCTGCTGGCGACTGGGCCGCGCAGATGAAGCCGCTGATCCAGCGGCCAACCAGACGGCCGACGGCCGCGCCGCCACTTGGTTGACCTGCGACAGCCGCCTGCTGGCGCGCTTCGATTTTGACGAGACGCTGCGCCCCGACGCCCGCAGCGCGGTGGCCGCGCTGCGGGCGCGCGGCCTGCAAGTGGTGTTGCTGTCGGGTGACCGGCCCGAGCGCGCCCGGCGCATGGGCGCGCTGCTGGGCGTCGATGCGGTGATCGGCGGCGCCACGCCCGAGCGCAAACTGGCCGAGGTGGCGGCGGCCCAGGCCCAGGGTTGGCGGGTGGCGATGGTGGGCGACGGCATCAACGACGCACCGGTGCTGGCGCGCGCCGACGTGTCGTTTGCGATGGGGCAGGGCGCACTGGTAGCCCGCGCCCATGCCGACGCGGTGGTGGTGTCCAACCGGCTCTGTGACCTGGTGCTGGCGCACACGCTGGCCCGGCGCACGCGGCGCGTGGTGCGGCAGAACCTGGTCTGGGCGGCGGCCTACAACAGCGCCTGCATCCCGCTGGCCCTGCTGGGCTGGTTGCCGCCGTGGGCCGCCGGGCTGGGCATGGCCAGCAGCTCGTTGGCGGTGATCCTGAACGCACTGCGGCTGGCGCGCTGATGGGCGCCGGCGGATGGGGCGGGCTGCCGGGGGCCCGCTGATGCCGGCGGCCTGTTGTCTGCGGCCGGCCGGCGCATTGGCCTACGACCCTGCCAGAACTTGCCTGTGCATCATCGAGCGGGCCAAACGACACCCCCGGCCATGGAAATCCTGTATCTGCTGATCCCGTTGTCGGTGGTGCTGGTGCTGCTGATCCTGGGCGTTTTTGGCTGGGCCTTGCACGCCGGCCAGTTTGACGAGATCGCGCGCGAGGGCGAGCGCATTTTGCAAGTTGATTCCACCCTGCTTGATGTGGATCAAGCGCCTGGTCGGCCCGCGCCCGAACAATCGCAGCCGACGCAGGCCGGTCCGTCTTGACATCCTGAAAGGTGCCTGCCCATGCCCAGCAGTTCGATGAATGCCACGTCCGCCGCAGTGATGCCGGGGGCAACCCCGGTCACCAGCGCCAGCACCGCCACCGAGTACAGCGACACCGTCGTGCGTTTGTTTGCGCTGGCCTCGGTGCTGTGGGGCATCGTCGGCATGCTGGTGGGGGTGCTGATCGCTGCCGAGCTGGCCTGGCCCGACATCAGCCTCGGCATCCCGTGGCTGAGCTACGGCCGCCTGCGCCCGCTGCACACCAACGCGGTGATCTTCGCCTTTGGCGGCTGCGCGCTGTTTGCCACCAGCTACCACGTGGTGCAGCGTACCGGCCAGACCCGGCTGTTCATGCCCAAACTGGCGATGTTCACCTTCATCGGCTGGCAACTGGTGATCGTGGCGGCGGCCATCTCGCTGCCACTGGGCTTCACCCAGGGCAAAGAGTACGCCGAGCTGGAGTGGCCGATCGACCTGCTGATCGCGGTGGTGTGGGTCAGCTATGCCATCGTTTTCTTCGGTACGGTGGGCACGCGCAAGATCCGCCACATCTATGTCGCGAACTGGTTTTTTGGCTCTTTCATCATCGCCGTGGCGCTGCTGCACATCGTCAACGGCGCGGCCATACCGGTCAGCCTGACCAAAAGCTACTCGGCTTATGCCGGCGTGCAAGACGCGATGGTGCAGTGGTGGTACGGCCACAACGCGGTCGGCTTTTTCTTGACGGCGGGCTTCCTGGGCATGATGTATTACTACATCCCCAAGCAGGCTGGCCGGCCGGTATACAGCTACCGGCTGTCGATCGTGCACTTCTGGGCACTGATCTTCACCTACATGTGGGCCGGGCCGCACCACCTGCACTACACCGCGCTGCCCGATTGGGTGCAGAGCGTGGGCATGGTGTTCTCGCTGATCCTGCTGGCGCCAAGCTGGGGCGGCATGATCAACGGCATCATGACGCTGTCGGGCGCCTGGCACAAATTGCGCGATGACCCGATCTTGAAGTTCCTCATCGTCTCGCTGTCGTTCTACGGCATGTCCACGTTCGAGGGGCCGATGATGTCGATCAAAACCGTCAACGCGCTGTCGCACTACACCGACTGGACGGTGGGCCATGTGCATTCGGGCGCGCTGGGCTGGGTGGGCATGATCACCATCGGCTCGCTCTACCACCTGATCCCGCGCATGTTTGGCAAGCAGCAAATGCACAGCATGCGGGCGGTGGAGTTGCACTTCTGGATCGCCACCATCGGCATCGTGCTGTACATCGCGGCGATGTGGATTGCCGGCGTGATGCAGGGCCTGATGTGGCGCGCCGTCAACCCCGACGGCACGCTGGTCTACAGCTTTGTCGAGAGCGTCAAGGCCACCTACCCGTTTTATGTCATCCGGCTGGGCGGCGGCCTGCTCTACCTGGGCGGCATGCTGATCATGGCCTGGAATGTGGTGATGACGGTCAGGGGCGTGCGGCCGGTGGTGGTGCGCATCCCGGCCCCGCTGGCGATGGCGCACGCCTGACGCATCCACAAGTACCCAGGAGCCTGCCGCCATGAGCAACCCACCATCCACGCCCGCCGGCCACGAGAAGATCGAGACCAACAACTTTCTGATGATTGTGCTGATCTTGCTGGCGCTGCTGTTTGGCGGGCTGGTGGAGATCGTGCCGCTGTTCTTCCAGCGCAGCACCACCCAGCCGGTCGAGGGCTTGAAGCCGTATTCGGCGCTGCAGCTCGCCGGGCGCGATATTTACCTGCGCGAGGGCTGCTACAACTGCCACTCGCAGATGATCCGGCCGCTGCGCGCCGAGACGCTGCGTTATGGGCCGTATTCACTGGCCGGCGAGTTTGTCTACGACCACCCGTTCCAGTGGGGCAGCAAGCGCACCGGGCCCGATCTGCACCGGGTGGGCGGCAAGTACAGCGACGAGTGGCACCGCATCCACCTGAACAACCCGCGCGACCTGGTGCCCGAAAGCAATATGCCGGCCTACACCTGGCTGGCCAAAGGCGAGCTTGACCCGGCCGACATGGCGCCCAAGATGACGGCGCTGCGCCGAGTGGGTGTGCCCTACACCGACGCCGAGATCGCCCAGGGCGGTGACGGCGTGAAGGGCAAGACCGAATTGGATGCGGTGATCGCCTACCTGCAGGTGCTGGGCACGGCGCGCAAATAGCCTGGCAAGCCGGCCGGCCAGCCGACTTGGCGGTCGATCTGGTGGCCGACCTGGTGGCCGATCCAGCAAGAGGTGAGCGCTGCCGGCGCGCCGCAGCCCATCAAGGAGAACGGGTATGGATGTCAATGATCTGCGCAGCCTGACCACGCTGTTCATGTTGGTGGTGTTTGTCGGCATCGTCGCCTGGGCGCTGGCCGGCAAGCGGCGCGCCGGCTTTGACGAGGCAGCGCAGTTGCCGTTTGCCGACAGCCAGCCGCTGCCCGTAGCGCCGCCGGTGGCAACGGCCGTTGGCCGGCCAGGAGAACAAAAATGAGCGATTTTGTGCACATCGGCTGGGCCTGGTATGTGGCCGGGTTGACGGTATTGAGCCTGCTGTTCTGCGTCTTCATTCTGGTGGTGGCCAGCAAACGCCGGCCGATGGCCAGCGACAACACCACCGGCCATGTCTGGGACGAAGACCTGCGCGAGTTGAACAACCCGCTGCCGCGCTGGTGGATGTGGTTGTTTGTCATCACGGTGGTGTTTGCCGTCATCTACCTGGCGCTCTACCCCGGGCTGGGCACGTTGCCCGGCACCTTCGGCTGGACCAGTAGCGGCCAGTGGCAGACCGAGCAGCAAAAGGCGCGCACCGCGATGGCCCCGGTCTACGCCAAATTCAACGCCATGCCGGCGGCCGAGCTGGCCCGCGACGCGCAGGCAATGGGCATCGGTGAGCGGCTGTTTGCCAACAACTGCGCCCAGTGCCACGGCTCGGACGCGCACGGCAGCAAGGGCTTCCCCAACCTGACCGACAGCGACTGGCTGGGCGGCAGCGGGCCCGACTACATCGCCAAGACCGTCAGCGGCGGCCGCATCGGCGTGATGCCGCCGATGGCCGCCGCCGTGGGCAGCGCCGACGACGTGAAAAACGTCGCCAACTACGTGCTCAGTCTGTCGGGCAGCGCGCACAACAACCTGGCCGCCCAGCTTGGCAAGCTCAAATTTGCCGCCTGCGCCGCCTGCCACGGCGCCGACGGCAAGGGCAACCAGGCGCTGGGCGCGCCCAACCTGACTGACAAGGTGTGGCTGCACGGCTGGGGCGAGGATGCCATCGTGGCGATGGTCAACCAAGGCAAGACCAATGTGATGCCCAGCTTTGAAGGGCGCTTGAGCGCCGAGCAGATTCATGTGCTGGCGGCCTACGTCTGGTCTTTGTCGCAGGGCACGGCGGTGGCGGCCCGGTAAGCACTGCCGCGCCGCGCAGCGCCCGACGGCACTATTCTGATGATCAGCCCCCTGCCTGCGCCGGCCACCGCGCCCCTGCCGCCGGCCACTGAGGCCCGTGGTCTGGCCGCTGACGACGCGGCCGTGGCGATGGTCTCGCTGTTCCAGGCGCAGAAAAAAATCTACGCCCGGGCGGTAACCGGGCTGTTTGCCACCTGGCGCTGGTCATTGGTCTGGGCCACCCAACTGCTGTTTTACGGCCTGCCTTGGCTGCTATGGAACGGCCGCCAGGCGGTGCTGTTTGACCTCGGCACGCGGCGCTTTTACATCGGCCCGCTGGTGCTGTACCCGCAAGACTTCATCTACCTCACCGGCATCCTCATCATCTCGGCCTATGCGCTGTTTTTGTTCACGGCGGTGGCCGGCCGGCTGTGGTGTGGTTTTGCCTGCCCGCAAACGGTGTACACCGAGATCTTCATGTGGGTTGAAAAGCGCATCGAAGGCGACCGCATCGCCCGCATGAAGCTCGACGCCGCTGACTGGACTGTCAACAAGATTGGACGCAAAAGCGCCAAGCAGGCGGTCTGGATCGGCCTGAGCCTGTGGACCGGCTTCACTTTCGTCGGCTACTTCACCCCCATCCACACCCTGGCCGCCGAGGCGCTGGCGCTGGGTTTTGGCCCGTGGGAGTGGTTCTGGGTGCTTTTTTATGGCCTGGCCACTTACGGCAATGCTGGCTTTCTGCGTGAGCAGGTGTGCAAATACATGTGCCCGTATGCCCGCTTCCAGGGCGTGATGTTCGACAAAGACACGCTCATCATCAGCTACGACACCGGGCGCGGCGAGCCGCGGGGCTCACGCTCACGCAAGGCCGACCCGGCCCAACTGGGCCTGGGCGACTGCATCGATTGCACCTTGTGCGTGCAGGTCTGCCCCACCGGCATCGACATCCGCCAAGGCCTGCAATACGAGTGCATCGGCTGCGCCGCCTGCATCGACGTCTGCGACAGCGTGATGGACAAAATGAACTACCCGCGTGGCTTGATCCGCTACGACACCCAGAACGGCCTGGCCCAGCACCTGACACGCAGCCAGCGGCTGGCGCGCATCTTCCGGCCCCGGGTGCTGGTGTACAGCGCCATCCTGGCCGCCATCGTGGTCGGCTTTGGCGTCAGCCTGGCGCTGCGCCCGCCTTTCAAGGTGGACGTGGTGCGCGACCGCGCCTCGCTGGCGCGCCAGGTGGACGACGGCCAGACCGAGAACATCTACCGGATTCAGATCATGAACGCCACCGAGCAGCCGCAGCGCTACAGCGTGGCGGTGCTGGCGCCGGGCCTGGCCGGCATCCAATTGGTGGCCGCGCCGCCGATTGCCGTGGCGCCGGCCGAGGCGCGCTGGGTGACGGTGGCCGTGCGGCTGCCGGCCGAGTCGGCCCGGGCGGCCGGTGCGGGGGTGCATGCGATCCAGTTTGACGTGACGCTGCTGGGCAGCGCTGGCGCTTTGCCGCCCGCCGGCAGCGATTCCGCTGCCCAGCCCGCCGCCAGCACGGTGGTGCATGAAAAATCAACCTTTGTCGTGCAACGCTGAGTGCGCGGCTGGAGACCGAGCGTATGAAAAACCAGACAGTGATCGATGGCGCGGGCATTGCCAGCCTGGCCACGGCGACTGGGCCCGGTGGCAACACGCCCGCCGGGACAGCGCTGCCGTGGTGGCGGGTGGGCATGGTTTGGCTGGTGTTGGGCGGCCCGGCGCTGGTGGTGGTGGCCAGCCTGGGCACCGCCGTGGTGGCCTATCTGGGGGCCGACGAAGTGCTGGTGGACACGCCGTCCGCCCGCCATGCGCCGGTGCAACCCACGGGCCAGACCCCGGCGGTGACGGCGCGCAACCATGCGGCCACCGCCGCTGGCGGCGCCCCAGCCGAGCGCTGACGGCGGGCGGCAGGCAGCAGACGACGACGGCAGGCAGCAGACGATGGCCGATTTGAGCTTTCGCAGGCGCGTGATGGCCATTCTGTGGCCGTCGTTCCTGATGGCCGGCGTGCTGGAAGCGCTGGTTTTTGCGCTGGTCGATCCGGCCAACCTGCGCTGGTTCGGCGCAGCGCAGGTCGAACTGTCGGCCTCGGCCGTCTACAGCCTGGCGTTTTTTGTCTTCTGGGGCGTGGTGGCCATCGCCAGCGGCCTGACCCAAATGCTCGACCCAAGCGCTGACGACATCAAGCACCGGCCGCCAGCGGGCGGCAAACCGCATTGAGAGCCGCCGCTAACGCGCTCAGGCGGGCCGGATCAGCACGCCGCCCCGTTGACCAGGGCCTGCAGCCGGGCCGCATCCAGCACGCGGATTTGCCGCTGCTTGACATCCAGCATGCCGTCGCCTTGCAACTTGCTGAAAGCCCGGCTCACCGTCTCCAGCGTCAGCCCCAGGTAGCTGCCGATTTCATCGCGCGTCATGCGCAACACCAGCGACGAGGCCGAAAAGCCACGCGCCTGCAGGCGCTGCGTGAGGTTCAGCAAAAAAGCCGCCAACCGCTCCTCGGCCCGCGTGCCGCCCAGCAGCAGCATCACGCCGTGCTCACGCACGATCTCGCGGCTCATCAGCTTGTGAAACTGGTGCTGCAATTCGCCGATCTCGCGCGACAGCGCCGCCATCTGGCTGTACGGGATGACGCAGACCTGCGAATCCTCCAGCGCCACCGCGTCACAACTGTGCTGGTCGGTGCTGATGCCGTCCAGCCCCAGCAGCTCACCGGCCATTTGAAAACCGGTGACCTGGCTGCGGCCGTCCTGCGACGCCACGCAGGTCTTGAAAAACCCGGTGCGCACTGCGTACAGCGACAAAAACGGCTCACCCGCTTGAAACAGTGTTTGCCCACGGGCCAGGTTGCGGCGGCTGGCCACCAAGCTGTCGAGCCGGTCGAGGTTGTCGCGCGACATGCCCATCGGCAAACACAGCTCGCGCAGGTTGCAACTGGCGCAAGCCAGCTTGAAAGGGGCCAGTGCCAGCTTGCTGATGTCGATGGGGGCGTTCATCGCCCATTATGGGCACCGACCTGCCAGCGCCCTGCGGACACCGACCGATGGACCAGGCCCTGCTGCTGAGCGCGGTTTTGCTGGGCCTGGCCGGCACGCCGCATTGCCTGGCGATGTGCGGCGCGGCCTGCACCGCTGCTGCAGGCGGCGCTGGCTGGCGCGGGCTGTTGCCGTTGCACGTCGGTCGGCTGCTGGCCTACTCAGCCGCTGGCGGGGTGGCGGCGGCCAGTGTGGGCAGCCTGGCAGCGCTCGGCCAGGCGGTGGCTGCGCTGCGCCCGTTGTGGTTGCTGGTGCATCTGGCGGCGCTGGCGCTGGGCCTGTTTCTGCTGTGCCAAGGCCGGCAGCCGGCCTGGATGGAGCGTCTGGGCGCAGCGCGCCGCCAGGCGGTGGCGCATCGCCCGGGTGAGCACTGGCAGGCGATCAAGCTGCCGGCACGCCGCGTCGGCCTGGGGCTGGCCTGGGTGGCCTGGCCCTGCGGCCTGCTGCAATCGGCGCTGCTGGTGGCCGCGCTGGCCAATACGGCGTGGGCCGGCGCGCTGGTGATGGCCGGCTTTGCCGGCGCGTCGGCCACCGGCCTGGTGCTGGGGCCGGCCATCTGGTGGCGCTGGGCCGGTGGCCGGCCGGGCCTGGCGCGGCTGTCCTCCGGCGGCGCCATCCGCTGGGCTGGTGCCGCGCTGGCCGTGGCCTCGGCCTGGGCCCTGGGCCACGGGCTTTGGCTGCGGGTGGTGGCGTGGTGCTTTGCTTGAGCGGGCTGAAACGGCAGCCCCAAAACGTCGCCCGCCGTCAGTCGGTTGACAGCGCGGCTGCCATAAGATCATTGGGTTTTCCTCAACCAGCGCAGCGCGCGGAGCCAAAGCAAATGTACCAGCACATCAAAGTGCCCGAGGGTGGGCAAAAGATCACCGTCAATGCCGATTACTCACTGAATGTCCCGGACCATCCGATCATTCCGTTCATCGAGGGCGACGGCACCGGGCTGGACATCACGCCGGTGATGATCAAGGTGGTCGATGCGGCGGTGGCCAAGGCCTACGGTGGCGCCAAGATGATCCACTGGATGGAAATCTACGCTGGCGAGAAATCGACCCGGATTTACGGCCCTGACGTGTGGCTGCCCGAAGAATCACTGGCCGTGCTGCGCGAGTATGTGGTGTCGATCAAAGGCCCGCTCACCACCCCGGTGGGCGGCGGCATCCGCTCTCTCAACGTGGCGTTGCGCCAAGAGTTGGATTTGTACGTCTGCCTGCGCCCGGAGCAGTAATTCACGCGCGTGCCGACCCCCGTCAAAGAGCCGCAGAAGATCGACATGGTGAACGTCCGCGAGCACAGCGAGGACATTTACGCCGCCATCGAGTACGAAGCCGAGAGCGACACGGCCAAAAAGCTGATCAAGTTCTTGATGGAGGAAATGGGCGTCAAGAAGATCCGCTTCCCCAACACCTCAGGCATCGGCATCAAGCCGGTGTCGCGTGAGGGCACTGAGCGCCTGGTGCGCAAGGCCATCCAGTACACCATCGACAACGACAAGCCCAGCCTGACGATTGTGCACAAGGGCAACATCATGAAGTACACCGAGGGCAGCTTCCGCGACTGGGCCTACGCGCTGGCCCAGCGCGAGTTTGGCGCCGAGCTGATCGACGGTGGCCCGTGGTGTCAATTCAAAAACCCGAAAACCGGCAAGACGATCACCGTCAAGGATTCGATTGCCGACGCCTTCCTGCAGCAAATCCTGTTGCGGCCGGCCGAATACTCGGTGATCGCCACGCTCAACCTGAATGGCGACTACATCAGCGATGCGCTCGCGGCCCAGGTCGGCGGCATCGGCATTGCGCCGGGCGCCAACCTGTCGGATTCCATCGCCTGCTTCGAGGCCACGCATGGCACGGCGCCCAAATACGCCGGCAAGGATTACGTCAACCCGGGCTCTGAAATCCTGTCGGCCGAGATGATGCTGCGCCACATGGGCTGGACGGCGGCGGCCGACCTGATCATCGCGTCGATGGAGCGCTCGATCGCCAGCAAGAAAGTCACCTACGACTTTGCCCGGCTGATGGACGGCGCCACCCAGGTGTCATGCTCGGGCTTTGGGCAGGTGATGATTGACCACATGTAACCCTGTCTCAAACCGCCCAGGGCGGCGCACCTGAAACCCCGGTTCATCGATGTGACTGGGGTTTTGTTTTATGGGCTCAAAAAAGTCTTTGAGCTCAGCGCTGCATGCCAGTTGAGCATGCGACGGCGTACCCCTGACTGGCGGCGGCGGCCCTTGCGTTGAGGCCGTGCAGAGCGGCGCCAAGTCTGGCGCTGCAAGTACCGCTGCGTCGGCCAGCGCGAGAAGAGCAGCGCCGGATCGTGGCCGTTGATCGGCATCACGGCGGCGTCGGAATTCGACGCGCCACAGCCGATTCTTCGGACTCAGTGGGCTGGTCGCGCATCAGTTCCGTGACCAGCTTGCGGACTATCGGCAGAGCGGGCGGCTCGGCCCGGCGGGCGAGCGTGACGATACCGAAGCGGGCGGTGGCGCTCATGGCCGGCTTGACCGCCAACTCCACCAGATCGGGCGCCGCAGCCCGGATGGCGATCAACACCGCGTCGCTGTGGCGCACCACCTCGACCAGGCTGGGAATCTCCTCGCAGCGCAGCGTCACGCAGTCCGACGGATGGGCTGCGGGCCCGTAACGTTCGACCATCGTGCGCGCGACCTCGTCGCTCAGCGGCGTCGATGCGATCAGAAACTGACGCAAGGCGTCGAATCGCAGCACGCCTGTCCAGCGGGTCAGCGGATGGTTCTGACGCACCATGAAGGCGCCGCGCATCTCGACCAGGTTCGCCACACGGATCCGCAGCCGGTGCGAGCGAACGGGCATCGACAACAAGCGCATCAAGCTCTCTCGCGCGCAGGGCGTGCGCTAGCACGTCGGTGTGGCCCCACGCCACCTCGACGTGGATCGTCGGGGGCGATTTCGCCATCGTCTGCAGCAGCGGCGTCATCAGCATCGCACCAGGCCCCGAGCCCAGTAGAACGGCACATCGACACGCTTGTCGACGGGGCGGCCCATCTCGACCGCATGGGCGTGGCAATTGCGTCCGACCAGGAAGATGCGGTTGATGGGCAGGCGCTCGGTCTTGCCGCGAACCGGGAGCGAGTACACCGGCGGCGGGTTCCAAAGATAAGTGGTGGTCATGGTGGGTTTTTGCGGTGGGACGAATTCAGTTTTGAGCTTCGCGGTCACGAATTTCGAACACGCCGAGCTTGGTGTGCAGCGGCGTCTCGTCCGCAATGAAGAGAAAGGCTGGCGCACAGTCGGAGGTGTTGGCCAGCGTCACCGGCGTATAGCCGGGCGCACAGCAAGTGTCGGCAACGGCCAGCACGAAGCGCTGCTCTTCGCGCTGTTCGCCAACCCGCACGCTGGCGCCGCCTTCGATGAGGTGGAAGACCATCGCCGGGCTGCGCACTGGCAGGCGCAAGGTCTGACCCGGCCTCAGCATCAGCGCGTAGAAGCCGAGGATGTTCTCGGCGTGCGTTCCGGTCTCGGGGTTGGCGTAGGTGACCTGCACCGCTCCAAGTTCCGGTTGGTTGGTGGCCAGTGATTCGAGCGCTGCGCGTGCGTCGGCCCAGGGGTAGCGCAGCATGGGGTAGGGCTTGCAAGAGCGCTGGAACACAGGGGTGGGCACGATGCCGCCGCGCGCATAGGCCTGCTCGCCATGCGTGGGCCGCACCTTCTGGCGCCCGCCGTCGACGTGGTAGCTGGCCTCCATGTAATAGACCAGCGGCAGGTCGAGCACATCGAGCCAGACCACGGGCTCGGTGCCGTCGTGGCCATGCTCGTGCCACAGGCCTGTCGGCGTGAGGATCAGATCGCCGCGCAGCATCTCGCACTTCTCGCCGTCAACGTTGCTCCACGCGCCAACGCCTTCGACCACCATGCGCACTGCATTCGGCGTGTGGCGATGCGACGGCGCCCATTCGCCCGGCAGCAGCAGTTGCATGCCCAGGTACATCGCCGCACTGGCCTGCATCTTGTCGAGACCGTGTCCGGGGTTGGCCAGCACCAGCACGCGGCGCTCGGCCTTCTCGATCGGGGTCAGCTCGCCGGCTTTCATCAGCAGCGGCCGAATGGCGGCATAAGGCCAATGCGTGGCCCGTGTGTTGAGAGTCGGCTTGCCTGGCGGCAGCACGCCGCGCAGGCTGGGCCACAGCGGCACGAGGTTTTGCGCGCGCAGCGCAGCCACATAGTCGGCGGGCAAGTCTTCGAGGCGTCCCAATTCGTTCATCTCAATCTCCGTTCATCATCAAGCAAACAGCGCAGAACCGGCTTTGCCGGGCCGCGGATGTTGCCCCCTTGAGGGGCAGGCGGCCGTCAGGCCACTTCGGGGTCGGGTCAATTCGCCAAACAGTTTTTTACTTTCCAGCCGTAAAGCCACTCCATCGCGTCATAAAGCAGAGAGTCTTTTGCCTGGCGGACGCGGCGCGCAGTTGGTGGCCAACGAGACGGTGCCGCCCCGTGTCCGGTAGGCAAAAGATCCCGTTGGACTGAACCGCCCGCGCCGGCGGTGGTGCGCTATGGGTATTGAATC
>JANLOP010000235.1:0-12014 GCA_031366635.1 Betaproteobacteria bacterium | reverse complement strand
CCGGCCAACTACGAGGTGATCTGGTCGGGTGAGTTCGAGAACCAGCAGCGCGCGATGAAGCGGCTGTCCTGGGTCGTGCCGCTGTCGATCCTGGTGATCTTCCTGCTGCTGTTTGATGCCTTCAAGAGCTTTCGCAGCGCGCTGCTGATCATCGCCAACATCCCGTTTGCGCTGATCGGCGGTATCGTGGCGCTGGCGCTCACCGGCATCCCGCTGTCGGTGTCGGCGGCCATCGGCTTTATCGCGCTGTTTGGTCAGGCGGTGTTGAACGGGGTGGTGATGGTCACTTATTACAACCAGTTGCGCGCGGAAGGCGTGGGCCTGCAAGAGGCCGTGCTGCAAGGCAGCCTGACGCGGCTGCGCACCGTGCTGATGACGGCGCTGCTGGCCATGCTGGGCCTGCTGCCGATGGCGCTGAGCCATGCCATCGGCGCTGAAACCCAGCGACCGCTGGCGGTGGTGGTGATCGGCGGGCTGGTCTCGGCCACGCTGCTGACGCTGCTGGTGCTGCCCACGCTGTACGCCTGGGCGGCGCGCCACGATGCGCCGGGTGGCGCACGGCGCCGCCGGCCGCGCCCGCCGGCCGCGCTGGCCTCGGCCCCGCCTGCGGCCGGTGACGTTCCACTGTGACCGCGCTGCCATGACTGCGCTGCAAATCGGCCAGGGTGCGGCGTCGGCGCCAGGTGCCGGCCCCGGCCCGCGCGCGCTGCGGCTCAAAGCCGGGCCGCAGGGCGTGCTGCTGCTGCACGGCCTGTCCAGCGGGCCGCAGGAGTTGCAGTTTCTGGCCCGCGGCCTGCACCGCGCCGGCTACACCGTGCATGTGCCGGTGATCCCCGGCTACAGCTTTGCCGGCCCGGGCCGGGCGCTGCAGGGCCAGCGCCAGTGGGCGGCGGCCGCGCTGGCCGAGTTTGATGCGATGCAGGCCGATTGCGCGCAGGTGGTGGTGGGCGGGCTGTGCATCGGCGCGGTGCTGGCGCTGCGCGTGGCGGCACTGCGCGCGCCCCAGGTTTTGGCGGTGTTGGCGCTGTCCACCACCTTGCACTACGACGGCTGGGCCACGCCGTGGACACGCCGCCTGCTGCCGCTGGCCGCCTGGGTGCCCGGCGCCGGGCGTATCGGCGTGCGTGAGACGGCGCCGTTTGGCGTCAAGGACGAGCGCCTGCGCGGCTGGATTGCGCAGCAGATGGCCGAGGCCGGCAACTCGGCCGCCGGCGCGGCGGTGCTGCGGGTGCGTGATCTGCTGGAGGCCCGGCGGCTGATCGCCGACGTGCGGCGCCGGCTGCCCGACATCAGCAGCCCGGTGCTGCTGATCCACGCCCGCGACGACGACGCCGCCACGCCGCGCAGCGCGTTCGAGGTGGCGCGCCGGGTGGCGTCGCGCCGGGTGCACTGCGTGCTGCTGGCCGACAGCTACCACATGCTGAGCATCGACCGTGAAAAACACCAGGTGCTGGCCGAGATCAAGCAATTTCTCGACCCGTGCCGTGTGCTGCGTGATGACCCGGCCAGCGCCGGCACCGGCCGGGTGATCGCGCTCGGTGGCGCGGCGCCGTTCAGAAGAACACAATGAGCATCACCATGCCTGCCACCGTCCCCATCGCCGTCCCTCCCCACGCCACCGCCCTCGACGTGCTGCGCCAGGTGCTGGGCCACTACAGCGACGCACCCGCCGAGAAAATCGTGCCCGAGGCCGAGCTGGCTGATCTGCAGGTCGATTCACTCACGCTGGCCGAGTTGCTGTTTGAGCTGGAAGACCGCATCGGCGTGCCGATGGCCGAGCCGGCCGAGCTGCCGAAGCGGGTGTCCGACATCCTGCTGCTGATCGAGCCGCACATGGCGCAAATCCGCGCCAAGGCCGCCGCGTGACGCGCCGGCCCCCGCCGGGGCTGGTTCGGCGCTGCCGCAACCCGCGCTGACATGCCTGCGCGCCGCGTCGTCGTCACCGGCCTGGGCCAGATCACGCCGCACGGCCGCGATGTGGCGGCCGGCTTTGACGCCCTGCTGGCCGGGCGCAGCGCGGTGCGCCGCCACACCGTGGGTGAGGCGCCGTACAGCACCACGCTGGCCACTGCGGTGTGCGCCGATTTTGATGCCGGCGCCGAGCTGGGCCGGCCGCGCGCCATCACGATGGACCGGGTGAGCCAACTGTCGGTGCTGGCGGCGCGCGCGGCCTGGGCCGATGCCGGCCTGCCCGGCGTCGGGGCGGCAGGATCGGGCGCGCTGACCGATGCCGAGCGCGAGCGCACCTGCGTGCTGTGGGGCACCGGCGCGGGCGGCATCCAGACGCTGGAGCGCGGCTACCGCGAGCTGTTTGTCAAAGGCCGGCCGCGCATCTCACCGCTCAGTGTGGTGATGGGCATGAACAACGCCGCCGCCGGCCAGATCGCGTTGCTGCTCGGCCTGGGCGGCGCCTGTTTCACCTACTCGGTGGCCTGTGCCTCGTCGGCGGTGGCCATCGGCGAGGCGCTGCGCCGGGTGCGCTGGGGTGAGTGCGCGGTGGCGCTGGCCGGCGGCGGTGAGGCGGCCTTGCCGTACGGCACGCTCAAAGCCTGGTTGTCGATGCAGGTGCTGGCCGGGGCCGGCGACGACGCGGGTGACGCGCAGGGCGCTGAGGGCAGCGAGGCCGCTGACGCCGCCCAGGCCCGCGCCGCCAGCGCTTGCCGGCCGTTTGATGCCGGCCGCAGCGGCCTGGTGCTGGGCGAAGGCGCTGCCGCGCTGCTGCTGGAGGAGCGCGGCCATGCGCTGGCGCGCGGCGCGCGCATCTACGCTGAGCTGGCCGGTGCCGGCAGCAGCAACGACCACCGCCACTTGAGCACGCCCGACGCCGCCGGCCAGATCCGCGCGCTGCAGGCAGCGCTGACCGATGCCGGCGCCGACGCCAGCGACGTGGGCTATGTCAACGCCCACGGTACCGCCACCACCGAGGGCGACCCGGTGGAGGCCGACGCGCTGCGCCGGCTGTTCGGCGGCCACGCGCCGCAGGTGGCAGTGAGCGCCACCAAATCGATGCACGGCCACCTGATGGGCGCGGCCGGCGCGCTGGAGGCGCTGATCACCGTACTGGCGGTGCATAGCGGCAACCTCCCGCCCACCGCCCACCTGCGGCAGATTGATGCGGCCTGCGCCGGGCTCGACCATGTGCTGGGCAGCGGCCGGCACGGCGTGGCTCTGGCGCTGGCGCTGTCGAATTCATTCGCCTTTGGCGGCAGCAACACGGTGCTGGCCTTCCGCCGGCATGCGTCGGCATGAGCATCGCCGCGTGCGCGCCGCCGCGAATTTGATGGCCGCGTCGGCCCGGGCGGGGCTGGCCTGGCTGTGTTGCGTGCCGCTGTGCGCGGGGGCGGCCGACGGTGCTGTGGACGCCGACGCGGGCGCTGGCGCCGCTGAGTACAAGCTCACGCTCGGCCGCTACCACCTGGCGAGTGTCAACAACGCCAACAACGCCGGCAACGCCGTCCCGTCCAGCGACGGCACCGATTTGAACCTGCGCTGGCGCCGCGACGGCCGCACGCTGTGGCTGGGGCTCTACCAGCAGCCCGGCTTTGGCCGCCAGTGGCGCGTCGGCTGGGACGACCAGTGGCCGCTGGCGCCGGGCGCTGTGCTGCCGCTGTGGTGGCCGGCGTCGCTGCCGCTGCAACTGCTGCCGTCGCTGCAAGCGGCCAGCGGCGGTTTTGTTGGCGGCAGCCTGGGCGTGCAGGCCGGCGCGCCGTTTTATGCGCAAGTCGGCATTGGCCGCACCAATCTCAAGCCGTATGCCAACTTGAACTTCGACCCGAACGACGCGATCACGCTGGCGCTCGGCTGGCAGGGTGAGGGAAGCCGCCAGATCGCGTTGTCGGTGATTGCCGACGATCGGCTGGGCACCGGCCAGCAGCACCACCACCTGACGCTGCGCTGGCCGCTGCCGACGGGCTGTCGCTTGAGCGCCGATCTGCTGCACAAGCAGGGCCAGGGCGATGCCGGCCCGGTCAACGCCTGGGGCTGGAGCCTGGGGCTGGACGGCGCGGCCTGGTTTGCCCGCCTGGCGCGCGACCCGAAGCAAAACTTCTCGGCCCAGGACGCCTGGCGCGTCTCGGGCGGGCGGCGGTTTTGAGCAGCGCCTTGCGGGTCGCGCTCAAAACTCGACATGCAGCCGCGTCGCGACAAAATTGGCCGGCCCGCGGTCGGCGTTGTAGCCGGGGTGGTTGATGCGCTGGCCGTTCAATGACAGGTTGATGCCCGGCGCCAGGCGCAGGCTGTAAAACAGCTCCAGCACCTGCTCGGCGCCGTAGCGCAGCCTGCCGTCACCGATGAAAAAGCTGATGCCGCCGGCCGCCAGGTAATCACGCCGCGCCGCCGACAGCCGGTTCACCGCCAGCCCCAGGCCCAGGCTGTCACCGGCGCGCTGCCAGGGCGCGCCGTTCAGCAGCACGCCGCCCGACAGGGATCGGTCGATCTCGGTGAAGGCATCGGTCTCGGTCTGGCCGTCGGCCTGGCTGAAGCGGGCAAACAGCCCGATGTGCGGCGTCAACGCCTGTTCCAGCCCGATGCCGACGCCCCATTTGTCCTGCACCCGGGTGCGCGCCGCGAGGATGTCGGGCGCGGTGCCGGTCTGGCGGCCCAGCGCCAGCGCGTCGTCAAAGCGCGCCAGCCGGGTGCGGTCGTGGAACAGCAGCGCGCGCAGCGCGCCCGGCTGGCCGGCGATGCGGTGGTGGTGTTCCAGCTCCAGTTGGTCGCCGTAGTGGCGCAGCAACTGCGGGTCCAGCGACTGCTGGTTGGGCACACGCGGCAGCGCAAAGCGGCCGTAGCGCAGGGCCCAGTCGTCATGAAACCACTCCAGCGCCGCGCCCGTGCTGTAGCCGCGCGCATCCGCGGCAAAGTCGTAAGCGCCCAGGCTCATCAGCGACCAGTTCAAAAACTGGGTGCGCGGATCGTGGCTGTAGGCGTTGTCATCAAACAGATCGGCCACCGACAGATTGCCCACGGTCAGCACCAGCCGGCGCCGCGCCACCGGGCCGGCGAGCTGGTTGAAGTCGGATTCGACGGCCTCTGAGGCCGCTCCGCCCCCAGCGTTTTTGTCATCCCCCAGGGCCCAGGTCTGGCGGCCAAACAGCCGCGCCCGGTAGAACTTGAGCGTGGGGCCCGAGCTGCGTGCCATCTCGCCGTTGGTAAACCCACCCAGGCCGGTCAGATTGGACAGCGGCAGGCCCTGTGCCGCCTCGATATTGGCGTACACCTCAGCCCCGGCCCAGGGCCGCCAGCCCAGCGCGGCGGTGGCGGTGAACGAGTAGCTGTGCTCGCGTGGCCCGATCAGGCTGTTCGGGCCGGTGTAAGGCGCGGCCATCGCCGGCTTGGTCTGCCAGATGTACGTGGCCTGGCCGTGCACGTTCCAGTTTTCAACGGCCGGCTCATCGGCCCGCGCCGGCGGGCTGACGGCCAGCCCCAGCAGCAACCCGGCCAGCCCGGCCAGCCAGGCGCGGCCGGCGGCACCGGCCGACACGCCCAGCATTGGCCGGGCGGCGTTGGGGCGGCAAGGCCGGGTCGCTACAGGGTGTTGCCTTGGGGTGAAGTAGGGCATCGGGTGAATCCGGGTGATGGTGTTCAACGCTGCCCTTGTTTGTCCGGCAGCGGCGGATTGCACCACAGGCCCACTGCGCGGCAATGACCGCCCGGGTGGCCGCCTTGCCGCCTGGCTGATCGGGCAACGGCCGGGCGGGCGCGGCGACAATCGCTGGATGAATCCGCAGGAGTCTTTGTTTGGTGCCGAGCCGGCCGGTGCTGATGCGCAACAAGCGCCAGCGGCCCAGCGCGTACCACTGGCCGAACGGCTGCGCCCCGCCAGCCTGGCCGAGGTGATCGGCCAGGCCCATCTGCTGGGCCCGGGCAAGCCGCTGCGGGTGGCGTTTGAGACGGGCCGGCTGCACTCGATGATTTTGTGGGGCCCGCCCGGTGTGGGCAAAACCACGTTGGCGCGCTTGATGGCCGGTGCGGTCAGGGGGGTGCCGCGAGACGGCGGCGATGCCGTCCTCACCCCGCAAGGTGGGCGAGCCGCCTTGGCGCGGCCCGGCGTCGGCGCCCGCTTCATCGTGCTGTCGGCCGTGCTGGCCGGCGTCAAGGACATCCGCGACGCGGTGGACCAGGCTCGGGCGGCGCGCGGCACCGGCCTGGGCACGGTGGTGTTTGTCGATGAGGTGCACCGCTTCAACAAGGCCCAGCAGGATGCGTTTTTGCCGCATGTCGAATCAGGGCTTTTCACCTTCATCGGCGCCACCACCGAGAACCCGAGCTTCGAGGTCAACTCGGCGCTGCTGTCGCGGGCCACAGTGCATCTGCTCAAGCCGCTCGATGATGCCGAGCTGGCCCAAATGATCGGCCGTGCCCGCAGCGCGCTGGCTGCACCGCCGCTGAGCGACGCCGCCCGCCTGCGGCTGATCGGCCATGCCGACGGCGACGCCCGGCGCCTGCTCAACGCCTACCAGAACCTGATCGAGGGATTGCCCGACGGCGCCACCGGGCGGGTTGTCGGGCCAGGCGCCGAGCCGAGCACCGAGCCAGGCGCCGAGATCACCGAAACCCAGCTCGAACAAACCCTGGGCGAGATGCTGCGCCGCTACGACAAGGGCGGCGACCAGTTCTACGACATGATTTCGGCGCTGCACAAAAGCGTGCGCGGGTCCGACCCGGATGCGTCGCTGTACTGGCTGGCGCGCATGCTGGACGGCGGCGTCGACGTGCGCTACGTTGCGCGCCGGGTGCTGCGCATGGCCAGCGAGGACATCGGCCTGGCCGACCCGCGCGGCCAGACCCTGGCGCTGGAGGCGGCGTCGATCTATGAGCGGCTGGGCTCGCCCGAGGGCGAGCTGGCGCTGGCCCAGGCGGTGGTCTACCTGGCCGTCGCGCCCAAAAGCAACGCCGTCTACAAAGCCTGGAACGCGGTGCGCTCGCTGGTCAAGCAGGACGTGACGCGGCCGGTGCCGATGCACTTGCGCAACGCGCCCACCCAACTGATGAAAGGCCTGGGCCACGGCGCCGATTACCGCTATGCCCATGACGAAGAAGGCGGCTTTGTCGCCGGTGAGCACTACCTGCCCGATGGGCTGGCGCAGGCCGACTTTTACCAACCGGTACCGCGCGGGCTGGAGCTGCGCATCGCCGAGCGGCTGGCCGAGATGCGCCGGCTGAATGCCGAAAGCCGACGCTGCGCCGCGCCATCGGCCTCGGTTGAATCCGACCCGCTGCCCGCGCCTGAGGCCCGGTAAAGGCCCACCACGGCGCGTTTTTTTGCCGCGCCTGGCGCGCCGGCCCAGGGGGTATCTCCCCCCGTTTGGCGGTACCACCCCACCCTAAAATTATGGCCATACCGGCGAGAGGCCAGCTTCTTGCTAGGTTGAAAACAAGCCCGGCGGGCCGTGGTTGCAGGCATCGGCCTGCACCCGTCGCCGGGCCAGAAAACCGGAGACCCCCGACATGGACACCTTGTTGCAACAGATCATCAACGGTCTGGTGCTGGGCAGCATGTATGCGCTGGTGGCGCTGGGCTACACGATGGTCTACGGCATCATCAACCTGATCAACTTTGCCCACGGTGAGGTGTTGATGGTCGGCGCGCTCACCAGTTGGACGGTGTTGCGGGTGCTGGCCGGCTCGGGCCTGCCGGGCTGGCTGCTGTTGCTGATCTCGCTGGTGGCGGCCATCGTGGTCTGCGCCGCGCTCAACTTCACCATCGAGAAAATCGCCTACCGGCCGCTGCGCACCGCCCCCCGGCTGGCGCCGCTGATCACCGCGATGGGCATGAGCCTGCTGCTGCAAACGCTGGCGATGATCATCTGGCAGCCCAGCACCAAGCCCTACCCGATCCTGCTGCCATCCGAGCCGTTTTTTATCGGCGGCGCGGTGATCAACCTGACGCAGATCCTGATTTTGGTGGTCACCGCCATCACGCTGGCCGGGCTGATGTACCTGGTCAACCGCACCAAGCTGGGCCGGGCGATGCGTGCCACCGCCGAGAACCCGCGTGTCGCCGCGCTGATGGGCGTGCGGCCGGACCAGGTGATCTCGGCCACCTTCATCATCGGCGCGGCGCTGGCCGCGCTGGCCGGCGTGATGTACGCCGCCAACTACGGCACGGTGCAGCACACGATGGGCTTTCTGCCGGGCCTCAAAGCCTTCACCGCAGCGGTGTTTGGCGGCATCGGCAACCTGGCGGGCGCCGTGGTGGGCGGGGTGTTGCTGGGGCTGATCGAGGCGCTGGGCTCGGGCTACATCGGCGCGCTCACCGGCGGCGTGCTGGGCAGCCAGTACAGCGACATCTTCGCCTTTCTGGTGCTGATCCTGGTGCTCACCGTGCGGCCGCAGGGCTTGCTGGGTGAGCGGGTGGCTGATCGAGCCTGACGACGAGGAGAACACGCCATGAAAAACAAACTCGTCGTCTTCCTGATCGCCGCCGTGGCGCTGTTGGTCCTGCCGCTGCTGGCCCAGCATGTGGGCAACTTCTGGGTGCGCATGCTTGACTTTGCGCTGCTCTACGTGCTGCTGGCGCTCGGGCTGAACATCGTCGTCGGCTATGCCGGCCTGCTCGACCTGGGCTACGTCGCCTTCTACGCCGTGGGCGCCTACATGTTCGGCCTGCTGGCGTCACCGCATTTGACCGACAGCTTTGCCGGCATCAAGGCGCTGTTTCCGCAGGGTCTGCACACGCCGTTCTGGGTGGTCATCCCACTGGGCGCGCTGATCGCCGGTGTGTTTGGCGTCACGCTGGGCGCGCCCACGCTCAAGCTGCGCGGCGATTACCTGGCCATCGTCACGCTCGGCTTTGGTGAAATCGTGCGGGTGTTCATGAACAACCTGGACCGGCCGGTGAACATCACGAATGGGCCAAAAGGGCTCCAGCAAATCGACAGCATCAAGATGTTCGGTGTTGATCTGGGCAAGACCGGTGACTTGCTGGGCATGGAAATCTCGTCGGTCACCAAGTACTACTACCTGTTCTTGCTGCTGGTGGTGGTCAGCGTGGTGATCTGCTACCGGCTGGAGCAAAGCCGCATCGGCCGCGCCTGGATGGCGATTCGTGAGGACGAGATCGCCGCCAAGGCGATGGGCATCAACACCCGCAATCTCAAGTTGTTGGCGTTTGGCATGGGCGCCACCTTTGGCGGGGTGTCGGGCGTGATGTTTGCCACCTTCCAGGGCTTTGTCTCGCCCGAGTCGTTCTCGCTGCAAGAGAGCGTGATGATCGTGGCGATGGTGGTGCTGGGCGGCATCGGCCACATCCCCGGCGTGGTGCTGGGCGCGGTGCTGCTGGCCGCTCTGCCCGAGGCGCTGCGCTGGGTGGCCGGTGAGCTGGATTTGCAACGCATGACCGATGGCCGCATCGACGCCGCCATCCTGCGCCAGTTGCTGATCGCGCTGGCCATGATCGTCATCATGCTGATGCGCCCGCGTGGCCTGTGGCCGTCACCCGAGCACGGCAAGGCCGCACCGGCGCCGGTGCCGGCCAAGCGCTGAGGGGGCCACAACATGAGCGATATCGTTCTCCAGGTGGCTTCGGTTTCCAAACGTTTTGGCGGGCTTCAAGCCTTGTCGGACGTCGGCATCACCATCCGCGCCGGCCAGGTTTACGGCCTGATCGGGCCCAACGGCGCCGGCAAGACGACGTTTTTCAATGTCATCACCGGGCTGTACACGCCCGATGCCGGCAGTTTTGAGCTGGGCGGCGCACCGTACAAACCCACGGCGGTGCATGAGGTGGCCAAGGCCGGCATCGCCCGTACTTTTCAAAACATCCGGCTGTTTGCCGAGATGACCGCGCTTGAGAACGTCATGGTCGGCCGCCATGTGCGCACCCATTCCGGCCTGATCGGCGCGGTCCTGCGCACGCCCGGCTTCAAGGCCGAAGAGGCGGCGATTGCGAGCCGCGCCCAAGAGCTGCTGGACTACGTCGGCATCGGCCGCTACGCCGAGTTCAAGGCCCGCACGCTGAGCTACGGTGACCAGCGCCGGCTGGAGATTGCCCGCGCCCTGGCCACCGACCCCAAGCTGATCGCCCTCGATGAGCCCGCCGCCGGCATGAACGCGACCGAGAAAGTGGTGCTGCGCGCGTTGATCGACCGCATCCGCAAAGACGGCCGCACCATCCTGCTGATCGAGCACGATGTCAAGCTGGTGATGGGCTTGTGCGACCGTGTCACCGTGCTGGACTACGGCAAGCAGATTGCCGAAGGCACGCCGTATGACGTGCAGCGCAACGACAAGGTGATCGAGGCCTACCTCGGCGCCGGCCATAAAAACCACTGAAGCCGGCGGATAACCATGACAAACAACAACGACATCCTGCTGGAGGTGGCCGGCCTGAAGGTGGCCTACGGTGGCATCCAGGCCGTCAAAGGCGCCAGCTTCGAGGTGCGGCGCGGTGAGCTGGTGTCGCTGATCGGTGCCAACGGTGCCGGCAAGACCACCACCCTCAAAGCCATCACCGGCACCCAGCCGGTGGCTGACGGCGAGATCCGTTTCATGGGCCAGAGCATCAAAGGCCAGGGCGCCTGGGATCTGGTCAAACAAGGCCTGGTGATGGTACCCGAGGGCCGGGGCGTGTTCAGCCGCATGACCATCACCGAAAACCTGCTGATGGGCGCCTATGTGCGCGACGACGATGAGGTGCAGGCCGACATCGACAAGGTGTTTGCCATCTTCCCGCGCCTCAAAGAGCGGGCCGTGCAATTGGCCGGCACGATGAGCGGCGGTGAGCAGCAGATGCTGGCGATGGGCCGCGGGCTGATGGCCCGGCCCAAGGTGCTGCTGCTCGATGAGCCGTCAATGGGCCTGAGCCCGATCATGGTGGACAAGATCTTCGAGGTGGTGGCCGACATCCACCGCCGGGGCACCACCATCCTGCTGGTCGAGCAGAACGCCAGCCGGGCGCTGGGCCTGGCCAACCGCGGTTATGTGATGGAGTCGGGTGAGGTGACGATGAGCGGCGACGCCAAAGCGCTGCTGAACGACCCGAAGGTGCGCGCCGCTTACCTGGGCGAGTGAGGGTTTTGCTCCATCGCCCGCACGCGGGAGAGGATGGGGGGCAAGACGGGGGTTTCGAGCCGCATGCCGCGAGCCCGTCGAGCGGTTTCGGCTTGCAAGCCGGAACGCGCTCTGCAAGGGAGGGTGCTTGGTCAGCAACCCAAGCCACCCCTGCCGCTCATGGCACCATCCGCCCATGCTCGCCTACCGCCATGCCTTCCACGCCGGCAACCATGCAGACGTGCTCAAACATGCCACGCTGGTGGCGGTGCTGCGCCACCTGAACGCCAAAGACAAGGCCTGGCGCCTGGTCGATACCCATGCCGGCGCCGGCGCCTACGCGCTGCACGGTGAGCAGGCGCAAAAACACGCCGAATACAAGCAGGGCATCGCCAGGTTGTGGCAAGCACCCGGCCTGCCCGGCCTGCTGGCCGACTACGTGGCCCAAATGCGGCTCTTCAACCCGAACGACGAGCTGACCCACTACCCCGGCTCACCGCGCTTTGCCCGCGCCTTGATGCGCCCGCAAGACCAGATGCGGCTGTTTGAGCTGCACCCCACCGACCACGCCCTATTGGCCGAGGCGTTTGCCGGTGATCGGCAGGTGGCGGTGCAGCACGCCGATGGTTTTGCCAGCCTCAAATCGCAACTGCCCCCGCCCAGCCGGCGCGGCCTGCTGCTGATCGACCCGAGCTACGAGATCAAGACCGACTATGCCGCCGTGGTGGCCGCCAGCCGCGAGGCGCTCAGCCGGTTTGCCGAGGGCCTGGTGATGGTCTGGTATCCGCAACTCGACCTGCGTGAGGCCGCCCAGTTGCCGCAACGGCTCAAGGCGGTGGCCGACGCGCAAGCCAAAAAGGGCTGGCTGCATGCCCGGCTGACGGTGGCCGAGCCCAATGAGCGCGGCTTCGGGATGTTGGGCAGTGGCGTGTTTGTCATCAACCCGCCGCACACGCTGGCACCGGCGCTGCGCGCAGCACTGCCGGCGCTGGTGCGGCTGTTGGGCCAGTACGCCGGGGCGGGGC
>JANLOP010000220.1:0-19804 GCA_031366635.1 Betaproteobacteria bacterium | reverse complement strand
GCCCAGCGAATGGATGTCGTTGATGAAGATCAGCAGGCCGGCCAGCTTCATCGTCTTGGTGATGCCAAACTCATTGGCCGCCTTGATGGTGTTGATGGTGTCGCCTCCCGCGTTCGCCATGCCCAGAATCTGCGCCTTGCTGGCCTGGGCCTGCAACAGAAACGACGAAAAATCACTCGCTGCCAGCGGGTGCTTGACCGAGCCGACGACGGTGCCGCCGGCCGCCTTAACCACCGCCGACGTGTCGTTTTGCAGCGCCGCGCCAAAGGCGTAGTCGGCGGTCAGGAAGTACCAGGTCTTGCCGCCCGCCTTGACCACCGCATTGCCGGTGCCCTTGGCCAGCGCCACCGTGTCATAGGCCCAGTGCACCGTGTACGGATTGCACTGGTCGTTGGTCAGCGCCGAGGTGGCCGCGCCCACGCTGATGAAGAGCTTTTTCTTCTCGGCCGCCACCTTGGCCATCGCCAGGTTGGTGCCCGAATTGGTGCCACCGATCAGCAAGTCAACGCCTTGGGTGTCAAACCATTCACGGGCCTTGCCGGCGGCCACGTCGGCCTTGTTCTGGTGGTCGGCCGACAGCACCTCGATCTTCTTGCCGTTGATCGCGCCGCCCATCGCCGCCACTGCCATGCGGATGGCTTCAACACCAGCCGGGCCGTCGATGTCAGCGTACAGGCCCGACATGTCGGTGATCAGGCCGATCTTGATGGTGTCGCCCGAAATCTGGGCCTGGGCCGGGGCAGCCAGCAGCGTGGCGCCGGCCAGCACGACAGCGGCCTGCGTGATGGCGACCGACAGCTTGTTGAGTTTGAACATGGTGAACCTTGGTTGACGGGGTGTTGAATCAGTGAGCGGGGTGGCGGGCTGAACTGTGGCAAAGCCCGTCAGACCCCGAGGTATTCATGCAGCCGTTCCAGCCGCGACGGCAACTCGGCCTGGGTGAATTCTTGAATCACCTCACCGTGCTCCATCACCAGAAACCGGTCGGCCAGCGGCGCGGCAAATCTGAAGTTTTGCTCCACCATCACGATGGTGTAGCCCTGTTTGCGCAGCGCGGTCACCATCTCGGCCAGCTTTTGCACGATCACCGGCGCCAGGCCTTCGGAGATTTCGTCGAGCAGCAGCAGCCGGGCGCCGGTGCGCAGGATGCGCGCCACCGCCAGCATCTGCTGCTCACCGCCGGACAGCCGCGTGCCCTGGCTGTGCGCCCGCTCTTGCAGGTTGGGGAACATGGTGTAGATCTGCGCCACGCTCATGCCGCCCTCGGCCAGCGTGGGCGGCAGCATCAGGTTCTCCTCGCACGACAGGCTGGAGAAGATGCCACGCTCCTCGGGGCAGTAGCCGATGCCGAGCCGGGCGATGCGGTGGGTGCTCAAGGCCAGCGTCTCGATGCCGCGCACCTGGATCCGGCCTTTGCGGCTGCCGATCAGGCCCATGATGGCGCGCAAGGTGCTGGTGCGGCCGGCGCCGTTGCGGCCCAGCAAGGTCACCACCTCGCCTTCATCGACATGGAAATTGACGCCGTGCAGCACATGCGATTCGCCGTACCAGCCGTGCAGGTTGCTGACTTCCAGAAATCGTTTCGCCATCAGTGCGCTCCGACCAACTCGGTTTGCGCGCTGCCCATGTAGGCCTCGATCACCGCCGGGTTTTTGCTGACCACCTCATACGGCCCTTCTGCCAGCGTGGCGCCGCGCTGCAGCACGGTGATGGTGTCGGCGATGCTGGCCACCACGCTCATGTTGTGCTCGACCATCAGCACCGTGCGCGCGGCCGCCACCTGCTTGATCAGCTGGCGGATGCGGTCCACGTCCTCCAGGCCCATGCCCTGGGTGGGCTCGTCCAGCAGCATCAATTTGGGGTCCATCGCCAGCGTGGTGGCAATCTCCAGCGCCCGTTTGCGGCCGTAGCTCAACTCGACCGCCGTCAGCGCGGCGTATTTTTCAAGATCAACCTCGGCCAGCAGCGCCAGCGCCCGGCTGTTCAGCGCGTCCAGGCAACGCTCGGAGCGCCAGAACTCGAAGCTGCTGCCCAGCTTGCGCTGCAGCGCCACGCGCACGTTCTCCAGCACGCTGAGGTGCGGAAACACCGCCGAAATCTGGAACGAGCGGATCACGCCGCGGCGCGCGATGTGGGCCGGCGCCTCGGCGGTGATGTCGTGGCCCTCGAACAGGATCTGGCCGGCGGTGGGCGTTAAAAACTTGGTCAGCAGGTTGAAGCAGGTGGTCTTGCCGGCGCCGTTGGGGCCGATCAGCGCATGGATGCTGCCGCGCCGCACCTGCAAATTGACCTTGCTGACGGCGACAAAGCCTTTGAACTCTTTGGTCAGCTCGCGCGTTTCGAGAATGATGTCGCTGGGGTTCATGCCGACGGCCGCAAGGGCGGCAACAGGAGAGACGGGGAGCGCCTGGCCAGCGGTCAAGACCGGGCCGGGCGGGGCTGGACACAGCCGCACAGTCTAGCCGGCCCGAAGAGGTGTGCTGCTTACAGCGCTGGCGTGTGGCGACAAATCGCCCCGAATCCCGGTGGCGTCCGGGCAAACCCCGAGCGGCGCACCGCCCATCGCCCAAACCCCGAGCGGCGCACCGCCCATCGCGCCGGGCCGCCGCGCCTCAAGCCCTCACCAGCACTGCGCCACGCTGAGTGCGGCGCCCGCGCCCACCGTGCGGTCACCGAGCTGGTTGTAGCCCAGCGTGCTGCACCCATCGCCCACCTGCACGCCGCGCGGCGTGGCGCTGGCGGCAAACCCATCCAGCGTCTGGCTGGCAATCGCCAGCGTGTAATACCCGCCCGCCGACAGCGTGGGGTAGAGCCCGCCGGCGCCCAGCGTGGCGCCCACATAGGTGCCGCGCTCACTGTAAAAGCGCTCCATCTTCTGCGCCAGCTCCAGCAGCGCTTGCTTGCCGTCAGCGCGCCGGCCTTTGGCCACCTGGCCCAGGTACGACGGGTAGGCCACGGCCGCCAGGATGGCCACCATCGCCACCACAATCATCATTTCGACCAGCGTGAAGCCGGCGGCGGCGCGGCGCTTCATGGCTGCGCATCGACGTAGATCAGTACGATGCGGCGCTCGGTTGGCGGCGCCGCCGCTGCGCCTGCCGTCACTGGCGCCGGGCGGGGCTCGGGCTCCAGCCCGAAGCGCACCTGCATGCCGGCGCGCAGCGACCGGGCACCGGCCAGCGCCGCGCCGCCGGGTGCCAGCACGCGCAACTGCTGGCCATGCAGCGGCACCGGCTTGCCGCACACGGTGATGCTGCGGCCGTCGGCGTGCACCGCGTCGATGCGGGCGCTGACCAGCTCCGGCGCCGGTGCGTCGGGGCGGGCAGCGGGTGTGGGTGTGGGTGTGGGTGCGGGTGTGGGTGTGGGTGTGGGTGTGGATGGGTCGGTAAAAGCGACCTGGCGCCGGCCCTGCTCGGCCGTGCCGCCCGGGCCGGCGATGGCCGCAGCCTGGGCCGCGCCGGCCAGTGCCACCGTGGCCAACCCCAACAGCGCCAGCGTGGCGGTGGCCCGCCGTGCCCGGGGGGATGCGGCAGAAAACAGGGGATTCATTGCAGTTGCTCCCAGGCCGCGCGGCGCGAGGTGGTGGGTTTGCCGGCCTCGGGCACCCGCACGATGCTGCCGTTGGACGTGTTGATCATCTTGAATTCCAGCGTCTTCTGGTCGCCGGTGCCGCGCATGATGGTGGCCGCCGCCGGCACCGCGCCCACCTGCACGCCCGAGACCATCGTGCCGCCGATGTAGTCGGCGCTGTTGATCAGGCCGTCGCCATTGGTGTCGAGCGCGGCGCTGCGGTTGCCGGTAACCACGTCCACATCGATGATCCAGCCGTCACCGCCGTAGGAGCACACCGCCGTGCTGGGGATCAGGCTGGAGATCACCAGCCGGCCGTTGCGGATAGCGGCCTCGGTCACCACCCGCTCACCGCTGCTGGGTAGATCGAGCCGCCAGCCCTTTTTGGTGCTGTAGTAATCGGCCAGGCTGACGGCGTTGTCGCCGGCAATCGCCGCATCGGTGGCCGGGCCCACCGCATGCGTGCTGAGCCGGTAGGTACTGCCGCTGACGCCGGCCGCCGTGCTGACGATGGTCTGGGTTTGCAGGTTGGCCAGCGCCAGCGGCGCACCGTTGTCCCACAGGCCGTAGACGGTTTGCGTGCTGCCGGCGGCGTTGTCGTTGATGTCCACGTAGCGGCCGGTGCCCACCGCCACCAGGTAGCCGCCCTTCGGGAAGCGGGTGACATCGGGCCGGGCGGTGATGGCCTGGCCGGCGGGCGCCGAGAACAACGGCAGCGGCGCGGCGGCAGTGCCGTAAGCCACTTTCCAGCCGGTGCTGGCGGCGGCGCTGATGTCGAACTTCCACAGCTTGCCGTACAGGTCACCGGCATACACCGTGTCGGCCACGCCGTTGTCGGTGGAGGAGACCACCGCCACGCCCGACAAGCCGTTCGGCGTGCCGGCGCTGCCCGATTGGGTGTCGATGCGCACCACCGCGCCGGTCTCCACGTCTACCAGCAGCAGCACGGCGTGGCCGTTGGCGCTGTTGTAGCCATTGCCCACAATCGCCCGCCAGCGGCCGTCGCGGGTCTTGACCAGCAGCGGCCGGCCAAAGATATAGCCCACATCGGCGTCGCTGTCGCCCAGCTCCCAGCGCACCACCTGGGTCGCATTGGCCTCGGTGAACTGCGCCGGGTTGGTGACATTGAGCGCAAACAGCCCCGGCGCACCGGCATTCATGCCGCTCACCAACATCGTCTTCCAGCCGCCGCTGAAGTAGACATCGCCCACCGCCGGTGAGCCGTCCACGGTGAACTGGTGGGTTAACGGGTTGTTCGTCACGTTGCTCAGCCGGTTGCGCACGGCCCACGGCACATAGCCAAACAGCTCCGACCCGGTGGCCGCGCTGAAGGCGTGCAGCATGCCGTCGTTGGCGCCCACATAGATCACCGGCGTCTGGCTGCCCCGGCTGGTGGCGTAGCTGGAGTAGCGGCCGGCCTCCATCGTGTCGCGGAACTCGCCGGTGGCCCCGCCCACGTAGGTGGGTGCCGAGTTGACGATGTCGCCCAGCACCGACGTGGGCCGGCTGCGGAACAGCGGCGCCGGGCAGCCGACGCAGACCCGCTCTTCGCGGGCACTGTTGCCACGCAAAAACTCCAGCCGCTGGGCACCAAAACCGTCCACCGTGCCGGCGGCGTTTTTGTTCAGCGCCGTCACCAGGCCGGCGTCGATTTCGGCCGCGCCGGGGGCGACGGGCACGGCCGGCCAGCGGAACGGCACGCCGCGCGCGCCCAATGCGGCCGACGGTTTGTAGGTGATGATCTGGCGGCCGGTGCTCCAGTGCTGGGCGCTGACCTGCTGGGCGGCATCCCAGTCGGCAGCGGCCGCCGCCACGCCGCTGTTGCCCAGCGCAAAGGCCAGCAACTGGCCCGACCAGTCGCTGCTGGCGAACCGCCCCTGGTAGACCTTGGCCCCCGTGTTCCACGAGCCTGAATTGAGTGACACCGACGACGCGGCGGCGGTGCGCGAGATGATGTCAACGCTGATGGCGCGGAAGGCATCCGCCAGCGCCGTCTGGTTGCTGGCCAGATAGGCCTCGTTGGTGCCACCGAGCGCGGCCATGCGGTTCAAGGTGGCCACCGAGCTGGCATTGGCCACCGAGTCGCCCAGCCCCACCACATAGGTCTGTACGTCGTAGTTGCTGCCGCCGTAGGCCGTGCTGCGCAGCGCGCTGACCTTGGCAAAGACATCGGTCGATGCCGCGCCAAAAGCCCAGGTGTTGCTGCCGGCGTTGTAGGTGTTGGCGATGTCGGCCAGCGGATACATGCTGCCGTCGGTCTTGCCGGTCGGGTTGCCGTCGGTGGCCAGCAGCACAAAGTTGCGCTGGCAGCTCTGGCTGATCGGCGTCGGCTTGCCGCCCACGTTGTTGGCAAAATAATCTCGCGCCGTGCTCAGTGAGCCGGCCAGCGGCGTGAAGACCGCCGCGTTCTTCAACTCGCTGCTGCCGTTGTTGCCGGTCTCGGTGGCCAGCAGCGCCATCAGGTTGTTGTAGTGGGTGGCGCCGTCGGCGGCCACCGGCTCGTTCACCGTGCCCGCGCCGTTGATGGCAGCGTAATAACCCCAGGCCCGCTTGAGCCAGAAGATGCGGCTGTACGGCGGGGTTTGCGGCAGAAACCCGGCGTCGGTGGGGGTGAAGTTCCAGGTGCCCAAGTTGCCGCTGAAGCTGGCGCCGGCCCAGCCGCTGCCCGCGCCGTGGCTGCTGTAAGCCCGGTAGCTGGTGCTGTTGGTCACGCCGGTGCCGTAGATTTGCGGGCCGTAGTCACCCGAATACAGCACATCGTTGATGGCCGGGTCGTCACCGGTCACCGCGTAGGTCAGGAAGTTGAAGCCGTTGGCCGGCTGCGGGTTGGCCAGGCAGCGCCGGTTGGCATTGCTGGCCGACAGGCCGGCCACACAATCGTTGGTGTAGACCACCTCGGCATCGCTGCCAAAGTAGTAGGCGTAGGTGGTGTAGACCCCGGCGCCCGACAAGCCGAAGCTGGCCAGCCCCCACTGAAACTGGTTGCGGTAGCTGGCAATCGTGCTGCGCAGCACGCTGCGGGCAATATTGCCCCGGGTACTGGCGTCGTCGCCGGCGATCAATTTGCCGGCCATCGTGCCGTCCATCGACTGTGAGTTGTCGTACAGCACCAGCACATTGGGCTTGACGGTGGTGCCCAGAAACAACGGTGAGGTGGCGAAGTTCAAGGTCTGGGCCGGCGCACCGGCGCTGGCCCCGGCCAGCACCAACCACCCGGCGCCGCGCCGCACCCGCTTGCTGAGATTTTTCATTGCTTGACGTACACCGATTGAAGCATCACCACGGTGGCCGAGCGGATGCCCGACGCCCGCACGGTGATGCGGTAGGCGCGGGCGCTGACCGCCGGCGCGTTGGACCAGCCGCCGCCAAAACCGGTGCTCTCACCGGCCACTGGCGGCAAGGTGGGCAGGCGCTCGACAAAATAGTTCGGCTGGGTGGCCAGCGCGGCGTTGCCGGGCCCCAGCAGCGCGGCCGCACCGGTGCGGCTGCCGTAGCCCCGGGTGGCAGCCCAGTTGACGGTTTGCCACAGCGGCGCCGATTGCGGCCCGCTGGCGGTGTCGGACGGCGGGATGCACAGCCCGGCGGCGCAGCCCTCGGCAAAGCCGCTGTCGGCGCTCAGATTGGTTTCGATGTCGAGCTCGGCGTCGCGCAGCGTGGCCTCGGCGGCCTGCAGCGCCACTTGCCGGTCGCGCGCATTGCCCACCATGCGCTCTTGCACGATGCTGCTGTTCATCGCGCCCAGCGTCAGCATCGCCAGCACCCCCATCATCATCAGGATGGCCAGCAGCGAGAAACCCCGCGCGGCGCGGCGCGGGCGCGCGTGCTGGCGCCGCTGTTGGCGCGCCGCGCGGGGTCGGGTGGCGACGCTGATTTGCGCCATGTCAGGGCACCGCATTGCGTAGCGAGACCAGCATCGACATCACGGTGCGCAGCTTGCGGTCGGCCGGCGTCACGGTCTGGCCGTCAAAAATATAGGGCTGGGTCTGGCTGGCCTGGGCGTCGCGCCCACCCACCAGCAGCAACTCGACCCGGGCATTGACCACTTGCGCCCAGTTGGCCACCTGGTCGGCGCGGGCAAAACGATCTGCGGCAAAGTCGCCGTCGGTGTCCACGCCGTAGGTCACCGCCAGCCGCTCGACGCCGGTCACCAGCTCGGTGCGCTGGGCGCTGCCGTTGTAGGTGGGGCTGGTGTAGACCCACAGCGCGCGCTCGCCGCTGCGGCGTTCGCTGTTGGCCAGAAAGTAGATCAGCGTCTGCATGCGCCAGACGCGGGCGTCGTTGGCATAGGCCCGGGTCAAGGCATTGCGGGCCACGCCAGGCAGCACGCCGCCGGCGCCGGTGACATGCTGGATGCTGCCGGCCGCACCCGCGCCGGCATTGCTGGCCTGCACCACGGCGGCGCTGCCGCAATCGGCCACCACCAGCAAATCGCCCTGCGCAAAACCGGCGGTGGGCGTGATCGTCAACGCCGCGCTCGGGCTGGCCATCTCACTGACCAGCGACCAGCCCAGCCCGGTGGGCCGGCGCACCACCAGCACATCGCCATCGGGCAGCGCGCCCACGGCGTCGGCCGGGGCGGCCAGTGCCGGTGACCAGGCCGCGCCGGTGTAGCGCGCGCCCCAGACCGGCTCGCCGAAGTTGTACAGCAGCGCGGTCGGGGTGTTGAGCGTGTTGTCCACCACATCCGTGCCCAGGCAGCCGCGAAAGCCCGACATGCGCAGGTCGTAGGCGATGGTGTCCATCACAAAGCGGCCGTTCTCCTGCATGCGCGAGCCCGACTCTTGCGCCACGAAAGTGCTGCGGCTGCCCAGGTAGACGGCGCCCATCACCGCCACCAGAAACAGCCCGATGGCGATGCCCACCATCAGCTCGACCAGGCTGAAGCCCCGCGACTGAAATCGATCCCCAAAAGCGCCTGTTTTCATGGCCGCACCGCAACCGCCAGGCGGCTGGTCTGGCCGCGCTCGGTCCAGAACACCTTGACGGCCAGCATGCCACCGCCGCCACTGCAGGCCGGTGCGGCGGCACTGCCGTCGTCGGGCGTGGCGTCCAGGCACACCACGCCGCTGCCGCCCGGCAGCTCACGGCCGAGCGTGGTGCTCCACTGGGCGTAGTCCAGCAACGCCATGCGGGCCGGCGCGCAGGCCGAGTTGGCGCCGCAATCGGCCACCGCCTGCGGCGCTGTCAGGCTGTTGTACTGGCCGCTGGTCACCGCGCCCTTGTTGGCGCGCATGCGGTCGGCCATCTCGTAGGCCAGCAAGGTGGCCTTGCTGCGCCACATCGCGCTGCTGCTGGCCGACAGGCCGCGCAATTGCAGCGCGGCATAGCCCAGCGCGCAAAACGACAGCAGCAGAATGGCCACCAAGGCCTCGATCAGCACGATGCCGCGCTGGCGCGGCCGGCGCACGGCGCCTGGCCGGCCGGCCGGGCGCGGCTGCGGCCGTGGTGGCGGGGCAGTGCGGGCGATGCGGGCGGTGCGGGCGGTCATGTCAACTGCAGGTGCTGATGGCCGCCACATCGGCCACGCCGCTGGGCATCACGGTGATGGTGAAGCCGGCCGTGCTGCCGCTGAGCCGGCACACGGTGTAGACCACCGCCGCGCCGCCCACCAGTGCGCCGCTGGCGCGGAAGGCCAGGCTGGCGGCACCGCCCAGCCTGGTCTTGTTCAGCGTGGCGGCGGCGCGGCGCAGCCGGGTTTCATTGGCACCGGCAAGGCCGTTGCCGTCGTCGTCGGCCACGATCTCCCAGCCGTTGATGAATTCATTGCCGGCCGGCCCGCTGCCCAGCGCCTGCAGGATGACCACGCCGCCGCGCTTGGCGGCCTCGGTGCGGGCCAGCGCCACCGCGCCGGCAAATGCAGTTTTGGCCGCCACCACCTGGTTGTTGGCCAAAAAATCCGACATCGACGGCATCGCCACCGACATCACCACCACCCCGACGCACAGCGTGACCATCAGCTCGACCAGCGTGAAGCCGCGCCGCCGCCGGTGGCCCGGGCGCGGCGGGCGGGTTTGAGGCTGGGACGACGGGAGATTGAGCAGGGGCATGGTGGACCTTTACCACCGGGTTATCGGCAGCCCCAGCCAGCAACCCAAGGCCCGGCGCCGGTAACGTTGTGCGTCAACTGTGTGAACTTGCACGGCGGCGCGCAGCGGCCGGGCTCAAGTTCAGAGGGCGCTGGCCGGGCTGGACGGGCCGGGCGTGCGCTGGGGCGGCGCCGAGCGACCGCCCGCCGTCAAGCCGCCGGATCGTCCAGCGCCAGCCGGGTGGCCGACATTCAAGGTCGGCGCGCAGCGCGGTCTCAACGCGCCCGCTGCCCGGCAGTGCGCTAGCGCAGCCGCCGGTTCAGTGTGTAGGTGCCCGACAGCGTGGCCGCGCCCAGCACATGGCCGGCCAGGGCCTGGCGCACCTGTTGGCCGTCAAAATTGCCGTCGACGGCCAGCCGCGCCAGGTCCAGCGCGTACAGCGTGAAAACGTAGTGGTGCACCAGTGAATCATTGAACGGCGGAAACGGCCCGTCGTAGCCGAAGTACAGCCCGGCCCGGTCGGCGTCGGTGGCAAACCAGCCGGTGTAGTCGTTCAGGCCCTGGCGCGCCGGGCCGTCGGTGGCCGGGCCGGGCTTGCCACGGTTGGTGAAGCCCTGGCTCCACTGGCCATCGGCAAACCCGGCCACGCTGGGCGGCAGATCGACCAGCAGCCAGTGGAAAAAATCGATGCGGGGCAAATCAGCCGGCACTTCGCGGTCGGCCTGGTTGACATCGTCGCCCCGGCTCGGCACATCAAAATCATGGCAGATCAGCACCAGCGACGCGGTGCCGTCGGGCAATTCGCTCCAGGCCAGCGGCGGGCTGCGGTTGGGCGCAAAACCCACGCCGCTGGCTTGCAACTGGCCGGCGGCGTAGCGCTCGGGAATGGCTTCGCCGTTGCTCCAGGCATCGCTCCAGATCTTCATGGCAGGCGCTCCAGTGGGTGGGACGGCAGGATCAGCGCAAAGCAGTTGCGGGCCGGGCACAGCGTCAAACGCCCCACAGCACCGGCTCAGCGGCGGCGGCGGCACGCTTGAGCATGTCCAGCATCGGCCACAGGCGTTGGCGCAGCGCCACGCTGTCGGCGGGTGAGTGGGCTGCGGCGCCGGCCTCGGCGCGCAGCGCCTCGTCGGCGGCCACCGCCTGCTCAAGGGCGGCGATGGCGGCGGCCATGCCGGCCGGCTCGATGATGCCTTTGGCAGCAGGCTCACGGCCGAGGGTGCGCAGCAGCGCGTCGCCGTTGGGCCCCAGCATGATGACGTCGCCGCTGGCCTTGCTTTTGAACTTGTAGATCATGGTTGCCGGGCTCCAGCGCCAGCCCGGGGCCGGGCCACCGGCCAATTGTGCACCGGCCTCAGCGCCATGCCCGGGTCAACCCACCACCAGGCTGAGCCGGGGGCGCAAGCCGCGCTGGCGGCTGTCGCGCACGCGCTGCTCGAAGCTCGGCGCGTCGAGTGCCGGGGCGTACAAAAAGCCCTGAAATTCATCGCAGCCCAGCGCATGCAAAAACGCCCGCTGCGGCTCGGTCTCCACGCCCTCGGCAATCACCTTCATGCCCAGCGCCTGGGCCAGTTGCACCACCGCCCGGACGATGGCGCAGTCGCTGTCGTCCAGCGGCACGCCTTTGACAAAGCTGCGGTCAATCTTCAGCCGGTCGATCGGGAAGCGCTTCAGGTAGGCCAGGCTGGAGTAGCCGGTGCCAAAGTCGTCAATCGCCAGCCGCACGCCCAGGTGCGACAACTGCGCCAGCCGGGCCAGCGCGTCGTCGGCGTCCTGCACCAGGATGGATTCGGTCAGCTCCAGCTCCAGCAGCGCGCCGGGCAGGTGGTGGTCGCGCAGCACGGCGGCCACCCGGTCATTGAAGTCGGCCTGCTGGAACTGCAGCGCCGAGACGTTGACCGAGACCGGCACCACCAGCCCGGCGGCGCGCCACAACGCGGCCTGGCGCACCGCCTGCTTCAGCACCCAGTCGCCGATGGCGATGATGAAGCCGGTGTCCTCGGCCACCGGGATGAACTGGCTGGGCGAGATCTCGCCCAGCTCGGGGTCGCGCCAGCGGATCAGCGCCTCGGCGCCCACCACCGCGCCGCTGCGCAAATCGATCTGCGGCTGGTAGTGCAGCCGGAAGCGCTGGCTGGCCAGCGCCTGGCGCATCGCATGGTCGAGTCGCATGCGCTGGCGCATGTCAGCGTCGTGCTGCGGCTGGTAGAAGCGGTGGCAGGCACGCCCGCCGTGTTTGGCGCGGCGCATCGCCGACTCGGCATGGCGGGTGATCTGCTCACTGTCATTGCCGTCGGCCGGGAACAGCGCCACGCCCACGCTGCAGGTCAGGGTGAATTGCAGGCCGCCCACCGAGCACGGGTGCGACACCGCGTCCAGCACCCGGCGCGCGGCGCGGTCGGCGCCGGCGTGGTCGGCGTCATGCAGCAGCAGCGCAAACTGGTCGCCGCTGATGCGCGCCAGCACGTCGCCCTGGCGCAGGCAAGCCTTCAGCCGGTCAGCGCAATCGAGCAGCACCCGGTCGGCACCGTCCTGGCCCAGGCTGTCGTTGATCTGCTTGAAGCGGTCCAGGTCCAGCAGCAGCAGCGCCAGCGTGCCCGAGCGGCGCCGCACCTCGCGGATCGATTCGGTCAGCGTGCTGGCCAGTTGCCCGCGGTTGCACAGCCCGGTGAGTGCGTCGGTGCTGGACAGCGCCTCAATGCGCCGGCTGGCGCTGACCAGCTCGGTCTGGTCGCGGAAGGCCCAGACCCGGCCGCACGGCCGGCCGTGGCTGTTTTGCGGCTGGGTGACGCGCTCGATCACCTGGCCCGAGTGCAGATGCAGGCGCTCACTGGCTTGCAGCAACGTGGCCTCGCTGATCACCGCCAGGCGCCGCACATAGCCCTCGGGATCGACCACGCTGCGCCGCATCCAGTCGTACACCGCGTCGTCCTGGCGCTGGGTGAGCAGTGATTCGGGCAAGCCCCAGATCTGCGCAAAGCGCCGGTTGAAGGCGCGGATGCGGCCGGCCAGGTCGGTGACCAGAATGCCGTCGGCGGTGGATTCGAGCGTGGCTTGCAGCTCGGCGACCAGCAGATCCCGCTCGTCCAGCGCACGCTGGCTCTGGCTGCGGTCTTGCACCGTCACCAGGTAGGGCGGCGGGATAAGCGGCGGGACGGCGGGTTGGCTGTCGAGTTGGGTGTCGGGTTGGCTGTCGGGCCGGGTGTCGGCCAATTGCTGGATGCGCCGCGTCACCGCCAGGGCCTTGCCGGCGGCGTCCAGCAGCGTGACGTCGGAGTGCAGCGGCCCGGCCGGGCCGTGTTGCCGGGCGTCGCGGGCACTGTCCCAGAACGCCATGTCCTCGGGCGTGGCCAGCAAGGCATCGGCCGGCTGGCCACGCAGCGTGGCCTCGGCCCGGCCCAGCAGGGCGCAGGCCGGCCCGTTGACGGCCAGCACCACCCGCCGCTGTGCGCAGACCAGCCAGGCCGGATCCCCCATCGCCCCCAGCATGGCGCGCCAGGCGGCCAGCGCGGCGCCGTCGGGGCCGACGTCAGCGCGCAGGTCGGGGCTGGCGTCTGCGCCAGTGGTCACGCCGCCATCTCTTGCAGCGCCGGCGCAGCCGGTGCATTCACCGGCTCGAAAAAATACACCATGCGCGGCCGGGGCGACAGGTAATCGCGGGCGGCGGCCGGCAGTTGCGACGGTTTGAGGCTGCGCCGGATGCCGATGTCGGCCTGGCCGTCCAGGTTGAGCAGCAACGCCTCGGCCACCGGCACCGCCGTGTCGCAGACCAGCACCCGGGGCTTGAGCGGGCGCGACGAGTTGACGCTGACCACCGACGCATACCGGTCATCGGTCAACTGCACCACCGAGCCCGGCGGGTACACGCCCATCATGCGGATGAAGGCGTTGAGCATGGTGGCGTCAAATTGGCTGCGGCTCTGCGCAAACATCATCGACAGCGCCTCGTGCGGCGTCATCGCCAGCGCGGCTTGCGGCGGGTTGCACAGCTTGTCGTAGCGGTCCACCAGCGCCACGATGCGGGCGGCGCTGCTGATGCGGTCCAGCCCCAGGCGGTGCGGAAAGCCGCTGCCGTCGGCCAGCTCGTGGTGCTGGGCCAGCACCGCCAGCGCGCCCTCACTCAAACCCATGCGCTGGCCCTGGGCCACGCCCAGCGCCACATGGTCGCGGTACAGCCGCTGGTCGGCCGGGGCCAGCCGGCCGTCGTCATGCCGGGCCCGGTCCGGCAGGCCGTGCTTGCCCACGTCGTGCAGCAGCGCGCCCAGGCCCAGGTCGAGCAGGTCGGATTCGTTGAAACCGAACACCCGGGCCATCAGCAGTGAGATCACCGCGACATTCAGCGCATGGCCGGCCACCGGATCACCGCCCACATCGGCCAGCACGCGCACGCACATCTCGCGGTCCACCATCAGCTTGTCCAGCAGCGCGCGGGTCAGGCCCTCGGTGATGGCCAGCGCCTGGGCCGGCGCCCGGGGCAACTGGCGCTGGGCCTCACACCAGGCGGCGCCGGCCTCGTGGTACTGCGCCTCGCACATTTGCTGGGCCAGCCGCTGCGCGGCCAACGGGCTGCGCGGCCCGGCCAGCGTGGGCCGGGGCGCGGCAGCGGCCGGGCCGGCCGGGTGCTTTGATTCAGCGCCGGCCTCGGCGCCACTGCTGGCAGCGGCCGGCGCGCCGGGCCGCGCGGGTGGATCGGCCGCAGCGGCTGTATCGGCCGTATCGACCACATCGGCTTCATCGGCCACATCGGCCACATCGGCGGCTTCGACGGCATCGGCCGGGCGCGCCGACACCGACTCAAGCTGGCTTTTCTCGCGGCTCCAGCGCAGCTTTTTCAAGCCCAGGCTGCGGATCGTCTCGATCTGCTCGGGCGATGCCACGACAAAGCTGGACAGCGCAAAGGGATGGGCCCACCAACCCAGGTCGAGATGCACAAACATCCCGACCCGCAACTCCTCGATCCCAACGGTCACCGACATGGTTTTGGTCTTCCGGCAAAGGTGTGCGCAACGTCGGCGTGGCTGAATGGCCTGCGCCTGCTGGGGTTTCGGCCCTGCACCGGACAAACTTGACCCCTGGCAGCGGCCTGCCGGGCCGCTTCGGGCCGGCAGGCCGGGCCGCTGGCAGCGCCGGCCGGGGCCGGCGTGACTTGCGTCACGGCGGCCAATTTCAGCGGGTCAGCGGGTCAGCGCGCCGGCATCGGCCAACCCCAGGCCGCCGCCGATCTGCTGGATGCGGCGCGGGCTGGCGCGGCCAACAATGGTCGAATGGTGCAAGTGATGCGCCGATCCAGCCCTTGAGCCCGGCGCCGTCAACGCCTACGCTGGCAGCCCCAACCCACCCGGAGCCCGCCCATGAAAACCCAGGTTGCCATCATCGGCGCCGGCCCGTCGGGCTTGCTGCTGGGCCAATTGCTGGCCCGGTCCGGCATCGACAACGTGGTGATCGAGCAGCGCAGCGCCGACTACGTGCTGGGCCGCATCCGCGCCGGGGTGCTGGAGCAGACCACGGTGGACCTGCTGCAAACCGCCGGCGTGGCCGAGCGTCTGCAGCAAGAAGGCCTGCCGCATGACGGCGTGGCGCTGTGTTTTGACGGCCAGCGCCACCGCATCGACCTGCTGGGCCTGACCGGCAAACGGGTGACGGTGTACGGCCAGACCGAAGTCACCCGTGACCTGATGCAGGCGCGCAGCAGCGCCGGCCTGGCCACGGTGTACGGCGCCGACGCGGTGGCAGTGCAGGGCTTTGACAGCGCGCAGCCCCATGTCAGCTACCTTCACGACGGCGTGCGGCACACGCTGCAAGCCGACTTCATCGCCGGCTGCGACGGCTTTCACGGCGTCTGCCGGGCCAGCCTGCCGGCGCAGGCCATCCGCCTGCATGAACAGGTTTACCCCTTCGGCTGGCTGGGCGTGCTGGCCGACGTGCCGCCGGTCTCACCCGAGCTGATTTACGTGCACCACGCGCGCGGCTTTGCGCTGTGCAGCCAGCGCAGCGCGCTGCGCAGCCGGTATTACCTGCAATGCCCTGTCGATGAGCCGATCAGCCAGTGGACCGACGACGCCTTCTGGGCCGAGCTAAAGCGCCGCCTGCCGACGGATGCCGCCGCGCAACTGGTCACCGGCCCGTCGATCGAAAAGAGCATCGCCCCGCTGCGCAGCTTTGTCGCCGAGCCGCTGCGCTTTGGCACGCTGTTTTTGGTGGGCGACGCCGGCCACATCGTGCCGCCCACCGGCGCCAAGGGCTTGAACCTGGCGGCCAGCGACGTGGCCTATCTGTGGCAGGGCCTGCGCGGCTTTTACGCCGGCAGCCGGGCCGAGATCGACCACTACTCGGGCCGGGCGCTGGCCCGCATCTGGAAGGCCGAGCGCTTCTCCTGGTGGCTGACCTCGCTGATGCACCAGTTCCCGGACGCCGGCAGCTTCCGTCAGAAAATGCAGACGGCCGAGATGGCCTACCTCGTCAGCTCAACGGCGGCGATGACGGCGCTGGCGGAAAACTATGTGGGGCTGCCGTTGTAGTGGCCCGGCGCGCGGGCTTCCGGACGGGCGGCATCTGCGGGGCGGTGGGACGGCTTTGGGCTTGTTGCGGGCACTGCGACGGGCAGCTTCTTCGCCATCCGGCCAGTGCCTGTGCGAGGCCGAGGCCACCGGGTGACCGGATGCCTACGTGTCACCCGCTGCCGGCCGGGGACGGCCGACAGCGCCTTCTCTACCTCCGGCATCCGGTCACCCGGCGCCCTCGGCCCGGCGCTCGCGCACCGTCCGTCAAACGCCCGCCTTCCGACAGCGCGGCAAATGCCGCAACAAGCCAACAGCCGCCTGACGCCCGAATCACCCACGGACTGTGTAAACCCGGCGCGACACTTCGGGTATCTTTCGGCCCGCAGCGGCGGGCGCTGGTTAAGCTGCGCGGCGCCCTGCAACCCCCGCCGGGCTTGCCCCGGCCCACTGACCGCGCCCCGCCCGATGCCCGCCACCGCCCCGCTGCTGCCACCCGACCACCCCGACCGCGCGCTGCTGGCCGCCGAGGTGCATGCCCGGCCGCCCGAGCCGCTGGCCGCACCCAGCCGGGCCAGTTACGTGGCCGTGCGCGTCGAGGGCGATGCCCGCACGGCTGAGCTGGCCCACATCAGCGCGCTCTGCGCCCAGCAGGGCGTGGCGCCGCCGACAGCCGGCGCCACGCAGTGGGTGGCCACGCTGGGGCTGCTGCGCTTCAAGTGGGAGCGGCACGGTGAGTTCTCCAGCTACACCTTTTTTACCCCCGGCCTGGGCCCGACGCCATTTGCCGAGCCGGTGGTCGCGCTGCTGCCGGCCGGCTGGCTGGCGGCCGTGCCGGGGCACACCGTGTTTGCTGCCCACGCCAAGCTGGCGCGCCTGGCCAGCCTGGTGGGCCCTGAAACCTGCCGTGATGCCCACACCAGCGCCCACACCGGCGCCAACCCCAGCGCCCCCGGCGCCGACCCCGGCCTGCCCAGCGCCGCGTTACTGGCGGCGCACTTTGGCGGCAACGTGGTGGTGGGCGCCGGCATCGGTGACAGCGCCGGCCAGGCTTACACCGATTTCATGATCCACGCCGATGGCTTTGCGCGGTTTTTGCTGCTCGACCGAGAGATGACCGAGCGCCAGGCCGGCCGCATGCTGCAACGGCTGTTTGAGATCGAGGCCTACCGCATGATGGCGTTGCTGGCCCTGCCGATGGCACGCGGCCTGTGGCAACGCCTGCTGGCCACCGAGGCCACGCTGGCCAGCTTGACCGAGCGCATCGCGCACAACCCGGCCGGTGGCGACGACGACGCCCTGCTGCAGCAACTGATGGCGCTGGCCGCCGAGGTGGAAAGCGCGCTGGCCGCCAGCCAGGCCCGTTTTGGCGCCAGCCGGGCCTACCACGCGCTGGTGATCACCCGCATCGATGAGCTGCGTGAGCAGCGGCTGAAGGGCCTGCAAACGATTGCCGAGTTCATGGCCCGGCGCCTGAGCCCGGCCATGGCCACCTGCGCCACCGTGTCGCAGCGGCTGCATGACCTGTCGGAGCGGGTGGCGCAGGCCAGCAGCCTGCTGTCCACCCGGGTCGATATCGCGCGCCAGCAGCAAAACCAGGCGCTGCTGGCGGCCACCGCGCGCCGCGCCAAGCTGCAACTGCGCTTGCAGCAGACGGTGGAGGGGTTGTCGGTGGCGGCCATCGTCTACTACCTGGCCGGCCTGGTGGGCTACGGCGCCAAGGCGCTGAAGGCCGCCGGCCTGGCGCTGTCACCCGACCTGGTGACGGGCGCGGCCGTGCCGCTGCTGGCGGTGATGGCCTGGTGGGTGCTGCGCCGGGTGCACCGCCGCATTGCCCAGGACGACGCCAACGACGCCGCGCGCGCTGGCAGCAGCCGCACTTTTTCCTGATCCCTGCCATCCCGCCATCCCGCCGCCTGCCGCCTGCCTTTGTCGGCGCTTGTTTGACTTGCCGCGACCCCGGAAAGCCCGCCGCCCCGATGACCCGCAGCCCCGGGTTGGCCCAGCGCCTGCGCGACGACACCCAGCCGCTGCACAGCCGCGCCGAGCGCGCCGGCGTGATGCCCGCGCTGCTGCGCGGCGCGCTGCCGGCGCGGGCATTCCACCAACTTCAGCGCAACCTGCTGGTGATTTATGCCGCGCCAGGAGACTGTCGGACTTGGGGCGTCGAAGCGTTCACGCAGTGCGGCGTAGCCAAATTTGGCCCCAGCGAGGACAGTTTTTGCCGGGTTTGCAGGCCCATAGCCGTCGCTATGGGACAAAAAGCCGGTGTTCACGAAGTGCGGCGAAGCCAAAAATGGACCGCTGCGGCCAAATTGCAGCCGCCGATCCCCAAGCCCGACAGGCTCCTAGAAACTTCGGCCGTTGCCCTGCGCCTCGTCGTGCGCGATGCGCCGGTGCACCCGGTGCAGCACCCACCAGGCGCCAACGGCCAGCAGCGGCAGGGCCGCGCCGGTCACCAGGTCGGGCGAGACAGCCAAGCCGGCGGCCTTGAGCGCCTTGGCGCCATAGCCCACCAGACCGGCCAGGTAGTAGACGATCGCCGCCACCGACAGGCCCTCGACCGTCTGCTGCAGGCGCAACTGCAGCTTGGCGCGCAGCGCGGTGGCGGCCAGCAGGGCCTGGTTCTGTTGTTGGCGCGCGATGTCGACCCGGGTCGACAGCAGGCTGCTGGCCTGCGCCACCCGCTCCGACAGGTCGTGCAGGCGCTGCGACACGGTGACGCAGGTGGCCATCGCCGGGCTCAGGCGCCGCGCCATGAACTCGGCGATGGTCTGCAGGCCCTTGATGCGCTGCTCGCGCAGCTCACTGATGCGGGTGGCAACCAGTGCGTGGTAGGCCCGGCTGGCGCCGAAGCGCGACTGGCTCGACGCCAGCGCGCTCTCCACCTCGGCCGCCAGGGCCATCAGCTGCCGCAGCAGCGCATCGTCGCCCGCCGCGCCCTGAGCCGGGTCGGCCATGCGCGCGGTCAATTCGGCCAGCGTGCGCTCGGTCACCAACAGACGTGACCACAGGCCGCGCGCCATCGGCAGCGCCAGCAAGGCCATCATGCGGTAGGCCTCGATCTCGAACAGGCGCTGCAGCATGCGGCCGGCCTGGCGCTCGGTCATCTCGCGGTCGAGCAACAGGAAGCGGGCAAAGCCGTCGGCGTGGATCACGAAATCGGTGAAGGCCAGGCCGGCGCCGTCGCCGATACCCGCGCCCACCACCACGTTGGCGTCGAAGTGCGCTGCCAGTTGCTCGGCGCTGGGCAAGGCCTGCGCGCCGGCCGGGGCCGTGGCCAGCTCGGCATGCGCGGCGAACACCGTGAGCCCCGGCACGCCGGCCAGCCAGCCGTCGGGCAGCAACGCGGCCACGGGCTCGGCGAGCGCGGTCGGACCCTGCCCGGGCTTGAGGAAGGTGTAGCTGGAGAACTCACCGTGGCGCTCCCACTTGAAGCGCAGCGGCCCCAGGCTGGCGGCCCATTGGGTGCCGCTGGCAGGTGGTGGCGCCAGCCCGTGGTGGGCGCAGAGGCTGGCGATGTGGGCCAGTTCGGCCACCCGCGCTTCGCGCTCGATGCGTACCGCGACGTAGCTGGCGCGGCTGGGCGCGGCCAGCGGCTCGGGCGGCCGGGCATGCACCTCGGCGGCGAGCATCGCGCGGTCGGGGTGGTCGGGCGGCAGCAACGGGATCTTGGGCATCGACATGGAAAACTCGGCTGGGAAACACAGC
>JANLOP010000155.1:0-37553 GCA_031366635.1 Betaproteobacteria bacterium | reverse complement strand
GCGGTCTGTGCGGTCTGTGCGGTCTGTACGGATCCGTGCGGGTACCAAAAACGCCCCTGAGCGCAAATTAAGCGCCAACTGAACGCCGCAACGGCCTTGCAATGGCTTAAGTGGGGCCTGTCCGCCAGATTGAAAGCAGCGCGCCGGTTGCCGCCGATGCCGGCCCCCGCACGGGCCCGAATCGACGATTTTCAAGTGTCAACGGTGGCGCGTTGGTCTTCCAGACGCTGCAAACCCTCCATTGTGCCCGGAATCGGGCAACAACGGGGCCGCAAGTGCACGCAGGCCGGCTGCGTCCTGGCCTGGGGGATTTGCGCCCTCTCCCACGTGCGGGAGAAGGCGCAAGCCTGTCGTGTTCTCAGACCGTTCGTTTGAGCAGCGGGCTCATCGAAACCATCGTCGCCGGGCCGAAGATCGTGGCGAAGGCCAGGTCTTTGGCATCACGGCCGCTGGCGATGCGCACCAGCTCGTCCAGCGGGGCCATGCGGGTGGCATCAAACATCACCCAGCGGTGGCCGAGGTAGGCCTCGAACACGGCGTGGAAATCGGGCGGCGGCTCGGTGAAGTTGGCGTAACCCGCCACCAGCCGCGCCGGGATGCTGAGCGCCCGGCAGAACGTGATGCCCAGGTGCGCAAAATCGCGGCACACGCCGGCCCGGTGCAAAAACACATCGCAGGCGGTGGTGGTCGATTGGGTCGATCCCACCTGGTAATCGACGTGGTCATGAATCCAGTCGACGATGGCCTGCACGCGCTGCAAACCCGGCGGGTGCTGGCCAAACATCTTCAGCGCGACATGGCCCAGGTGGTCGGATTCACAGTAGCGCGTGGGCATCAGGTTGTGCAGCAGCGCGTCGGGCAAATCGGCCACCGGCACCTCGGGCGTGGCCGGGTCGGACACCGGCACACTGCGGCGGACGCTGGCGCGGTAGCGCAATTGCAGAGGGCCGGCATCGGCATGCAGGCGCAAAAAACGGTGGTTCAAGCTGGGATCAGCGTAAACCCGAACCGGCATCGGCGTTTGCACGTTCAGGCTTTCGGTCAGCACTTGCTGGTCCATGCCGTGCAGCGCGTGGATCTGAAACAGGAAGTCGGTCGGGCCGTTGACCAAGTAGGCCAGCGACAGGTCGATGTCAAAGGTTTTGGCGGTGGTGGCGCTGGGGGCGGTGGTGTGGGCGGTGTTGTGGGCGATGGTGGGGGCGGCGGTGTCGGTCATGGTGCAGGGTAGAGCCTGGCCGGGCCGGTGTGATGCGGCGGGGCGGTAGCAAGATTTTGGAGGGCCGATTGCACCCGTGCCCGCCCGAGCCGGCCAGCGGCGCCGGGGCCGCAAAGCGGTAGGACAAAACCGCACGGCCGCCACCCGCCGGCCGCCAAGTCAGCGCCGTCACAGCGCGCGCAGCGGCACCCGCAAAAAGCCGCGAAGCCGCGCCCGCCCGCCGCGCTGCGCCGGCCCGGCCAGCGCGTAGCCCGGGCGCGGCAAGAAGCGGCCGATGGCCACAACCCCCTCCAGCCGGGCCAAGCTCATGCCCACGCACTGGTGGGCGCCAAAGCCAAAAGCCAGGTGGCGCTTGGGCTGGCGGCTGATGTCCAGCCGATCCGGCTCAGCAAATACCGCCGGGTCGCGGTTCGCGGCGCCGATGCACAGCGTGATGCGGGTGCCGGCCGGCAGCGCCACACCGCCCAGCACCGTATCGGCCGTGCTCAGCCGGATGCCGAGCCGATTCGAACTCTCGAAGCGCAAAAACTCTTCCACCGCATCGGCGATCAGCCCGGGCGGTTCGATCCGCCGGCTGGGCCGGGCCTCACACCGCGCTGGTGTCTGGAACAACGCTGCTGTCTGGTCCAGTGAGACGGCCGGATGGCGGCCGGACCGCCGGCAAGCCGCCCAGAAACAGATCCGCCACCAGCGGCGCCAGCGCGTCGTGGTCAAGCGCGCCGCCGGGCTGCACCCAGGTGAACAGCCAGTTGATCATGCCGAACAGCAGCATCGTCAGCGGCGTGGCCAGCGCGGCCGCCGCCAGCTCGGGCCGCAGGGCCGAGACCGCCTGCGCGAAGCCGGCCACCACCGCCCGCTCTTGATCGAGGATGCGCTGACGGTCGGCCGGCTGCAAAAAGCGCACATCCTCGGTCAGCACCCGGTGCGCGGCCTGGGCGCCGGCATAGTCTTGCACGATGCGGCAGATCAGCGTGCGCAGCCGCAACTCGGGCGCCAGGCCCTGGGCCAGCACCCCGGCCACCAGGGCCTGCAATTTATCCACATGGCACCCGGCAATGCTGACCAGCAGCGCGTATTTGTCGCGGTAGTAGTGGTACAGCGTGGCCTTGGACAGCCCGCAGGCCAGCGCCACCTGGTTCATCGACGTGGCCGGGTAGCCGCGCTGCGCAAACAGCGTGGCGGCCTGGGCCAGGATCAGCTCGCGCTGGTCGTCGTAACCGGCTGCGCGGCCGCGTGCCATGTCGGGGCGGCCGGTCAGCGCTCGTCAAACGACAAGACGACAAACGGCGTGACCGGATGGGCCTGGCAGGTAAGCACAAAGCCCGCCGCCACCTCGGCCCGGTCGAGCGCGAAGTTGCGCTCCATGCGCACATCGCCCTCCAGCACCTTGGCCCGACAGGTGCCGCAGACACCCGAGGTGCAGGAAAACGGCACCTCCAGGCCGGCGGCCGATGCGGCGTCCAGGATGCTGGGCTGGTCACGCCGGAAGTTGATTTCACGCCGCAGGCCGTCGCGGACGATGACGATGCGGGCCGATTCGGCATCGCCCGGCCGGGCCTGGTGCAGCACGGCGCCGATGGGTGCCGCCGCCGCTGCGCCGGCGGGCACGGCCACGCCAAAGCGCTCGATGTGGATGCGGTTTTCCGGCACACCTGCGGCCAGCAGCGCGGCCTCGGCCTCGTCGTTCATCTGGAACGGGCCGCAGATGTAGGCGTGGGCGATGCCGGCGGCTGGCAACACGCTGGTCAGCAGCGCGGCGATCTTGTCGCGGTTCAGCAGGCCCATGTTGATAGGGGCGTCGGTTTGCTCGTCAGAAAAAACGTGCAACAGCACCAGCCGGGCCATGTAGCGGTTTTTCAGGTCGTCGATCTCCTCTTTGAACATCGTCGATTGCAGCGTGCGGTTGCCGTAGACCAGCGTGAAGCGGCTGTGCGGCTCGCGCGCCAGTACGGTTTTAAGGATCGACAGAATGGGCGTGATGCCGCTGCCGCCGGCAAAACCGACGTGGTGGCGGTGCGCCGCCGGCTCGATGGGCACAAAAAACCGGCCTTGCGGTGCCATCACATTGATCTGGTCGCCTGCTTGCAGATGCGCGTTGATCCAGTTGGAAAACACCCCGCCGTGCACTTTGCGCACACCGACGCGCAGCTCACCGTCGTCCACGCCGGCGCAAATCGAGTACGAGCGGCGCAGGTCAACGCCGTCGATCTGCTTGCGCAAGGTGAGGTACTGGCCCTGGGTGAAGCCGAAGGTTTGGCGCAGGTCGGGCGGCACCTCAAAGGTGACGATCACCGCCTCGGCGGTGTCGGGCTCGACGGCGCGCACGCGCAGCGGGTGGAACAGCGGGCTCATCAGGCAAGCTCCGTGCTGCGCACTGCGCTGTATGAGCCCTTCGGGCGGCCGGGCGGGCTCATGATGGGCTGGTTGACGGCGTCATGCGGCGCATCAAATCGGCTTGAAATACTCAAACGGCTCGCGGCAAGCCCCGCAGCGATACAGCGACTTGCAGGCGGTGGCGCCGAAGGCCGACAACTGCTCGGTCAGCGGGCTGGCGCAGCGTGGGCAGGCGACCACCGGTGCGGCGCGGCGGCGCACGAAGCGCATCGGCACGCCCACGCTCAAATCTGCCGGCCCGGGCGGTGCGATGCCGTAGGCCAGCAGCTTGGCGCGGCCGGGCTGGCTGATCCAGTCTGTTGTCCAGGCGGGGGCGCGGCGCAGCGTGACGCGGGCGGGGGCCAGGCCGGCGCCAGCCAGGGCGCGCAGGCAGTCTTGCTCAATCACCTCGGTGGCAGGGCAGCCCGAGTAGGTGGGGGTGAGCACGATTTCCAGGCCATCCGGGTGGTCGATCACCTCGCGCACGATGCCCAGATCGCAGATCGACAGCGCCGGCACCTCGGGGTCGAGCACGGTGCCGAGCACGGCCCAGGCCTGGGCCGTGCGAGTGGCGGGTTGCACGGCCCAGGCCTGGGCCGCGCGAGGGGCGGGTTGCACGGCCACGCTCACCACACCCCACCCGGAAACGCCCGCTGCAAATGCTGCATCTCGGCCAGCAGCAAGCCCAAGTGCTCACTGTGCACGCCCCGCTTGCCGGTGCTGCGGAAGGCCGAATCGGCCGGCACGGCCAGCGTGGCCTCGGCCAGCACGTCGGCCATCTCGGCGCGCCAGGGCGCTTGCAATTCAGACCCGGCCGGGCCCACACCGCTGGCCACCGCCGCCGCGTCTACCGCATCGTCGTCAAACAACTCGGCCGTGTAACGCCACAGCAGCGCCAGCGCCCGCTCACAGCGCTGGTGGGATTGCGCCGTGCCGTCGCCCAGCCGCACCAGCCAATCGGCGGCATGCTGCTGGTGGTAGCGCGCCTCTTTCACCGCCTTGCCGGCGATGGCCGCCAGCTCGCTGTCGCGGGAGCTGGCTAGCCGCGCCCACAGCAGCTTGAGCCAGGTGGCCAGCATCAGGTTGCGCAGCACGGTGACGGCAAAACCATCCACCTGCGGGCCACCCGGCAGCTCCACCAAGGTCGGGTTCAGGTAGTCGCGCTCGTCGCGCAAAAACGCCAGTTGGTCTTCGTCCAGGCCCAGCGGCCGGCCGGCGTGGCTGAGCAGGGCTCGAGCCTGGCCGATCAGGTCAAGCGCCATATTGGTCAGTGCAATGTCTTCTTCAAGCACCGGCGCATGGCCGCACCACTCGCCCAGACGCTGGCCCAGGATCAGGCAGGTGTCGGCCAGGCGCAGCAGGTATTGCATGGCCAGGTCGGGTTGCAGTGGGATCGAGGCTTGCATCGATGTAGTCAGCCGGCTCACATGTGATCGACGGCTGCCGGCAGCTTGTAGAAGGTGGGGTGGCGGTAGACCTTGTCTTCGGCCGGGTCGAAGTACATCGCCTTGTCGGCCGGGTCACTGGCCACGATCTGGTCGCTGCGCACCACCCACACGCTGCAACCCTCTTGGCGCCGGGTGTAGACATCGCGCGCCAACTGGATGGCCAGCTTGGCATCGGCCGCATGCAGGCTGCCGCAGTGCTTGTGGTCCAGCCCGGCCTTGCTGCGCACAAACACCTCCCACAGCGGCCATTCGGTCTGGGCCGTTGCGTCGGTCATTGCGTCAGTCACCGTGTCAGTCATGCGGCGCTCCGGTGGTTTCAGGCGGCTTGCGCCAGCGGCCGCTGCTTGGCGGCATGGGCCGTCGCCGCATCGCGCACCCAGGCGCCGTCGTCCCAGGCTTTGATGCGGGCGGCCAGGCGCTCCTGGTTGCACGGCCCGTCACCGCCCACCACACGCCAGAACTCGGCCCAATCAATCGGGCCGTGGTCATGGTGGCCCCGGGCCTCATTCCATTTCAGGTCGGGGTCGGGCAAGGTGACGCCGAGCAGCCGGGCCTGGTCAACCGCCGCGTCGATGAACCTGGCGCGCAACTCGTCATTGCCGATGCGCTTGATGCCCCAACGCATGCTTTGCGCCGAGTTCGGGCTTTGATCGTCGGGCGGGCCAAACATCATGATGGCCGGCCACCACCAGCGGTTCACGGCGTCTTGCACCATCGTTTTTTGGGCAACCGTGCCCTGGCCCATCATCGTCAGCAGCGCGTCATAACCCTGCCGCTGGTGAAAGCTTTCTTCACGGCAGATGCGCACCATCGCCCGGGCGTAGGGCGCAAAGCTGCAACGGCAGATCGGCACCTGGTTCATGATGGCCGCGCCGTCCACCAGCCAGCCGATCACACCGATGTCGGCCCAACTGAGCGTGGGGTAATTGAAGATCGAGCTGTACTTGGCTTTGCCGGTGTGCAGCGCGTCGATCATCTGGTCGCGGCTGGTGCCCAGCGTCTCGGCTGCGGCGTACAAATACAGGCCGTGGCCGCCTTCGTCCTGCACCTTGGCCAGCAGGATGGCCTTGCGCTTGAGCGTCGGCGCCCGGCTGATCCAGTGGCCCTCGGGCAGCATGCCCACGATCTCGCTGTGCGCATGCTGGCTGATCTGCCGGGTCAGCGTTTTGCGGTAGTTCTCAGGCATCCAGTCTTTGGCCTCAATGAACTCACCGGCGTCGATGCGGGCATCAAACGCCTGTTGCAGCGCCCATTCGTCGGTTGAGCGCAGCGCTTTGGGCGCCTCGTGGTCCGGGCCTGCGGTGTCCATCGCCTGGGTGTACATGGTCTGTCCTTGTGCTTCGGGTGGTCTCATTTCTGGCGCTGGTCCAGCACCCGACGCGCCTTGCCTACCAGCGTGCGCTCGATGCTGTCGGGCGGCAGCACGTCCACCTGCGTGCTGACGCCGACCAACGCCTTGATGCGGTGTTGCAGCCAGTGCGCGATTTGGGCGATCTCAGTGGGCGCTGCCCCGGCGCCCGCCAGGTTCAGCTCGGTGCGCACCCGCAGCGTGTCGAGCGGCCCGTCGCGGCCCACCACCAACTGGTACTGGCCCGAGAGTTGGCGGTGTTGCAGCACGATCTCCTCGATCTGCGTGGGAAACACATTCACGCCCCGGATGATCAGCATATCGTCGCTGCGGCCGACGATCTTGCCGATGCGGCGGAAGGCACGTGAGGTGGGCGGCAGCAAGCGCGTCAGATCGCGCGTGCGGTAGCGGATGATCGGCAGCGCCTCTTTGGTCAGCGAAGTGAAGACCAGCTCACCGTCCGCGCCATCCGGCAAGACGGCGCCGCTGTCGGGATCAACGATTTCGGGGTAGAAGTGGTCCTCCCAGACCACCGGGCCGTCTTTGCTCTCAATGCACTCACTGGCCACGCCTGGGCCCATCACCTCGGACAGGCCGTAGATATCGACCGCGTCCAGCGCGGCGGCCGATTCGATCTCACGCCGCATCGCCTCGGTCCAGGGCTCGGCGCCGAAGATGCCAATCGCCACCGACATGGCCCTCGGATCGAGCCCCTGGCGCCGAAACTCCTCGATGATCACCTGCATGTAGCTGGGTGTGACCATGATGATGTCGGGCTTGAAATCATGGATCAGTTGCACCTGCTTCTCGGTCTGGCCGCCTGAGACCGGCACCACCGTGCAGCCCAGTCGCTCGGCGCCGTAGTGCGCGCCCAGGCCGCCGGTGAACAGGCCGTAGCCGTAGGCCACGTGCACCATGTCGCCGGCCCGGCCGCCCGCCGCCCGGATGCTGCGCGCCGCCAGATCGGCCCAGATGCTGATGTCGTTTTGGGTGTAGCCCACCACCGTGGGCTTGCCGGTGGTGCCGGACGACGCATGGATGCGGGCAATCTGCGCCCGAGGCACGGCAAACATGCCGAACGGGTAGTGGTCGCGCAGGTCTTTTTTGGTGGTGAACGGGAACAGCGCCAGATCGGCCAGCGACTTCAGATCACCCGGCTGCACCCCGGCGGCATCAAACGCCTGGTGGTAGTGCGGCACGTGGTCGTAAGCGTGCTGCAGCGTCTGGCGCAGGCGCCGAAGTTGCAACGCGGTGATCTCGTCGCGGCTGGCGGTCTCGATCGGCTCAAGGTCACCGGGGGCGGGGTGGCGCCGGGGCGTCACGGTGTGATGCCCTCGGTGACGGCAGGCGCCAGCACCACCACCGGCTTGCCGCGTGCGCTATGGCTGCGGCCCCGAAACACCGCGATGCGCTCACCAAGCTGGTTGCGCACGTCGCTGTCGTAAACCCCCGTGCGGCCGGATTTGCGTAACTCGGTGCAGGTGGCGGTCAGCACATCGCCGAGCCGGCCCGGTGCCAGCAGGTCGATCGAAAAGCCCGAGGCCACCGTCAGCTCGTTGTGGCTGTTGCAGGCAAAAGCGAAGGCCGAGTCAGCCAGCGTGGCGATCAGCCCGCCGTGGCACAGGGCATGGCCGTTCAGCATGTCCTGGCGCACCACCATCGTCAGCACCGCCCGGCCCGGCGCCACCTCGACCACCTGCATGCCCAGCAAGCGGCTGGCATGGTCGCCGGCCAGCATGGCATCGCGCACCATTTCGGCCAGTTGCTGCGGCGTGGGCGGGGTGGGCAGGGCCATCGGCGGATTGTCCCGAGATGCGGCGCCGAAAACATTTTCGACCGGCCGGTCGGTCAATGATAAAGGGCGAATGGGCGGGTGCGCAAGCCCAGCCGTTGCGCGACACCCGCCCCAGGCCCGCCGCCGCCGATCAGCCGCCCGTCAGCCGCTCGTCAGCCGCCGTTCAGCCGCCAACGATCAACCCCCTGCCCCGCCCTGGGCCGGCGCCAACCGGCCCAGGCGGCGTGAGTTGTCAGGCGTGCGGAAGACCAGCGGATGCTCGGTGATGCCAGCCGGGCCAGTCGATCCGGCGGCCACCAACGCCCCCGCCTCGGCCCGCGCCACCGCCGCCAGCACCTGGCCGTGGTGTGGGCTTTTGGGGCACACCGGGTCGGCGACGGCCGGGTCTTGCGCCAGCATGAAGGCCTGGCAGCGGCAGCCGCCCAGATCGATCTCACGCTGGTCGCAACTGGAACAAGGCTCTTTCATCCAGCCGGTGCCGCGGTAGCGGTTGAAGCCCTCGCTGTCGTACCAGATCTCACCCAGCCCGTGCTCGCGCACATTCGGGAAGGCCAACCCGGGCAGCATGCGCGCGGTGTGGCAGGGCAGCGCGGTGCCGTCGGGGGCCACCGTGAGAAACAGATTGCCCCAGCCGTTGACGCATTTTTTCGGCTTGCCCTCGTGGTAATCGGGTGCGACAAAAAAGATGCGCATGCGCCCGCCCAGCTTGGCGCGCCAGGCGTCGGCCACTTCCTCGGCATGCCGGAGTTGGGCATGTGTGGGCAGCAGGTGGTCGCGGTTGTGCAGCGCCCAGGAGTAGTACTGGGTGTTGGCCAGCTCCAGGTACTCGGCGCCGCACTCATCGGCCATTGCGATGATGCGGTCGATGTGGTCGATGTTGAGCCGGTGGATCACCACATTCATCACCATCGGCCAGCCCTGCTGCTTGATGGTGCGCGCCACTTTGTGCTTCAACTCGAAGGTTTTGGTGTGCGACAGGAAATCATTCACCTCACGGGTCGAATCCTGAAATGACAACTGCACATGGTCGAGCCCGGCAGCCTTCAGCGCAACGGCGCGGGCCTCGGTCAAACCGACGCCGGAGGTCAGCAGATTGGTGTAGTAGCCCAGCCGGTGCGCCTCGGCGACGATCTCTTCCAGATCGTCGCGCACCAGCGGCTCACCGCCCGACAGGCCGCACTGCACCGCGCCCAGGGCCCGGCCTTGCTGCAATACGCGATGCCAGTCGGCGGTGCTCAGCTCATCGGCCTGCTGGGCAAAGTCCATCGGGTTGTAGCAAAACACGCAGTGCAGCGGGCAGCGGTAGGTCAGCTCGGCCAGCAGCCACAACGGCGGGCCGGGGCGCGGCGGGGTGGCGATGGCCGGGCTGGTCAAGGTTGTCGGGGCAGCCACGGCGGCTGGCCGCAACACGGTATCGAGGGTGATCATCGTCAGTCCCAGACCAACCAGCGTTGCTGGCCGGCCATCTGCACAAAAGAAAGCACCTCGGGCGCCAGGCCCTGGGCGGTGAAAGTGGCCTCCAGATCGGCCACGATGGCCGCCACGTCGCGCTGGCCGTTGCAGCGAATCATGATCTGGCCGGCGCTGCCGTTGAGCTTGACCATGCCCTCGGGATAGAGAAGCACATGGCAGTCCTGCACCGGCTCCCATTGCAGCCGGAAGCCGGCGCCCATGCGCGGCCAGGTCGCCAGCGTCGGGGCGGCGCCGTGCACGGCGGCGGGCTCGGCGCTCATGCATTCACCCCGTAGCGCAGCGCCATCGCGTCGTTCATCGCCCACAGGATGTCGAGCTTGAGCTGCAACACCTCGAGCGCGCGCTGCTGCAGCGCCAGCGTGTTGAAGTGGTCCAGCGTGATCGCCAGGCCTTGCTCGACATCGCGCCGCGCCTGGCTCACCCGGTTGCGGAAGTAGTCCAGCCCCTCGGCGTCGATCCAGCGGTAGTGCTGCGGCCAGGTGGCCAGGCGCTGCTGGTGGATCTCGGCGGCAAACAGCTCGGTCAGCGACGAGCACACCGCCTCTTGCCAAGGCGCCCGGCGGGCAAAGTTGACGTAGGCATCGACGGCAAAACGCAATGCCGGCACCACGTGGCGCAGGTCTTGCACCTCTTCGCGGCTCAAGCCCACCGCCACCGCCAGCCGCAGCCAGGCCTCGATACCGCCCTCGTCGTGGATGCCGCCGACATCAAACCCGTCATGGTCGAGGATGCGCTGCACCCAGCCGCGCCGCACCGCGCTGTCCGGGCAGTTGGCGATCACCGCCGCGTCTTTGATCGGGATCGCGATCTGGTAGTAAAACCGGTTCGCCACCCAGCCGCGCACCTGCTCGGGCGTGGCCCGGCCGGTGTTGAGCATCACATTGAACGGGTGGTGGATGTGGTAGCTGCGGCCACGCTCACGCAACCGGGCTTCAAACTCGGTGCGGGTCCAGGCGGCGGGGGTGGTGGGGATGGCGGGCAAGGCAGCGGGGATGCCGGCTGTGCTGGCGCCGGGGGTGGCGGCCGTGTTGGCGGCGATAGTGGCGGCGGTGTTGGAAGTCATCAAAGTTCGCTTTACAGAGTCAAGGCCGGGTCAGCGTCGGGTCAAGGCTGGATCCGCATGCCGTCTTCGCAGACCTCGATGCCGTGGGCCTGCAGCAGCGCACGTGGCGCCGAGTCTTCATCGAGGATCGGGTTCGTGTTGTTGATGTGGATCAGCAGGCGCCGGGTGCGCGCGGGCAGTTTGTCCAGCCACTCGACCATGCCGCCCGGCCCGCTTTGCGGCAGGTGGCCGATGCTGCGCGCGGTCTTGGCGCTGATGCCCAGCGCGGGCATCTCGTCGTCGGTGAAAAACGTGCCGTCCACCAGCACCGCGTCAGCGCTGTGCATGGCATCAAACACCGGCGGCGTGATCTCACCCAGGCCGGGCGCATAAAACACCGTCTTGGCGCTGGCCAGGTCGGTGATCAGCATGCCGATGTTGTCGCCCGGCGTCGGGTTCTCGCGGTGCGGTGAATACGGTGCGGCCTTGCTGCGCAGCGGCAGCGCGCGAAATTGCAGCCCGGCCACGCCGGCCACCTCAAACGGCGTGCCGTCGATGGCGATGCGCTGGCGCTGCACGCCGCAAAAATGGCCCAGCACGCGCAGCACCGGGTTGCCATCGGTCAGGTCGTCGGCCACCTCGTCGGTGCACCAGATCGGCAGCGGCGTGCTGCGCTCACGCAGCATGAACAGGCCGGTGACATGGTCGACCTGGCCGTCCATCAGCACCACCCCGGCGATGGCCGAGTCGCGCAAGGCCCGGGCCGGCTGCAAAACCGGGTTGGCGCGGATCTGCGCCAGGATGTCGGGCGAGGCATTGAACAGCACGCCGTCGGCGCCGCTGTCGGCTTGTACAAATATCGAAGACTGGGTGCGCGCCTTGGCCCGCAGCGTGCCCGCACGCTGGCCGGCGCACTGCCGGCAATTGCAGTTCCACTGCGGAAACCCGCCGCCAGCGGCGGCGCCCAACACGGTGATGCGCATGGCGTATGGACTGTCCAGAAATGACGCTGCCCCGGCGTTAAAGCCGGGGCAGCGGGGTGCTACCGGGTCGCGTGGGCGGCGCTGCGGTGCCGGGCTGCTGGCAAGCAGCCAGCACCGTCGTCAGCCACAAAGACCCTTGCGAAACTTTGCAGGCGGCTCAGCGAGCGGCCACGTACATCGTGATTTCAAAGCCGAAGCGGAAGTCAGTAGCGGTAGGGGTTTGCCAAGTCATGAATCATCTCCTGGGGGGTTGGCGTTGGCACCGACCGGTGACAACGGGAACTCGCTGTTCCATGACCTATGTTGGCTGGCTTTGCCAACGCTGCCCAGACGGCCAATCATGATTGCCCCCTCATGATTTTCATGAATCGGCGCGGCCGGTCGGCGCGGCGCGCGGCAGGCCACCGCTACCATCGCCGGGCCAGGCACAGCCGCTGCCCCGCAGCCATGCCGCCCATGCACCCGAACCCAGCACCCCACCCCGCACCCGGCCACATCGCCAGCCCGGCCACCGGCCCGGCCGCCGACGTGGCCGACGATCTGCCGCTGCTCAGCCGCGAGACCTGGGCCGTGCCCGGTGGCCACCGGCTGTTGTTGACGCAGCATGGCCGCGCCGACGGCCTGCCGGTGCTGGTGTTGCACGGCGGGCCGGGTTCGGGCTGCGCGCCCTGGCTGCGGCGTGGTTTTGATGCCGCGCTGTACCGGGTGATCTGCCTCGACCAGCGCGGCGCCGGTGCCAGCCAGCCGGCCGGCGCCACCCGCCACAACAGCACCGCCCACCTGCTGGCCGATCTGCGCCGGCTGCGCCGGCATCTGGCCGTGCCGCGCTGGCTGGTGGTGGGCGGCTCGTGGGGCGCCACGCTGGCGCTGGCCCATGTGGCCGACCAGCCCGAGGCGGCAGCCGGCCTGCTGCTGCGGGCGTCGTTTCTGGCGCGCGATGCCGACATCGCCGATTTTTTCAAGCGCAGCACCGCGCACAGCGACGCGGCCCGCGCGGCCTGGGACGTTTTGGCCGGTCTGCTGCCGGCCGCGTCCCACCAGGCGCTGCTGCCGGCGATTGCCGCGCAGTTGGGCGTGCTGGATGCCGGCCCATCGGCGGCCATCGATGGCGTTGCCGATGCCGACCCCGATCCCGAAACCAGCCCCGACATCACGCCACCCCCGCCCACCGACGCCCAGCGCGCGCTGGGCGCCGCTTGGTGGCTGTGGGAGCAGGCACTGGCCAGCGACAGCCCCGCCGGCCTGCCGCCCAGCGGCGCAGCGCTTGATTTGCTGGTGGCGCGCTACCGCGTGCAAAGCCACTACCTGCGCCACGGCTGCTGGTTGCAGCAACCGTCGCTGCTGGATCTGGCCGGCCGACTGGCCCGTGCCGCACCGGCCCTGCCGATGCTGCTGTTGCACGGCACGGCTGACCGCGTCTGCCCGCCGGCCGGTGCTGCGCTGCTGCACCAGCACCTGCCGCACAGCCAACTGCGCTGGGCCAGCGGCGCCGGCCACGGCCCCAGCCACCCGGCGATGGCGGCGCTGTTTGGCCAGGCCGTGGCGGGCTTTGCCCGGACCGGTGATTTCAGCGACGCCAGCCACGCGGCGGCCCAGCCGTCCGCCGCCCCGGGCGCAATCCCGGGCGCAGCCCCCGGCGCGGCGCCGGGCCAGGGCGCCTGAGCATGTCGCTGCGGCTGAAGATCAACCTGATCGTCGGCCTGCTGACGCTGGCCTTTCTGGCGATGATGATCGGCCTGCAGTTCCGCAGCCTGCGTGCGGCGGTGCAAGAAGAGGTGTTGGCCGGCAACCGGGTGGCCGCGCAGTTGCTCAACCGCACCGTCTGGCTGTACGCCCGGCAGGGCACACCGGCGATGCTGGCGTTTTTGCAAGACCTGGGCCGGCTGCGGTCCAACGACATCAGCCTGTTCGACGCCAGCGGCCGGCAGCTCTACCAGTCGCCGCCGTCGCCGTACAAGACCGGGCGTGACGCCCCGGCCTGGTTTGCCGGGCTCATCGCCCCGGCGCCGCCGGTCAAGGCCATCGATTTCCCGGACGGCAAGCTGGTGGTGCGGGCCAATGCCTCGCGCGCCGTGCTCGACGCCTGGGACGAGCTGGGCGGCCTGGCGGCAGCGGCACTGGCCGGTTTGCTGGTGGTGCACGGGCTGGTGTTCTGGCTGGTCGGGCGCACGGTGCGGCCGTTTGGCCAGATCGTGGCCGCACTCGACGCGATGCAGGCCGGTCGCCGCGATGCCGTGCTGCCGGCGCTGCTGGGCACCGAGGCAGCGGCCATCGGCGCCGCCTTCAACCGCATGACGCAGGCCTTGCAACACCAGCTCGACACCGAGCGACGGGCCTTGCGCGCCGAGCTGCAACTCAACGAGAGCCGCGAGTTGCGGCGCGGCATCGAGCAGCACATCGAGCAAGAGCGGCGGCTGATCGCCCGCGAATTGCACGACGAGCTGGGCCAGTCTGTCACCGCGATGCGCAGCATGGCCTTGTCGGTGGCGCAGCGGGTGGCCCCGCTGGACGAGCACGCCGCGATGACCGCCCGCCTGGTGGCCGACGAATGCCTGCGCCTGTATGACGCGATGCACGGCATCATCCCGCGGCTGGCGCCGCTGGTGCTGGACAGCCTGGGCCTGGCCGAGGCGCTGGACGACCTGGTGCAGCGCACCCGGCGCAGCCACCCTGCCATCAGCCTGGCCAGCCAGGTGCTGCTGCCCGCCGGCCAGGCCCTGCCGCCCGAGCTGGCGCTGACGCTGTACCGCGCCGCGCAAGAGGGCATGACCAACGCGCTGCGCCACGGCCAGGCCCAGGCCTTGGCCCTGCACCTGTGGGCCGACGCCGGCCAGATGCAATTGACGCTGGACGACGACGGTGTGGGCCCACCCGGCGCCAGCGGCCCGGCGGGCAGTGACGGCGGGCCCGGCGGCGCGGCGTCCGCAGCGCTGGCCGCCGCCGGCCAGGCCCCTGCCGGCCACTACGGCCTGCGCTGGCTCACCGAGCGGGCGCAAAGCCTGGGCGGCCGGCTGCAACTGCGGCCGGCCGCGCCGCGTGGCAGCCGGCTGCACCTGTCGATCCCGCTGCCGGCGCAAGCCGACCCCAGCCCCGGCTGACCCGCCGCCAAAGCCAAGACCATGATCTGCCCCCTCGCTTCAACCTTGAGCCGCTGCCCATGATCCGCGTGATGCTGGTCGATGACCATGCCCTGGTGCGCATGGGGTTCCGCATGCTGCTGGCCGACGCCGGCATCGAGGTGGTGGCCGAGCTGGGCAGCGGCGAGCAAGCCTGCACCGACTACCCGCGCCTGCGGCCCGATGTGGTGGTGATGGATTTGTCGATGCCCGGCATGGGCGGCCTGGAGGCGGTGCGCCGGCTGCTGGCCGCCGACGACCAGGCGCGCATCCTGGTGCTGTCAGCCCATGAAGACACCGCCCACCCGCAGCGCGTGCTGCGCGCCGGTGCCCGCGGCTACCTGGGCAAGCGCAGCGCGCCCGAGACGCTGATCAGCGCGGTGCGCGCGGTGGCCGCCGGCCAGACCTATGTGGACGCGCCCACCGCCCAGGCGTTGGCGCTGGCCCAGGTGCACGGCGACACCAGCCCGGCCGAGCTGCTGTCCGAGCGCGAGTTCTCGGTCTTCATCCAGTTGGCGCGGGGCCTGTCGGTGGCGCAGATTGCCGACAACCTGCGCCTGTCGCCCAGCACCGTTGGCACCCACCTGTACCACGTCAAGCAAAAACTGCAGGCCGGCAACCAGTCGGCGCTGACGCTGATCGCGTTGCAGTGGGGCTTGATCCAGCTTTGAGACCACTCGCTGGCCACTGCCTGTGTCGGTGGTCAACAACGACAATGCCGGCTCTGTGACGCCAAGCCGCTGTAGCGGCGCCTGCCATGCCCGAGACCCCTGACACGCCGATGCTGCCTGCCACGCCGCTGCCGCTTGACACACCGCTGCTGCCCGAGGCCGACCCGCAGGCCCAGCCCGATGCGCCGCCCGAGAGGCACGCCGAGACGCACGCCGAGGCCCGCCCCGAGGCCTTGCCGCCGGCCCCGCCAACCGCCGCACCTTTGAGCCCGGCGGCCTGCGCCGACCTGCTGAAACAGCATTTCCCGGCGCTCTTTGGCGGCCATCCCAAACCGCTGAAGCTGCGCATCCAGGCCGACATCGCCCAGCGCGTGCCGGGGCTGTTCAGCAAGGCCACGATGTCGGCGTTTTTCCGCCGCTACACCGGCAGCACCGGCTACCTGCTCGCGCTCGGCAAGGCCAGCCAGCGCTTTGATCTGGACGGCCAGCCCGCCGGTGAGTTAAGCGACGAGCACCGCCAACTGGCCCGCGATGAGCTGGCGCGGCGGCGCCAGGTTACGCGCGAGCGCGAGCAGCAGGCCCTGGCCCAGCAGCAAGCCCAGCAGGCCGAGCTGATGCAGGCCCGCCAGGCCCGGCTGGCGCTGCTGCGCGACTTTGAGCGCACCACTTTGACGCCGGCCAACTTCTGCGCGCTGAAAGGCCTGACGCCCGAGGCCCTGGCCCCGTTGCTGGACGCCGCCCGAAAAGAGGCCGCAGACGCCCCACCGCCCCGGCCGCCCGACGACCGGCGCGGCCCGCCCGGCGCAGCGCGCGTTGATCGGCCCGCCGACCGCCCGGGCCAGCGGCCGGCCGCGCGGGCGGGTGACCCGGGCGGCGCCGGCATGGCCGACCGGGGCGGGCGGGGCCGGCCCGGCGGACGCCCGTCCGGCCGCTGAGCCCGGCGGCTGACGGCGCACCGCCCGGTCGCAAGCCCTTGCCGCTGCCCCTGTCGATGCGCCGGCCCATCGCCATGCCCACCCGGCCCGCTGAAACAACGCTGTCGCCGCGCAGCTTTTGCACCGAGTTGCACCGCGCACAAGCCAGCGGAGCAACAGGCCACCTGCGGCTGCTGGCCGACGAAGCCAGCGCCCTGCCCTGGCATGCCGACGGCCAGCGGCGGGTGGCGGGCGCGCTGGCGTGCTTGCAGGCGCGCGCCGCTGCCGGCCCGGCGCCGGCCGGCGTGCTGCTGTTTGCCGGCCACCGGCTGGACGCGCCGGGCCGCAAAGTGCCGCGCTTCCCGGCGGCGCAAGAGGCCACCGCCCGCCAGGCGCTAGGCAAGGCGATCTCGGCCTGGCAAGCCCGCTGCCAGGCTGGCGCGCCCGGCGCTACGGCCGACGCGCCATTGCTGGGCATCGCTGGCGGTGCGTCGGGTGGCGACATCCTGTTCCACGAGGTCAACGCCGGGCTGGGCCTGGCCAGCGCGCTTTACCTGCCGATGGCCCGCTCACCCTACTGCTCGGCCTCGGTGCAGGTGGCGCCGGCAATCGACAGCGTGCCCGGCTGGGTGACGCGCTTCACCGCGCTGTGCCGGTCTGCCGCTGCAGCCGGGCGTCTGCACCAGCTCGGCCGGTCGGCCACGCTGCCGGCCTGGCTGGCGCCGCTGGCCGGTTACTCGGTTTGGCAGCGCAACAACCGCTGGCTGCTGCAATCGGCGCTGGCCCACGGCGCCCGCCGCCTCACGCTGCTGGTGCTGTGGGACGGCCGGGGCGGCGACGGCCCGGGCGGCACCGAGCATTTGGTGGCCGTGGCCCGCGCCGCCGGTGCCGAGGTGCAGCGCCTCGACACCCGGGCCTTGTTCGGGCTGGCCTGAGCGGCTGCCGGCCCGGTTGGCGCGGCCGGCGCAAGCGATGCGCGCCACACCCCGTCCAACACCAGCCGCAGGCAGCGCGGGACACTTTGAGCGCTACAGCTTGTGGGTGGACAGCAGGATGCTGGTCTCGGTGCTGGCAATGCCTTCGAGCAGGCGGATGCTGCCCAGCACGCGGTCAAAAGCCTCCAGCGTATCGGCCTGCAAATCGGCCACGATGTCCCAGCGGCCATTGGTCGAGTGCAGGCCGGTGACATTGGGATGGCCGCGCAGGTTGCGCAGCACGTCGGCGGCGCGGTTGCCGTCCACCGCAATCGTCATCAGCGCCCGGATGCGGTGGGCCTCGGCCTGCGGCTTGAGGCGCACTGTGTAGCCGACGATCACACCGTCGCGCTCCAGCCGGGCGATGCGGTTTTGCACCGTGCCGCGCGCCACCTTCAGCTTCAACGCCAGCGCGGCCACGGTGGTTCGGGCGTCGTCGCGCAGCAGCGAGATCAACTCGCGGTCGGTGTCGTCGAAGTTGCTCATATTGCGCGCCGGGCGTGGCGCTGTGATCAGAATGTCCGGCATTTTGATCGACAGCGTGCCGGGTTGCCCGGGCAACCCGGGTTGAGCAAACAAACAGCCGGCAAAACAGCGATTGCCGGCCGCGCACAGCCGGCGCCGCGCTTCATCCGCGCTGCGGTCGGAGGGCGCGGGATCGGGATCGGGACCGGCAGGATGGGCGGCGGCTCAGCGCGGGGGCACTGTCGCTGGCCCCTGCGCCGTCTCGACATTCGGCTTGCCATCATCGCCCAGGTCCTTGTTCGGCTTGATGGCGGGTGAGCCGGCGCCGTGGGCCACATCCACGTGGCCCTCGACGTGACGCAGAAATTCATCCACTTCGTCGGTGGAGTGGCGGGAGGGCTCGATGTGGGCGGTCTGCTCGCGTGTCATGGGGGCTCCTGACGGGGTTGAAGGACTGCGCAGTCTTCGGCCTGTGACCCGCGATGTCTGTCAGTCAGGCAGCGGCGCGGGCGTCAGACGTGGCTGACGGCATCGGCTACGCCCGCCGCACGGCCCCGGACACGTCCTACAGCCGGTGGGCCTGCCGCCTGATCGCCGCCTGGGCTGGGGGCTGCTGCAATCGGGCGGCTGTCGCATTCACGCCAGCAATCCTTTGACGCCGATGGAGCCCCACCGATGAGCACCGATGCGCATTCGACCCCCGACAACGCCCAAGCCCGCAGCCGGCTTTGGGATCTGATCAAAGACATCCGCTTTGCGATGTTCACCGCCCGGCACAGCAATGGCCACCTGCATTCCAGGCCGATGACGACGCAGAACACCTGCGTTGACGAAGACGCCAGCCTGTGGTTTTTCATGTCGCGGCGCGGTGAGCCGGTGGCCGACCTGGTGGCCGATCCGGTGGTCAACGTGGGTTATGCCGACCCGGGAGACGACCGCTATGTCTCGGTGTCGGGCACGGCGGCGGTGGTGGACGATCTGGCGAAGAAGCAGCAGCTTTGGTCGAAGATGGCCGAGGCCTGGTTCCCCGGTGGCGCGGCAGACCCGGATCTGGCGCTGGTGCAGGTCAAGATCATCCACGCCCATTATTGGGACGTGCACGAGAACAAGATCGTGCAACTCTTTCACATCGCCAAAGCCGCGCTCACCGGTAAGCCGCCCACGCTGGGCGAGCATGCCGAAATTCGGATGCGCTGAAGGCAGGCGAAATCCGCAAAAGGCAGGCGCCGATGGAATCCCCACTGCATGACCGCGACGACTTGTTCAGGCAGTTGGGCCTGCCCGACGACGGCGCCGCCATCAACCAGTTCATCCGCAGCCACCGGCCAATTGCGCCCGCCGTGGCGCTGGCCGACGCGCCGTGCTGGACGGCAAGCCAGGCCCAGTTTCTGCGCGAAGAAATAGCCAACGACGCCGATTGGGCGGAAGTGATCGACGCCTTGAATCTGGCGCTGCGGGAGTAAGAGGCTGAGCGGCGGAGCGGCGGAGCCAGGCTCATCCCTCGGCGACATCTTTCGGTTTGGCCCCTCGCTTGTGCCGGGCCTGGAAGGCCAGCGCGGTCTCAAACGCCGCGTTGGCAAAACCCAGCGCGGCGGCAAAGTGCTGGTCCGACAACTCGCGCGCGGCGTCGTGGCTGCGGTAGATGTTGGCAAATTCACGCTCACGCCCGGCCTGCACCAGCAGTTTGCCCACGCCCAGCGCGTCCAGCAACTGCCAGGTTTTGGGGTTGTAGCTGCGCGTTATTTGCAGGATGAAGCCCACCGGGTCGTTGCGGCCCAGCACCGACGCGAGGCGCAGGATCAGCTCAAACGGCAGGCCCACCTTGCCGCTTTCCACCAGGCCCAGAAAGCTGGGGTCGTCCAGCGCCAGCAACTGGCCCAGGTCGTCCAGCGACAAGCCGGCGGCCTGGCGCAGGTCGCGCAGCAGCGCGGCGGCTTTATCGACCAGTGCCTTCGGGCCCGGGCGCTGGACCCGCGATTGCGCCAGCGCCAGCGCCACATCGGTGGCCCCTGCCACGCCGCCCAGGATGGTGCCGGTCCAGGATTGCAACTGGCGCGCCAGCGCCAACACCACGCCATTGGCGGGCGCCCTGGGCGCTGCCGTCGGCGCCGGCACCGGCGCCGCAGCGGCCTTGCGCCGGCTTGCCGCTGCGGCCGGCGCCTTGCCGCGCTTGACTGCTGTGACCATCGCCGTCTCCCGGTTGCTGTGGCCACGAGGATAGATCACCCCGTCCCGCCCGGCCGCCCGGCCCGGCCGACCAATTTAGACTGCGGACATGACCGACACCCCTGCCGAAAATCCAGTCGATGACCGCGCCGACGACGCGCTGCACGAGCCACGCCGCTGGCGCGACAAGGGCTGGACAGCCCAGGTGATCAAAAACGAAGACGATGAAGGCTGGGCGGTGGCGATGTACCGGGCCGGCCATGCCGAGCCGGCACTGGTGGGCCCGTGGACGATGGGCCGCGACAAGAAAAACCCGAAGCCGCTGGACACCAATGCCTTCAACACCCTGGTCAAGACCGCCAGCGAGGTGATCCGCCGCCACGAGCAGCATTTGCAGGCCACGCTGCACAAGCAGATCACCATCGAGGCCCTGGGCCAGCGCGTCGTCGTCACGCTCGACATCGTGCCCGATGACGACGCACCGCAAGCCACCCTGAGCGCGCACGACGGCGCCGGCGATCTGCTGGGCCAGGCCAGCGCCCCGCCGGGCTTCAAGCTGGACCGGGCGAGTGCGAGCGAGTGGATTGCCGGCGGCTTTGCGCGGGTGCGGTGAGGGGCGCTGACGGGCGGCGGGGTGATGGACTTGCTCCCTTACCCCCGGCAAGCAGGACAGCCAGGGGTGAGGAAGCGAGTGCTTGCTGATCAACCTCCCAGCCCGCACCGCAGCCCGTTAGGCGAGCAGACATCGTTGCCGAGAAAAAACTGGAGGCTGGCACCCGGGTAAAAAGTCGCCCCCCCCTGTCCGAGCCCGCCGGGCGGGCGAGTCAGTACTGCCTGATCTAAATCGCAGTCGGTCAGCGTGACATAGAAACTGTTTGCAAGCGCTTTTCTTTGCGTCCTTGCGCAAAAAAGAAAGGGAGGCGGCCGCCGGGCCGAATCCCGGCACCTGTCAGCCGCCACCGGTACTTGGCCTTCGCCACCCTCACCCTCCCCCGCGTGCGGGAGAGGGCGTCAACCCTCCCGCAGCCGAAACCGCTGCAACTTGCCAGTGGCCGTGCGCGGCAAGGCGGCCACAAAATCAATCGTCCGAGGGTATTTGTAAGGCGCGATGCTGGCTTTGACAAAGTCTTGCAGCGCCATCACGCAGGCCGCGTCGGCCACCACGCCGGCCCGCAACACCACAAACGCCTTGACGATCTGGCCGCGCCGGGCGTCGGGTGCGCCGATCACCGCGCAGTCGGCCACCGCCGGGTGGCGCAGCAAGGCGTCTTCGACCTCGGGCCCGGCGATGTTGTAGCCGGCCGAAACAATCATGTCGTCGGTGCGCGACTGGAAGAAAAAGTAACCGTCGGCGTCTTGCAAGTACGCATCACCGGTCAGATTCCAGCCGCCCTGCACATACAGCGCCTGGCGGGGGTCATCGAGGTAGCGGCAGCCGGTCGGGCCTTTGACGGCCAGCCGGCCCACCTGGCCAGGCGGCAAAGGCTGCAAATCATCGCCCAGCACGCAGGCGCGGTAGCCCGGCACCACCCGGCCGGTGGCGCCGGGCCGGGCGTCATGCTCGTCGGCGGCGATAAAGATGTGCAGCATCTCGGTGGCGCCGATGCCGTCGATCAGCTCGATGCCGGTGGCCTGGCGCCACAGCGCCCGGGTGGCGGCCGGCAGCGCCTCACCGGCCGAGACGCATTTGCGCAGCGTGCCGCCCTGCGCCACGCTCAAGCCGGCCCAAGCGCCACCGGCCCGCGCCGCGTCGGCCATCGCCCGGTACGAGGTGGGCGCCGTGAACAGCACGGTGGCGCCAAAGCGGGCGATGCCGGCCAGCAGATCGGGCGCTGCGGCTTTTGCCAACAGCACGCTGGCCGCGCCCACGCTGATCGGAAACAGCACCAGGCCGCCCAGGCCAAAGGTGAAGGCCAGCGACGGGCTGCCGATGAAGACATCGCTGGCCTCGGCGCGCAGCACGTGCGGCGGAAAACAGGCGCAAGCCGCCAGCACGTCGCGGTGCAAGTGCATCGTGGCCTTGGGCTGGCCGGTGGTGCCGGAGGTGAAGGCCAGCAGACAGACATCGTCGGCCGCCGTGTCCACGGGGCTGAACTGCGCCGGCTGGCGCGCCGCCAGCGCGTCCAGGCCATCGGCCGCCGCGCTGCTGAAGCAGCGGATTTCTCGCAGCCAGGTTGATGCCACCTGCGCCGCCACCAGCTCGTCAGCCAGCGCGGCGTCGCACAGCGCGTGGCTGATCTGCGCCTTGTCGATGATCTGGCCCAGTTCACGACTGCGCAGCATCGGCATCGTGCCCACGGCGATGCCGCCGGCCAGCACCACCGCAAACCAGCAGGCCACCAGCATGGGGCAGTTGGCGGAACGCAGCAGCACCCGGTTGCCGGGTTGCAAGCCCATGTCCGACACCAGCACCCGGGCCAGGCGCTGCGCCTGGTTGTGCAGATCGGCGTAAGTCCAGACCGTGCCGTCGTCACCGATCAAGCAGCGGCGCGGGCCCCAGCCCTGTTCGATGCGCCGGCCCAGCAGCTCAAAAGCGCAGTTCAGCCGGTCAGGGAATTGCAGCGCCGGCAGCTCGAATAAAAACTCGGGCAGGGCATCGGCTGCGGGCAGACGGTCGCGGGCAAAGGGGTCGGTGTGGGCGGTGTGGGCGGTGGTGGACGGGGCGGGGCTGGCAGCAGGGCTGACGGCAGGCGGAGCGGCAATCGGGGCCATGCCGTGCCCCTCAATCCGCCGCGCCGTCCGGGATCACCGCCGTGGCCTCGATCTCCAGCCGGGCCCGGTCTTCGATCAGCGCCCGCACCTCCACCGCCGACATTGCCGCGTGGTAGTGGCCGATCAGCGCCTTGAAGGCCGCGCCCACCGCCTTGCCGGCGGCCAGGTACTCGTGTTTGTCCAGCACATACCAGGTCAGCCGCACGATGTGCTGGGGCTTGCCGCCGGCCTCGGCCAGCACGGCCACGATGTTGGCCAGCGCCTGGCGCGCCTGCTCAGCAAAATCGTCGCTGTGGAAAACGCCTTGCGCGTCCCAGCCGACCATGCCGGCGATGAACACCTGCCGGCCCCGGGTGGCCACGCCGTTGGCATAGCCCCGGGGCCGGGGCCAGCCGGCAGGCAGCAGGATTTGCGGGTTGGCAGCGGTCATGGCGTCGGCTCCGTTGAGATCAAGCACCTGGGCCTGTCGGGAAAGTCGGGTCAACCGGATCAACCGGCTCAACCGGCTCAATCGCCCTGGAACACCGGCTGGCCGCGCGCCACAAAAGCGTGGTAGGCGCGGCCAAAATCCTGCGTCAGCATGCACAGCGCCTGGGCCTGGGCCTCGGCCTCGATGGCCTGCTCGATGGTCATGGCCCACTCTTGCTGCAACATGGTTTTGGTGATGCCATTCGCAAACGTCGGCCCGGCGGCCAGATCGGCAGCCAGCGCGTGGGCCTCGGTTTGCAGGGCCTCGGGCGTGCACAGGCGGTTGAACCAGCCCCAGCGCTCAGCCTCGTCACCGCCCAGCGCCCTGCCGGTGTACAGCAGCTCACTGGCCCGGCCCTGGCCGATCAAGCGGGGCAGCATGGCGCAAGCGCCCATGTCGCAGCCGGCCAGGCCCACCCGGTTGAACAGAAACGCCGTCTTGCTGCGGGCCGTGCCCAGCCGCAGATCCGACGCCATCGCGATGATGGCACCAGCGCCGGCGCAGATGCCGTCGATGGCCGCGACGATGGGCTGCGGGCAGCCGCGCATGGCCTTGACCAGATCACCGGTCATGCGGGTGAACATCAGCAACTCGGGTGCTTTGAGTTGCAGCAGCGGGCCGATGATCTCGTGCACATCACCGCCCGAACAAAAGTTGCCACCGGCGCCAGTGACCACCACCGCGTGCACATCGTCAGCCTGCTTCAACCGGCCAAACAGATCACGCAGCTCGGCGTAGGCGCTGAAGGTGAGCGGGTTTTTGCGCTCGGGCCGGTTCAGCGTGACGGTGGCCACGCCGGCCGCCACCTGCCAGCCGAAGTGCGCCGCCACATAGCCGGCCAGCGGCTGGCGGTTGCCGGCCAGCAGCGCCGGGTCGATGCGGTGGGAGGTGTCGGTGTTGTCGGGGGTCATGGCTTGTCCTGCGGCATGGGCGCGGTGGTCGCGCTGAGCTTGGTTTGGCTGGCCGGGCTTGCCGGGCTGGCTGGGCTGGCTGGGCCGACCTGCGCCCGCTGGCGCTGGAACAGCGCCTCCATTTGCCGTTGGGCCGCGCGGTATTGCCGGGGCCAAGCCACCGGCGTGTAACCGATGCGGGCGGCCTCGGTCAGCGTCCAGGCCGGGTTGGCCAGGTGCGGCCGGCCGATGGCGCACAGGTCAGCCCGGCCGGCGGCGATGATGCTGTTCACATGGTCGGCCTCGCTGATGGCGCCGACCGCGATGGTGGCAATGCCGGCTTCTTGGCGGATCTGGTCGGCCAGCGGGGTTTGGTACATGCGGCCGTAGACCGGCCTCTGCGCCGCACTCACCTGGCCGGATGAGCAATCGATCAGGTCGGCCCCGGCCTGCTTGAAGGCCCGGGCGATCAACACCGCATCGGCCGGCGTGGTGCCGCCTGCCACCCAATCCTGGGCCGAGATGCGCACCGACATCGGCCGCTGGGCCGGCCAGGCGGCGCGCATCGCGGCAAACACCTGCACGGGAAAGCGCAGGCGCTTGTCCAGGCTGCCGCCGCACTCGTCACCCCGCAGGTTGGTCAGCGGTGAGATGAAGCACGACAGCAAATAGCCGTGGGCACAGTGCAGCTCCAGCCAATCGAAGCCAGCGTCGGCGGCACGCCGGGTGGCGGCCACAAAGTCGTCCAGCACGCGGGCCATGTCGGCACCGGTCATGGCCTGCGGCAGTGCGCCATCGGCGAGATACGGCTGGGCCGAGGCCGAGAACAACGGCCAGTTGCCGCTGGCCAGCGGCTGGTCAGCGCCGTTGCCCTGCCACGGTGCGTTGGTCGATCCTTTGGCACCGGCATGGCCCAGTTGCAGGCCAATGGCCGCATCGGTGTGCTGGTGCACATGGCCGACGATGCGCTGCCAGGCGCGCTGCTGGTCGTCGTTCCACAGCCCCGGGCAGCCGGGCGTGATGCGGGCGTCGGGCGACGGGCAGGTCATCTCGGCCATCACCAGCGCGGCGCCGCCCATTGCCCTGGCCGCCAGGTGCACCAGGTGGTAGTCGCCCGGGATGCCGTGCAGCGCCGAATATTGGGCCATCGGCGAGACGACGACCCGGTTTTTCAGCGTCAGGCCGCGCACGGTGTATGGCGTGAACATCGGCGGCGGCGCCGCTTGGTCGTCAGCGATCTGCAGCCCGGCGCGGCGCGCAAACCAGCGCTCGTAGTCACCCAGCCACTGTGCGTCGCGCAGCCGCAGGTTCTCATGGCTGATGCGCTGGCTGCGGGTGAGCATCGACAGCATGAACTGCGGCGGGTCAAATTGCTCGCAATAGCGCTCACCACACACCTCAAACCAGGCCATCGCGTTCCACGCGGCGTTTTGCAGCCGCAACACGTCCACCTGGCGCAGCGCCTGGTAGCGGGCCAGCACGGCAGGCATTTGATCGAGGGGAACTTGCCCGGCGGGCATTGGATCGACGGGCATTTGCCCAGCGTCGTTGCCGGTTTCAGCAAACAGCCGGGCCAGCTCGATTGCGTCCTCGATGGCCAGTTTGGTACCCGAGCCGATGGCAAAGTGCGCCGTGTGCACCGCATCGCCCATCAGCACGACATGGCTTTGGCCATTGAACAGCGACCACTGCTGGCAGGTGATGCGCTGGAAGTTGAGCCAGGCCGAGCCGCGCAGATGGCGGGCATTGCTGAGCAGTTTTTCGCCCTCCAAGTGGGCGGCAAACAGCTTTTCGCAGAAGGCGATGGACAGCGCGGTGTCGGCCTGGTCCAGCCCGTGGGCCAGCCAGACGTGCTCGGGGCATTCGACGATGAAAGTGGCGGTGCTGTCGTCAAATTGGTAGACATGGGCCTGAAACCAGCCGTGCTCGGTTTTCTCGAACAAAAAGGTGAAGGCGTCGTAGGTTTTGTGCGTGCCCAGCCAGATAAACCGGTTCGGCCGCTGCACGATGTCGGGCTGGAAGGTGCTGGCGTACCGGCTGCGGATGCGCGAGTTGATGCCGTCGCTGGCGACCACCAGATCGGCGTCCGGGAAATCCAGGTCGGATTCGGCCTCGGTCTCGAAGAGGAGGTCAACGCCCAACTGCTCACAGCGCGTCTGCAGGATGTTGAGCAGCTTTTTCCGGCCGATGCCGACAAAGCCGTGGCCGCCCGAGCGGATCACCGCGCCCTTGAAGTGCAGCTCGATGTCGTCCCAGTGGTTGAACGCGCCCTCGATCTGCGCGGCGCTGACCGGGTCACAGCGCCGCATGTTGTGCATCGTGGCATCGGAGAACACGACCCCCCAGCCGAAGGTGTCGTAAGGCTTGTTGCGCTCGACCACGGTGATCTGGTGGCCGGGCTGTTGCAGCTTCATCAGCAGGCCAAAGTACAGGCCGGACGGGCCGCCGCCGATGCACACGATGTTCATGGGGGCTCCTGTGGCGGGTGGCGTGGCGGGTGGTCGGGTAGCGGCGCGCACCGCACTAAATCGGATCCCAGGTGAACACATCACCCGACCGGTCGAGCCCATAAAAACCGGCTTTCAGCGCCGGCATGGCATGCGAGGCCACGGTCTCGGCCGTCCAGCCGTCGCTGCGGTGCACGCTGCGCTCGGGCCGGGGCTGGCTGATCAAGAAAATCTCGTTGTTGCGCACCGCAAAAATCTGGCCGGTCACCTCACGCGCCGCGTCGCTGACCAAAAACACCGCCACTGGCGCGATTTTGGCCGGCGTCATTTGCTGGATGCGGGCGACCCGGGCTTTTTCTTCGGGTTTGTCGGTGGGGATGGCGCCGATCATCCGGCTCCAGGCAAACGGCGCGATGCAGTTGCTACGCACATTGAACTTCTGCATGTCCAGCGCAATGCTTTTGCTCAGCGCGGCCAGCCCCAGTTTGGCCGCCGCGTAATTGGCCTGGCCAAAATTGCCGATCAGGCCCGACGTGCTGGTCATGTGCAGGTACGCGCCGCTGCCCTGCTCTTTGAAATGGGGGGCCGCCGCCCGGCTGACATAAAACCCGCCGTACAGGTGCACCTTGATGACCGCATCAAACTCGTCAGCGCTCATCTTGTGGAAGAACCGATCCCGCAGGATGCCGGCGTTGTTGACCACCGCATCAATGCGGCCAAACACATCGAGCGCGACCTGCACCATGCGATTGGCGCCGGCGTTGTCCGCCACGCTGTCGCTGTTGGCGCTGGCCTGGCCGCCCAGCGCCTGGATCTCTTCGACCACGCGCTGCGCCGGGCCGGCGTCACCGCCCTCACCGGCCAGCGACGCCCCCAGGTCGTTGACCACCACCCTGGCGCCCTGGGCGGCGCATTGCAGCGCGATGTCGCGGCCGATGCCGCCGCCGGCACCGGTGACCAGCACCACCTTGCCATCGAGCATGCCGCTGCCGGTTGAGTTGAGGTCGGTCATCGGGTCAGTCCTCGGTGGGTGGGATCAACACAGCGCTGCGCCAGATCGGCTGGCCGCAGACGCGCAAGCTGGACAGCATAAACAAGCCGGGATTCACCGTTTGCCGCCGTCCATCGTGCGGGCGATCAGCTCTTTCATCACCTCGTTGCTGCCGCCGTAGATGCGGCCCACGCGGGCGTCGGCATACAGCCGGGCAATCGGGTATTCCATCATGTAGCCGTAGCCGCCGTGCAGTTGCACACATTCGTCCACCACCTGGCCCATCATCTCGCTGACCCACCATTTGGCCATCGCGGCGGTGGCCAGGTCGAGCGTGTTGTTCAGTGATCTGACGATGCAATCATCGACAAAACTGCGCGCGATGCACAGCTTGGTCTGGCATTCGGCCAGCTTGAAGCGGGTGTTCTGCATCGCCATCAGCGGCTTGCCGAAGATCTGGCGCTGCTGCACGTATGCCAGGGTCTCGTCGATGGCGCGGGCCATCGTGGCCACACCGCCCACACCGATGATCAGCCGCTCACGCGGCAGTTGCTCCATCAACTGCACAAAGCCCCGGCCCTCCTCAACACCCAGCAACTGCTGGCAAGGCACGCGCATGTCGTCAAAAAACAGCTCGGCGGTGTCGATGGTGTGCTGGCCCACCTTGTCCAGCAGCTTGCCGCGCCGGAATCCGGCCAGGCCGTCGGTCTCCACCATCACCAGGCTGATGGCTTTGCCGCCTTGCTCTTGCCCGGTGCGCACCACCAAGCAGACCAGGTTGGCATGCAGGCCGTTGGTGATGAAGGTCTTGGCGCCGTTGATGAGGTAGTGGTCACCTTCGCGCCGGGCGCTGCTGCGGATGGCCTGCAAATCCGTGCCGGCGCCGGGCTCGGTCATGGCGATGGCGGCCACCAGCTCACCGCTGGCCATCTTCGGCAGCCAGCGCTGCTTTTGCGCTTCAGTGCCGTAGCGCAGGATGTAGTGCGCCACGATGCCCGAGTGCACGCTGTTGGAGAACCCGCCGGCCATCTTGTAAGCCAGCGCCTGGGTGATCACCACCTCATGGCCAAAGTGGCCACCGCCACCGCCATATTGCTCGGGGATGCTGGCGCACAGCAGGCCGGCCGCGCCTGCCTGGGTCCAGATGCTGCGGTCGGCGTGGCGCTGGGCACGCCAGCGCTCGTCATGCGGCAGGCATTCGTGGTCGGCAAAGCGGTTGGTGGTGTCAGCGAGCTGCTCAAGGTCGCTGTCCATCCACGACGGTTTGGGGATGACGATGCTCATGGTCGGCTTTCGGTTGGGCTTTCGGTGGTGCGCACGCTCATTCACCGGCCTGCGACGGCCCGGCCGCCCGGTAGCGGAAGGTGGCCATCGCCTTGGCCATCACCTGGCCGTCGGCGTCGCTGATCTCGGCCTCGCAAAAACACACCGAGCGGCCGCCACCGGTGGCCCGGCCGGTGGCCAGCAGCCGGCCCGCCGCTGGCCGCATGAAGGCGATGTGCATGTCGATGGTCACCACCTCACGGCTGTAATCCACCTTGCTGAGCGCGGCATTGGCCATCGCGCTGTCCAGCAAGGCCATCACCACCCCGCCGTGGCCGCCGCCGTGGTTGTTCAGCAGATCCGGCCGCAAATCGAGCACCACCACCGCCACGCCGTCGGCCTCGCTCTGCAAGCGCGCACCGAGCAGCGCCAGAAAGGGGATGTGGCGGGCGCGGCCGGTGGGCGCTGCGGTATGCGGTGCGGGGTGCTGTGCGGTCTGCGGTGCAGCAGGCGGCGCAGGGTGCGCCGGATCGGCGGGCAGCGGCGCTGGGGTTGAAGGCGTGGCGGTGGGCATCGGCTGGTATCTTCGGTCGCGCCCGGTCGGCGCAGGGCCGAGATTGCACTGCCAGCGCCGCATCGCCAATCGCCAAGGTGACCCGATCACGTGGCCAAGCCGATTTCAGGGTTTATCCCGGGCGCCTGCGGGCGGGCAACTTGGCGGGCCAGGCGTCAAACCGGCGACACCCGATGGCCAGCGGCCGCTCTAGAGTGATCGGCAGCACCGCCAACCCCGAGGAGACCGTTGATGCGCCGCTGGATCACCCCCTGTCTTGTCACGCTCTCACTGCTGCTGTCGGCTTGCGCCAGCTTAGGCCCCACCCGCCCTGCCAGTTGGGCGCCGCCCGAGGTGGTGGTGGCGCCGTCCAGCTTCACCGGCGTGCACGGTCTGGCCATCGACAAACAGGGCCGGCTGCTGGCCGGCAGCGTGGTGGGCAATGCGATCTGGGAGGTGGACCGCCAGACCGGGGCGGCGAAGATTCTGGTGGGCGGCCCGGAGGGCCAGGCCGACGACATCGCCATCGGCCCGAACGGTGAGATGGCCTGGACCAACTACCTGTCGGGCGCTATCCGCTACCGCGAGAACGACCGCGCGCCGATGCGCTTGCTGGCCCAAGGCCTGCCGGGGCTGAACTCACTCGACTTTGACCGCCGCAACGGCAAGCTGTATGCGTCGCAGGTGTTTCTGGGCGACGCGCTGTGGGAGATCGACGTGGCCGGCGTCAAGCCGCCCCGGCTGATCGCCAAAGACCTGGGCGGTTTGAACGGCTTTGAGGTCGGGCCGGACGGCTTTTTGTACGGCCCGCTGTGGTTCAAGCGCAGCGTGGTCAAGGTCGATCCGGCCAACGGCGCGGTCAGCGTGATCAGCGCCAGCTTCGAGACCCCGGCCGCCGCCAATCTGGACGGCAAGGGCAATGTCTGGGTGGTGGACGCGGCCACCGGTGAGCTGGCCAAAGTGGCCCTCGACACCGGCGCCAAGACGGTGGTGGCCCGGCTGGCCAGCGCCCTCGACAACCTGGCCATCGCGCCCGACGGTACGGTGTATGTCTCCAACATGGCCGACAACAGCATTCAGGCCGTCAACCCCGACACCGGCGCGGTGCGCCTGCTGACCAGCGGCAAACTGGCCGTGCCGTCGGGCATCAAGGCCGACGGCAACGCGCTGTGGGTGACCGATGTGTTTGCCTTCCGCAAAGTGGACGCCAGCACCGGCGCAGTGCAAGACCTGCGCCGCATGCACGCAACGGACGTGACGATGGAATACCCGTTTGCCGTCGGCCTGTCGTCCAAAAAGATCGCGCTGGCCTCGTGGTTCACCGGCACGGTGCAGATGATCGACCGCGCCACGCTGCAATCCGACATCCTGCTGCACGGCTTCAAGGCGCCGTATGACGCGCTGCCACTCGAAGACGGCAGCGTGCTGGTGGCCGAGATCGCCACCGGCAGCATCGTGGCAGCCAGCGGCCCCAACTACGACACGCGGCGGGTGCTGGCCTCGGGCCTGGCCGGCCCGGTGCAGATGGTGCTGGGCCCGGACGGTGATTTGTACGTCAGCGAGGCGGCCGGCAACGTGCAGCGCATCAAGCTGTCCGACGGCACAAAAACGCAAGTGGCCGACCAACTGGCCCTGCCCGAAGGCATTGCCTTCACCCCGTGGGGCACGCTGGTGGTGGCCGAGGCCGCAGCCGGCCGGCTGACCGAGCTGGACCTGGCCCGCAACCAGCGCCGCACCGTGGCCGAGAACCTGCCGATCGGCCTGGCAGGCGGCCCCGGCATGCCGCCGCCCTACGTGGCCACCGGCGTGACGGTGGCGGCCGACGGCACGGTGTATTTCACCGCCAACCGCAACAACGCGATTTACCGCATCAAGCCGATGCGCTGATTTCGGTCTGACAGCCGCCAATTTGCAAGCACGCTGCCCAGCATGCCCCGCCAGATCGTGCTCAACGCCTTCGACATGAACTGTGTCGGCCCTGTCCAGCAGGGGCTGTGGACGTATGCGCGCGACCAGTCCACCCGCTACCTCGACATCCATTGCTGGACGGCGCTGGCCCAAACCCTGGAAGCCGGGCTGGTTGACGGGCTGTTTCTGGCCGATGTGGTGGGCGTGTACGACCTTGACGGCGGCAATGCCGATGCGGCATTGCGCGGCGCGGTGCAGCTGCCGGCGAACGACCCGATGCTGCTGATCCCGGCGCTGGCCGGCGCCACCACGCACCTGGGTTTTGGCGTGACGGCCAACCTTATTTACGCGGCGCCTACCTGTTTGCCCGCCGCCTGTGCACGCTCGCCCCCCTGAGCAACGGGCGCAGCGGCTGGAACATCGTCACCGGCTACCTCGACCGCGCCGCCCGCGCGGCCCGACCTGGACGAGCCGGTGCAGGCCGGCGCCAGCCAGGCCATCACATCCAACATCGAGGCGGTTGCGCGCAGCCGGGGCGCGCAGTGCACAAAGCGCAAATTGCTGCAACAAATGGTGTTGGGCAGCCGCCAAGCGCCGCTGGTGGCCTCGGCCGGCCAGGTGGCCGAGGCGCTGATCGAGTGGGTTGCGGCGGCTGGCGTGGACGGCTTCAATCTGTCGCGCACCGTGGCAGCAGAATGTTTTGCCGATTTCGGCCGCTGGGTGGTGCCGTGGCTGCAATCGCGCGGGCTGTTCAAGACGGCTTACCGCCCGGGCACGCTGCGCGACAAGCTGTTTGGCCACACCGGGCTGCCGGCCAGCTATCCGGCAAGCGTGGTAGTCAGCGATGGATGCGCCGGGCCAGCACCGATGATCCTATGAATCGCCCCGCAGCCGCTTGACCGGCGCAGCGCCGGTCAACAACTCTAAATGCGCTACCAGCCGGATCACCCGGCTGGTAGGCAAATGCGCCACGCCGCATCAACTCAGAAATCGGCAGCTTGAGCCCCTTGGCCCTTGCGGCGATGGCTTGTTTGTCCGCTGCGGTGGTCTGCACAACGATCCGCTCGACGGCTGCTGCCATGAGGTGCTGCAAAGGTGAGGGAGATGTACAGCCCATGTACGCACCTGGCGCTCGTCAAGCCGGTGAGGCCAGCCGCCGGGCCAGGCCGCCGGCAAGTCGGTGGGCCCATCGGCCGTCAGCCACGCGCCGTGCCCGAAGCTGCGCCTGGCGTCCGGGCTATCCCCAATACCTGTCTTGCCAGCGCCTGGCACGACACGCATACTGCCGCGTGTGATATCCCTGCAAAAGAGGCGTCATCATGAACGTGTGGCTAGCCAACCCGCGCGGTTTTTGCGCCGGCGTTGAGCGTGCAGTCAAGATGGTGGACGAGTTGCTGGCCGTCAGCCAGGCGCCGGTCTACGTGCGCCACGAGATCGTGCACAACCGCAGCGTGGTAGACGGCTTGCGCACGCGGGGCGCAGTTTTTGTGGACGAGGTGGCGCAGATCCCGGCCGGTGCGCTGGCGGTGGTCAGCGCCCACGGCGCGCCGCCACAGGTGTTTTCCGACGCCAGCCGGCGCCATTTGCGGCTGTTTGATGCCACCTGCCCTCTCGTGAGCAAGGTGCATTTTGAGGTCATCGCGCACTCACTGGCCGGCCGCGCCGTGTTGCTGATCGGCCACCGCGGCCATGTCGAGGTGGACGGCACGCTGGGCCAGTACACCAACCCCGCTGGCGGCGGCATCCAGGTGGTGCAAGACGAGGATGAAGCGCGGCTGGTGAGCGTGCCCGACCCGTCCACGGTGGCCTACGTTACCCAAACCACGCTGGCCAATGACACCGTCAAGCGGGTGGTGGCGGTGCTTCGCCAGCGCTTCCCCGCGCTGCAGGGCCCGCACCATGCCGACATCTGCTACGCCACCCAGAATCGCCAGGACGCTGTGCGCCTGCTGTGCCGGCACAGTGAGTTGGTGTTGGTGATCGGCGCACCGCACAGCTCGAACTCGCTGCGCATGGTGGAGGTGGCGCAAGAAGCCGGCGTGCCGGCGCGGCTGATCGAAAACGCTGACGACCTAGACCCGGCCTGGCTGGACGGCATCGAGAACCTGGGCCTGAGCGCCAGCGCGTCGGCCCCCGAGGCACTGGTGACGGCCACCGTGGCCCGGTTGCGGCAGTGGCGGCCGGGCTTGCAGGTGCATGCGTTGGGCCTGCCCGAAGACATGGTGTTCAAGCTGCCCAGCGCGCTGGTGGCGCTGCGCGATCAAACGCCCGCCGGCCCGCAAAGCCCTGGGGCTGTCGCCGGTTCCGCCGCCCACCCAGCCGCCCACCCAGCCGCCTACCCAAGCGCCTACCCAAGCGCCTACCCAAGCGCCAAAGTGGCCGCCAAACCGGCCACCAACGCCGCCTCCATCGACCCCACCGGAGCCCACCCATGAGCCTGGAAATCACCCCCTCCAACGCCGCCCCTGCCGCCAGCGCCAGCGACGCCGACCGCGCCGGTCTCGAAGACGTGCTGGTCGCGGTGCGCAAGCTGGCGCGCCAGACCCGCAGCCTGGCCGAAGACAGTGTCGGCGTGCTGGAGCGTGAGCTGGCAATGGCGCTCACCGTGGCCGAGTCATTGCGCGACAAGGTGGTGTCGGCCAAGGCGCTGGAGCAGGCGCGGGCCCATCCGTTGCTGGCTCGCGTGCGCAGCGACGCCCACCGCGCGGTGGATCTGGGCATGGACGCGCTGTCCACCACCTATGTTTTTGGCGTGGAGCTGGTTGAAACCGCGATAGACCGGCCGCGATCTGCCCTCACCGTTCGATCCGCTTGAGCGGCCGCTGGCGCCCGTTGCCGGCGCACGGGCTGGCCTGTTTACCCGCCCTCAGGCTGCCGGCGCCAGCACGGTGAAGCGCAGCGGCAGGTCGGGCTCGTCGTCGCCCAGCGCCAAAGTCAGTTCGTAGTCGCCGGCCGGCAGACCGGCAGGCACGGCGATCTCGACGACCAGCTTTTCGAAATCATGCGGCGCAACATCAAAGCGCAGCGGCGAGAACGTCACGGCCGATGCCGGCAGGCGCGCTGATGCGTCCCCACCAGCCGTACCGCCCGCACCGCCCGCAGCGCCTGCACCACCCACACGGCGCACCCGACGCAGCGCCGGCCGCAAGCCCGGCATCGGCCGGTCGCCCGGGTTCTCAACCGACAACGGCACCCGCAGCACGGCGCCGGCCTGCACCCGCGGGCCGGCCGGGCGGGCCGCACCGGTGGAGGCCGCCGCACCCGAGGCCGCACTGCCTGCCCCACCCCCTGCCGCGCCCCGTGCAGCCGCCCCGGGCGCCGCCCTGCGCACGCCTTGCGCACCCTGCGCGCTCGACATCACCGCCTGGGCCAGGTTGCCCAGCGCGGCCACGCTGTAGCGCACGATGGCCTGGACGGCCGGCGTGCCGCTGGGCAGCGGCGCCACCGGCTTGCCCAGCGCTGTGGCCTCGGCCACGGCCCGGGCCAGCGACACGCCAACGCCCAGTGCTGCGTCCACCACGCCGGCCAGGCTGGCCGCCAGGTCGGGCGCCAGCGGCTCAGGCGCTGGCGGATGGGGCGGGCTGCCGGGCTGGGCTTGCGGGTCGCTCATGCTCAAAGGTGCGGCTCAAAGCTGCGGCTCAGGGGTGCATCGGGTGGGTGATGACGGGCGGGCCGCAATCATTGTCGTCGGGGCACGGCAGCGGTTTGGCGATGGTGGCGCCGGTGAGCCGCACGCCGATCACCCGGTTGTCGCCGAGGCGGATTTCCAGCGAATAGTCAGACGCGATCTGCCAGGTGTTGCAAAAGCGCACCTGCAGCGGCGTGCGCATTTGCAGCGCGTGGTGCACCGGCGCCACCAGCGACGTGTCGATGCGGTGCGACTGGCGGTGCTCGTTGTCGAAGCTGTGGTGCAGTGCAGCATGCACCGGCGCCGCCGCGTCGCCTGAAATCGTCAGGCGGCCGCTGACCTGGCGCTCGGCGTCCCACAGCATCATGTGCACCAGCGGCCGGTCGGGCGGCGTGGCGTGCACCAGCTCGGCGCCCACCCGGTGCTGCAGCGCGTCGGCCTGGGCATCACCGTGCACCCGCAGCGCGCCGTGGTGCTGGGCTTTGAGCGTGCCGTCGAGGGCGACCCGCAGCGCGTCGCCCTCGGCTTGGCGCAGCGTGACATCTTGTGGATCGGCCATCGTGCAACCCCCTCGGTGAAGGCGCGTAGCCTAGCGGATGCGGTAGACATCCATGCGGAAAACTTGCGTGCAGGTCCAGCGTTTGAGCACCACCCGCACCTCATGCGCGTCATGCAGGCAGGCATGGGCAAACTGCACTTTGCCGTCGTCGCTGGGGTGCAGACACAGCGGCTTGCAGTCGATGAAGGCCTCGAACTCGACGCCCAGCTCAAACTGCAGGCGGTAGACGCCGGGGTTGAAGCAGCCCCAGCCGGTCCACTCGGCGGTGTACGGCAGGCGCAGGTCGCGCAGGCTTTGCGGGCTCAGGTCATTGGACGGCAGGCCGTCGGTGCAGGCCACGCCGTCGGGCCCCTGGTCGAGCGACTGGCGGGCGATGCGGATCCACACCGGCCGGCTGGCCGAGGCCAGCGCGGCCACCAGTTGGGTGGCGCGCACCAGATGCAGGGCCTCGGCGTCGGCCGTGCCGTCGCTGCGGGTCGCCCCCGGCGTGGCCGAAAAAAGCCGGTTCATGGGCCGGCGCGCCAGGCCCGGCGCGGCGTTGTCATTCGCCAAGCCGTCGTTGGACGACGTGTCGTTGCCACCGCCGCTGCGGCCCACGCTGGCGCCCAGCAGCACGCGCATGCGCAGCTTGTCGCGCAGGCCGGCGACGAACAAGTCGTATTCGGCCGAGCCCTGAACCACCAGAAAGGTGGTCGGCGCGGGCGTGAAGGGCACCAGCGGCACCACATTGCCGGCCGCGCTGAACGGCGGCGCGGTGGTGAACTCGACCAGCGCCAGGTTGCTCATCGGCGCCAGGCTGGGCGCGATGGCCACCGTCTCGACAAAACCATCGACGACCGTGTCATTGCCCGGCCCCAGCGCCGCACCGCCGCCACCCACCTCGACCCCCGCGATGCGCTGGGTCTTGCCGTCCACCACCAGCGTCACCGGCTGGCCGCTGGCTTGGGCGTCGCGCAGCATTTGCAGCATCGCCGCCGCCACCGCCCGCTCGGGCAATTGCAGGTCCAGCAGGTAGGCGGCCAGCGCGCCGGCCGCCGTCATCGTCACCACGCTGGCCCGGTCGCTGGTCTCGGCACGCGCGCCGCTGCGGTTGTCGGCCAGCAGGCCGATGCCAACCACCGACACGGTCAGGCGATCGGTGGCGCCGTTGGCCGCCAACATGTCGCGGGTGATGCGGCACACCCGGTCGATGCTGCGCGGTGGATTGCCGCCTTCCTGGCCGTCCTGGCTGTATTCGATCTCCACCGGCTCGGCGCGCGACATCGCGTCGCGCAGCAGGCCCAGCTTGGACAGCCGCTCATTGAAGCGCTCGGGGTCGGCGTCCAGGTCGGGCAGCAGGTAGTCGGCCTGGCTGCCGTCGTCATGCAGCAGGCTGGCAACTGCCAAGCCGGCGCGGCCGACTTCAAGCCGCTCGACGAATCCGCGAATGGTGGGCATGGTGCAAGCTCCTGTGGGGTTCGGTGGTTCGGTGGATCGGTGGGCGTGGCATTGGCGGTGCGGCAGCGCACGCTCAGGGCCTGGGCAGGTTGCCGCTGTCGGCCAGGTCTTCAAAACTGCGGCCTTCGCGGCGGATGCGCAGCTTGCCCGGGAAGACCATGCCCTGGCTGCTGAGCCGCAGGTCTTCAAGGCAGGCTTGCAACTCGGCCACGCCGGCCACAAACGGCGGCAGGGCCTCGATGCTGCGGGCCTGCTGGCCGGCAAAATCAGCCGCCAGTTGGCCGCCCACTTTGTCGATCATGTTTTCAATGACGATCAGCATGATGATGCCCACCACCGGGATCAGGATGTCGATAAAAACATCGCAGCAGCTTTGCCCGGCATCAAACTTGCCCATCTCGGGCTTGACCTGCATCGTGCATTCGGTGTCGGTCTCGGTCAGCGCGACGCGCAGGAAGATCGGCCCGCTGAAGGTGACGTCGGGGTCGGGCCAGCAGTCGATGTGCACCTCGGCAAAGCCGTCGGCCCAGAGATGACCTTCGGTCTGGTCATGGCTGCCGGCGTCTGACGGGGTGACCGACAGGCGGTACAGCGTGGCCGTGCCTTCGGCAGTGCTCACCTCCGAGCCGCCGTCGGTGTTGACGCCGGGGAACTGCGTATTCATCGACCGCGTGATCATGTCGTCCAGCGCGGCCCGGCCCACCGCCAGCGC
>JANLOP010000139.1:0-7604 GCA_031366635.1 Betaproteobacteria bacterium | reverse complement strand
GTGTGCAGCCGGGTGATGTCCACCAAGTCAGCCACCACCGCGCTGGCGGTGGGCTCGGCACCCGCGCCCTTGCCGTAGTACAGCGTGGTGCCCACCGCGTCGCCCTGCACCACCACCGCGTTCATCGCGCCCTCGACATTGGCGATCAGCCGTTTGGCCGGCACCAGCGTGGGATGCACCCGCAGCTCGATGCCGTGCAGGTCATCGCGCCGCTTGGTGATGCCCAGCAATTTGATGCGGTAGCCCAACTGCTCGGCGTAGCGGATGTCGGCGCCTTGCAACTGGGTGATGCCCTCGACATGGGCCCGGTCAAACTGCACCGGCGTGCCGAAGGCAATCGCACTCATGATCGTCGCCTTGTGCGCCGCGTCCACGCCCTCGATGTCAAAGGTGGGGTCGGTCTCGGCATAGCCCAGGCGCTGGGCCTCCTTCAGCACCACCGCAAAATCAAGCCCCTTGTCGCGCATCTCACTCAAGATGAAATTGGTGGTGCCGTTGATGATGCCGGCGATCCACTCGATGCGGTTGGCCGTCAGCCCCTCGCGCAGGGCCTTGATGATCGGGATGCCACCGGCCACAGCGGCCTCGAAGCCCACCATCACGCCTTTGGCGCTGGCGGCGGCAAAAATCTCGGTGCCATGCACCGCCAGCAGCGCCTTGTTGGCGGTGACCACATGCTTGCCGGCGGCAATCGCTTCCATCACCAGGGTCTTGGCAATGCCGTAGCCACCGATCAGCTCGACCACGATGTCGATCTCGGGGTTGGCGATGATCTGCCGGCCGTCGGCCACCACCTTGATGTCCGGCCCGACGATGGCCCGGGCGCGGGCGGTGTCCAGATCGGCCACCATCGTGATGGCGATGCCCCGGCCGGCACGGCGCCGAATCTCAGCCTGGTTGCGGGTCAGCACTTTGAAAGTGCCGCTGCCAACGGTGCCGATGCCGAGCAGGCCGACCTGGATGGGTGTCATGGAAGGGTCTTCTTTCGCAAGGTCGGGATTCAAACCGAGTGGCGGCGGCGGTAGTGCGACAAAAACCGGTCGATGCGGCCGATGGCCTCGGCCAGATCGTCCGAGTTGGGCAAAAACACCAGCCGAAAATGGTCGGGCGCTATCCAGTTGAAGCCGGTGCCCTGCACGATCAGCACTTTTTCTTCAGCCAACAACTCATAGGCCAGTTGCTGGTCATCGGCCACCGGGTACATCTTCGGGTCGAGCTTGGGGAACATGTAGAGCGCGGCCTTGGGCTTGACCACGCTGACCCCGGGGATCTGCGTCAGCAGGTTGTAGGCCAGATCACGCTGGCGGCACAGGCGCCCAGTGGGTGCCACCAGGTCCTTGATGCTCTGGTAGCCGCCCAGGGCGGTCTGGATCGCCAGCTGGCCGGGGGTGTTGGCGCACAGCCGCATCGACGACAGCATGTTCAGGCCCTCGATGTAGTCTTTGGCGTGGCGCTTGTCGCCCGAGACAATCATCCAGCCGGCGCGGTAGCCGCAACTGCGGTAGTTTTTGCTCAGGCCGTTGAAGGTCAAAAACAGCACGTCATCGGCCAGCGACGCGATGCTGGTGTGGCTGTTGCCGTCAAACAGCGTCTTGTCGTAAATCTCGTCGGCAAAGATGATCAACTGGTGCTGGCGGGCGATCTCGACAATCTCGCGCAGCACGGCATCGGGGTACAGCGCGCCGGTCGGGTTGTTCGGGTTGATGACCACGATGCCGCGCGTGGCGGGCGTGATCTTGCTGCGGATGTCGGCAATGTCGGGCGTCCAGTCGGCCTGCTCATCGCACAAATAGTGCACCGGCGTGCCACCGGACAGCGCCACCGACGCCGTCCACAGCGGGTAGTCGGGGGCGGGCACCAAAATCTCGTCGCCGGTGTTGAGCAAGGCATTCATGCTCATGGTGATCAGCTCGGAAGCGCCGTTGCCGAGATAGACATCGTCCACCGCCACGCCGGCGATTTTTTTCTCCTGGCAGTAGTGCACCACCGATTTGCGCGGCGCAAACAGCCCTTTGCTGTCGGTGTAACCGGCCGCATGCGGCAGGTTGCGGATCATGTCCTGCACGATCTCGTCGGGGGGCTCCAGCCCGAATGCGGCGATGTTGCCGATGTTCAACCTGATGATTTTCTGGCCCTCGTCCTCCATCTGGCGGGCCTTGTCCAGCACCGGCCCGCGAATGTCGTAGCAGACGTTGGCCAGCTTGGCCGACTTGGCGATGGGCCTGAGCCCAGGAGGCAACACGGAATTGGGCACAAAGGGCTCCTGGCAAGGCGGGGGTGGCCGACGTGGCGAATGCTGAAGTGGCTGCAAAGCCTACAATTTTAGTCTCTCGGTAGAGGCCGTTCGGCCCGGCCGATTCACCTGCCTGAAGCCCGCGATTGCCCGCCAGTCCCCGGCCCACCAACCCCATGAAATTTCAACCCGATCAACTCACCGGCACCAATGTCATCACCCGCCACGACGCCGATGCGCTGTGGGTGGGCAATGCCACCGGCAACACTCGCTTTGGGCACAGCCTGCTGGTGCCGTGGCAGGGCACGGTGCTGCCTTGGGCGCCGACGCGGCCGGCCGATTTGACGCCAGCCGACTTTGAAGCCCTGCTGGTGCTCCAGCCCGAGCTGGTGATTTTTGGCAGCGGGCCACGCCACCAGTTTGTCTCGCCGGCGCTGATGCGTGCGCTGATCGAGCATCGCATCGGTGTGGAAACGATGGACACGCCGGCCGCCTGCCGCACTTACAACGTGCTGGTGAGCGAGGGCCGGTCGGCGGTGGCAGCCCTGCTGCTCACACCGGCGGCAGCGTTGAAACCAGGCATACCCTGAGCGCGCTGGCCTCATCGGCGTGCGGTGTAACTTTATAATCCGGGGTTATGCCTGAATGGGCCACCCCGTCAGACCCCCCGTTTTGCCCGACTGCCTGAATTGGCCCGCTCATGACGCCTGTGCTGAATAAAAACCTGCCCGAGTTTGAGGCCCTTGCCACCAGCGGCGTGAAGTTCACCCCGCAGGCCTTTGCCGGCCACGCAGTGGTGCTGTACTTCTACCCGAAGGACCACACACCCGGCTGCACCACCGAGGCCATGCAGTTTCGTGACATGCATGCCGAGTTTCTAAAGGCCGGCGCGGTGGTGTTTGGCGTCTCGCGCGACAACATGGCGTCGCACGAGAAATTCCGCCAGAACCTGGAGTTGCCGTACGAGCTGATTGCCGACACCGAAGAAAAGCTCTGCCACATGTTTGGCGTGGTCAAAAACAAGATCATGTACGGCAAAAAGGTCAAGGGCATTGAGCGCAGTACCTTTCTGATCGATGGCAACGGCGTGTTGCGTGCCGAGTGGCGCGGCATCAAGGTGGCGGGCCACGTTGAAGACGTGCTGAGCGCCGTGAAGGGCTTGAAAAACCCGGCCTGATTGCGCCCGTCGCGCCGGCGCCCCGGCTGGTGCCGACCGTCATGGGCAGCCACGGCGGGTGAGGGTGACACCCGGCCGGTGCGCCGCCCGCAACGCGCCGCTTGGTGGATGTTGCCGACGTGAGGCCAGCCACCACCCGACACCTCCGCCACTGGCGTGGCCACCCTGCCCTGCGGCCGACCGTCGATCTTGGATGGCGCATTGAAAGGGTCGGCCGCCAGGACCCTGTCGGGCTTGGGGATCGTCGGCTGCAATTTGGCCGCAGCGGTCCATTTTTGGCTTCGCCGCACTTCTTGAACACCGGCTTTTTGTCCCATAGCTATAGCTATGGGCCTGCAAACCCGGCAAAAACTGTCCTCGCTGGGGCCAAATTTCGCTTCGACGCCCCAAGCGTGCGCTCGGGACAATCGGATTGGGCGTCACGGGCACGGTTCGCTCGCTGCCCGGTATCGCGCAGATTGATGCGATCAACCGCCGAGACATTTACGCCCTCGGTGCTTCGGGGCCTTCAACGATGCTGGGCATTGGCGTTGGGGGGCTGCTGGGCGAGGCGGGTGCGAGGCAAGTCACCGCACTTCGCGCCATCGCAGCGGAAGAAGCAAATGCGCCATTTGTGCAGCGAGGGTGGTTCCCGCCATATGCTGATGGCTCTCGACCAAGGGTCTTTGTCAGCGGCTCAGACTTGGATTTTGTTCGCGTTCATGGCCCGACGAACATCGAGGGCCGATTCATGGTTCGACCGGATGAAATAGCAGGTATGACGCCGGCACAAGTTCGCCAGTATCTGGCGCTTGAACGTGAGCCGACATATCTGTCAGATGTGCGAGTTCCTGCCGGAACGCAAATGCAAGTTGGGCGCATTGGTGCACAGCCTCAGTGGGGGGTACCTGTTCGCGGTGGTGTGCAGTACCAACTACTGCAGGATATCCCCTCAGGTAGCTTCCTCAACACTCGGCCATTCCCATGAATCTAGACGCACTTCAGCAGCCGAAGAAGAAGTTGGATGTAGATGATGGAGCCTCAGTCGTGTTGATCGACATGCTGGGTCAGCCAAGAACGCGACCATGGGAGGACGTCAATAGGAACGTGTACCTGGTCTCTGCGGAAGGTCAAGTTGTCTGGCAGATCGAAACGGCCTCCTCGGCGGGGGAGCGGTTCCCCTACACCAATATCTACTTCGATGAAGCGGGTGGATTGAGGGCGTACTGCTGGGACGGTGGCGACTACGCGGTTGACCTGCACTCTGGTCGGATAGATCGTGGCACGCTGGCGCGTTAGCAGAGGCCGCGGGGTCACACGGGCAAGCTTCGGGGTCAAGTCTTGCCTTTTGCCCTTGTCCCCAACTGCGCAGCCGCCTGCGCGCGCGGCCTGCGGGTCAAGCCTTGCCAGTTGCCCCCGGCACCACGCCCAAGGTGGCGAGCGCCTAAACAGCAGTGACGATGGCGATGCCCTCATGCACTCCGATGGGCAGCAGATGCTTGCGGTCGCCGGTGACGATGAGCGCGGCGCGCGCCGCCACTGCTGCGGCGATCACATGATCGTCATCCGGATCGTTGGCCACCACGCGCGGCACGGTGCTGGGCGTCACCAGCGAAACCAGCGCCGAGTAGCGCGCCACGGGCTCATCCACACTGGTCCTGAAAGCCGCGATCCGAGGTGTGAACTTCGCATAGCCCAGCGTATGCGCGAGTTCCTCGATCAGCACCGGGCTGCTGAAAAACTCCACCCCTGAGTCCACCGCCAAATCCAGCAACCTTCGCGGCGGCCCGTTCCACAACAAGCCGGCCACCACCACGTTGGTGTCCAGCACCAGGCGCATCAACTCGCCCCGCGCCGACGCCGCTCGGCGCGCACAGCGCGAACCTCCTGCACGATCTCCTGCTCGATCTCGGGCGTCAGTTCCTCGGCCGGCGCGCGCTGCCACATCGAGCGCAGCGCCTGCGCCGCCGTGCGGCGCAACTGCTCACGCAGCATGGCCTCCATCGCCTCGGGCGACAACAAGCCCGCGCTGGCCGCCTTCTGCGCCAGCTCGTCAGGCAAGGTGATCTGTACCGTCGTCATCGTCAAGCCCTTCTGTTCTGTGCCTGTCGTGTGCCCCGGACTCAGGCGCGACTCTCCACCTTGCGCTTCAACTGCCCGCGCTCGATGAACGCATCCAGCAGCTGAAGCACCTGGCGCTTGTCGGCCACGTCCAGCTTCTCGATGGCCAGCAGCCGCCTGCGCAGCCGGCTGTCGCCGTCTTGCTTGGCCAGCCGGCGCTTGGGCACGCCGCGCCCGAAAAGATCGTCAATCGTCACGCCCAAAGCGGTGGCGATCTGCGGCAGCAGGTTGGCCGGCGGCGTGGCCGCCGGGCTCTCGTAGTAGGCCACCATGCGCTGAGAAACCCCCAGCTCCGCGGCCAGTTCCACCTGTGTGAAGCCGGCCGCCTTGCGCAGCGTTGCCAGCCGCTCCGACAGGCGCCTAGCATGGCACCGAAACTCGCCCCGGCGCGGGCCCGACCCAAAGCCCGACAGCCTCCTGGGCTTGTCGTCAGCGACGCCGGCCCGCTGATTTCCCTGGGCCGTCTCGATTTGCTACAGGTTTTACCGGCGCTGTTTGCGCAGGTCCAGGTGCCTCAACAGGTGATGGACGAGTGCCTGGTCAAGCCTGGGCAACGCGACACGCACAACATCCAAGCCGCCGTCAGCGCTGGCTGGCTGCATCTGTGCGGCACCGTGGCACCCCTGCTGCCACTGGGGCTGGAACTGGGTGAAACCGCTGCCATCAGCCGCGCATTGGAAATCGGCGCGGGCTTGCTGGCTGATGATCAGGCGGCCCGCAACATGGCCCGGGCCAACGGACTGGATGTGATAGGCACGTTGGGTGTGCTGGTGCTGGCCAAACGCGCTGGCCTGGTGGGTGCTGTGGCGGCGCTGATCGAGAACTTGCGCAGCAGCGGTCAGCGCCTGAGCCAGGTCGCCATCGCCGAAGCGCTGACACTCGCCCGTGAAACGGCGCCATGACCGGCCTTCTGCCCCCACTCAAGCCGATTCCGATCAAAGAGCGGGTCTCGGTGATCTTTGTCGAGCGCGGTGAGATCGATGTGCGCGACGGCGCCTTCGTGGTGGTCGATGTCACCGGCATCCGCACCCATATCCCGGTGGGCGGTGTGGCCTGCATCATGCTGGAGCCCGGCACCCGGCTGTCGCACAGCGCGGCGGCGCTGGCGGCGCGGGTTGGCACCTTGCTGGTGTGGGTGGGCGAGGCGGGTGTGCGGCTGTACTCGGCCGGCCAGCCGGGCGGGGCCAGGTCAGACCGGTTGCTGTACCAGGCCAAATTGGCGCTGGACGAGAACTTGCGGCTGAAAGTGGTGCGCAAGATGTACGCGGTCCGCTTTGGCGAAGAACCACCGGCGCGCCGCAGCGTGGAGCAGTTGCGCGGCATCGAGGGCGTGCGGGTGCGGCAAACCTACCAGTTGCTGGCGCGCCAGTTTGGTGTGGCCTGGTCCGGCCGCAACTACGATGCCCAAAGCTGGGACGCGGCCGATCTGCCCAACCGCTGCCTGTCGGCCGCCACGTCGTGCCTGTACGGCGTGACGGAGGCGGCGGTTTTGGCGGCGGGCTACGCGCCAGCGGTGGGCTTCATCCACACCGGCAAGCCGCTGTCCTTTGTCTACGACATTGCCGACATCTACAAGTTTGAGACGGTGGTGCCGGTGGCTTTCAAGGTGGCGGCCTCAAAGCCGTCGGGCAACCCTGAGCGGGCTGTGCGGCTGGCCTGCCGCGACATCTTCCGGCAGAGCAAGCTGCTGGACCGGATCATCCCGGACATCGAAGACATCCTGGCCGCCGGTGAAGTGCCGCGCCCGGACGCGCCGGTGGATTCAGTGGGCCCGGCCAGTCTTTTCCAAACGAGGTATGAGCCTGGAGAGGCTTGACCTCGGAAACGCGCGGAGCGCCGATCCGTTGTAGACGCAGCCAGTGTATTGAGGCCGGGGGTTTGGGCTTCCTACACGCTGCCAGCGCGTTCCCCACGGGCGTGGGGATGAACCGAAAGCAGTGGGCCCGGAGCCCTGGGGACCCGGGCCCACTGCTCGCGCTGCGCGCGGTGGCCTTGACGGGTCAATCCACGCCGTCCAACTGCCGCCAAGCCAGCGTCTCGCCACCGCGCAGCGGCTTGAGCACCGCGTCGCCAAACGGCAGGCCGTCGGGCAGC
>JANLOP010000092.1:0-26255 GCA_031366635.1 Betaproteobacteria bacterium | reverse complement strand
GCTGCTGCGCCGCATCAACTGCGCGACGGTGATGCGGGCGGCCGCCGAGACCCGCATCATCTCGGCCACCAGTGGCGCGATGTCGGGCCGCTCACCCCGGTCACGGGCCTGCGTGACGGCCTCGATCTGGTCAAAGATTTTGCTGTTGGCCGGCAAGGCGCCGGTGCGCGCCGCGTGCTGGGCCAGCGTCAGCGCCTCATGCAAAACCCCGTTGATGCCGGCGCTGTCCATGGCGCGCGGACCTACCTCAACACGCCCTGCACCCAGCCGTTGGACGTCTGGCAGGCACACGGCGCACCGGGTGGCCCGGGCCGCACGGCCCAGCACCAGAAAGTGGGCGTGACGCAGACCGTGCCGGGTGGCGCATTGTTGGGCTGCGCCGACACCGGCAGCAGCAACGACGGCAGGGCCAGCAGCATCAGGGCGGACAGACTTGCGATGCGGATCATGGCAACTCCTCGGGATGCAGCCATCTTGCGCCGGGCTGCCGAATCGATCATCCACCGATCAATGTAGGCCGGTGGGCGGCAGAAAGCCAACCGCAACCTTGGGGGGAGGCAGCGCCGGCGCCAAGACCGCACCTGGCGCGCTGACCGCGCCAGGCTCGCCGCCCGCGCCTGGGCCAAGCCCCCCGTGGCGCCTGGCCATCACGCCACTGCCTTAGCATCGGCCCATGAGCAATCGACTGACACAGATCGCCACCCGCACCGGCGATGACGGCACGACCGGCCTGGGCGACGGCAGCCGGGTGCCCAAAGACCATCTGCGGGTGATGGCGATGGGCGATGTGGACGAGTTGAACTCGGGCCTGGGCGTACTGCTGGCCGAGCCGCTACCGGCCGATGTGCGTGAGTTGCTGGGCGTCATCCAGCATGAGCTGTTCAACCTGGGCGGTGAGCTGTGCATCCCCGGCTACAGCCTGCTCAAGACCGAGGCCGTGCTGCGGCTGGACGAGGCGCTGGCCCACTACAACGCGGCGCTGCCCCGGCTGGCCGAGTTCATCCTGCCGGCGGGCACACGCAGCGCGGCGCTGGCCCACGTCAGCCGCACCGTGGCGCGCCGGGCCGAGCGGGCGCTGGTGGCGCTGGCAGCGGTTGAGACGGTGCACGACGCGCCGCGCCAGTACCTGAACCGGCTGTCGGACCTGCTGTTTGTGCTGGCCCGGGTACTGAACCGCGCCAACCTGGACGGCCTGGGTGGCGATGATGTGTACTGGCGCAGCGAGCGGCTGGCGGCGCAGGGCGGGGCTGAGCCGGGGCCGTGAGCCGGCGCCGATGGCGCTGGCGTCTGGCTTGGGCGGCCTCAGCCGCCGGGCAGCGTCACTTGCAAGGCGCAGGCCAGCCGGGCGGTGCAGTCGCGCAGCACGCCGATGCGTGAGGCCGCGCCCAGCGCCAGGCAGGCGCAGGCGTAATCCCGGTCGCCTTGCAGGCGCTCCACATGCACCCGGTGGCCGTCGCCAGCCATCAACCATTTGAAGTCGATGATCGTCACCAGGCTTAGCGCCGGTGCAGGGGGGTGGTTCAGGGCGTTCATGCAAGCAGTCGGGGTTTGCATCAGATTAACGCCGCAACCGGGTTTGAAGCCGACAGCCCCCCTCAATCCAGGGGCCCCTACTTCATCCCGCTTGACGACGTTGCTGCACCGCAACGCTCAAGCCGTCCAGCACGCTGAGTGAGTCATCCCAGCCGATGCAGGCATCGGTGATGCTCTGGCCATAAGCCAGCTTGGCCGGGTCGTCGCTGCCGGCATTGAACTTCTGCGCACCGGCCAGTAAATGGCTTTCCACCATCACGCCGATGATGCTGCGGCTGCCGGCGGCCAGTTGCCCGCCGATATCGCGCGCCACGTCGATCTGCCGCTGGTGCTGCTTGCTGCTGTTGGCATGGCTGCAATCGACCATCAATTGCGCCGGCAGCGTGGCGGCCGCCAGCTCGGCGCAGGCTGCGGCCACGCTGGCGGCGTCGTAATTGGGCGCCTTGCCGCCGCGCAAGATCACATGGCAATCCTTGTTGCCCTTGGTCTGCACGATGGCCACCTGGCCGTTTTTGTGCACGCTCAAAAAATGGTGGGCGCGCGACGCGGCCTGGATCGCGTCGGTGGCAATTTTCAAGTTGCCGTCGGTGCCGTTCTTGAAGCCGATCGGCGCGCTCAGGCCCGACGCCAGCTCCCGGTGCACCTGCGATTCGGTGGTGCGGGCGCCAATCGCGCCCCAACTGATCAAATCACCGATGTACTGCGGTGAGATGACGTCGAGAAACTCACTGCCGGCCGGCATGCCCAGCCGGTTGATATCGACCAGCAACTGGCGCGCAATGCGCAGGCCCTCGTGGATGCGGAAGCTCTCGTCCAGGTAGGGGTCGTTGATCAGGCCCTTCCAACCCACGGTGGTGCGCGGTTTCTCAAAGTACACCCGCATCACGATCTCCAGCGTGCCGGCGAATTTGTCGCGCTGCACCTTCAGCCGCCGGGCGTAATCCAGCGCGGCGGCCGGGTCGTGGATCGAGCACGGGCCGATCACCACCAACAGCCGGTCGTCCTGGCCGTCCAGGATGCGGCGCACGTTGCGGCGGGTGTCACCGACCAGGATTTCGACCGGCGTGCCGGCGATGGGGAAGAAGCGGATCAGATGCTCGGGCGGCGGCAACGGCGTCACCTCCTCGATGCGCTGGTCGTCGGTCTCGCCGGTTTTTTCGCTCAGCGAGTAGCCGTGCAGCGGCTCGGCGCCGGCGGGTTGCGGGGGGGATAACGGGGCCATGCTTTGCTCCTGCTGCGGGATGGTGGAACGGTGGTGGACGTAAAAAAACCGCCGGGGCTGCCGGCGGTTGGTTTGTTCGGGTCGCTGCGTTTGAACTTGCCTTACGCGGCATTGCCTCTCAAGCCGCCGGTCAGGGGCGAGAACCAAAAGGTCGTAAAGGACTGGAAACGCATACCTTTGAATGTAGCACGGCTGGGTTGACGGGCGGCTGACAGCGTCGAGAACGGCACCAGCGCACTACGGCGCAACGCCAACAATCACCAGCGGCACGCCCGGCACACCGCGCCCGTTGCGAATGACGTTGTACAACTCGCCCTCGTAATACCCGGGGCCCGACGACATTTCAGCCTGCATGGTCTTCATCGGCAATATCTCGATGCCCACATCAATTTCATCACGCACATAAAAAGCCAGGTGCTTGACAAACAGATCGTAGGCCACAAACGCATATTTGCCAAACTGCACTTCAATCGCCACGCGGTCTTTGACAAAGTCGGTCTGGTTGTAGCTCATGATCGGCGTGTTGCCCGATTCTAGAATGGCAACCTTTTGCTCGTCAGCCGGCATCGGCAAGGTGCGGCGGATTACGCGCTCGTCGCCTGTCACCCAATAAGTGACGCGCCGCTCTGCCCAGTTTAGTTTGCCCAGACGGTCATCAAATTCGCGGTTCAGGTCTTTCGGGCTGAACTTCATTTGCCCTTGCATCCGCGCCTCTTGGCTGATTTTCGTCATGCCATTTGGCAGCGTCAATGTCGTCGATCACCCGCTCCACCTCGGCCCAGAGCGCTTTCTTGTGCACCAGCAGGTATTCCAGCCCGTTGAGATGCGAGTATGTCTTGACAATCTTCATTCCACTGCCCAGCCTGCGGGCTGGGTTTCTTCGCCCAAGCTGGCCTGGCGCCAAGGGCCCGGCAAAACCGGCGCGCTCCAGGCCACCGTGGTCAGCGCTTTGCCCGCCTTGGCGGCGTCGTAGACAGGCGTGTTCATCGCGCGCACCGGCAGCGTGCCCTGCATCGCCTGCCGGGCCCGGTCGCGCGCAAATTGCGCATACTCGGCCAGTTTCTCCGCGCCGCAACCACGGCGGCCGCGCAGCACCGCCGACGCCACCGTGGTGCCCGCACCGAGGAAAGGGTCGAACACCCAATCCCCCGGCCGGGTCATGGACAAAACCAGGCGGTCTACCAGTTCGACCGGAAACTGGCAAGGGTGCGATGTTTTCTCGACATGGTTGTTTTTGACATTTGGAAACACCCAAACATCACCCGGGTTCTTGCCCAGCGGATTGCCTGACAATTGCCCCGTCTTCGGGCCTTTGAAATGGCGCTTGCCTGGGTATTTTTGCGGCACCCGCACCGGATCCAGATCAAAAAAATAATCGTCCGATTTGGTAAACCAGAGAATCGTCTCGTGGCGCCCGGACAACCTCTTCGAGCAATGCAAGCCGTGCTCAAAATGCCAGACGATGCGGTTGCGCAGCTTCAGCCCGTGTTTGACAAAAAACGGGTACAACACAATATCCAGCGGCACCACCTCGCCGTGGCTGATGAAATTGCCCACCTGCCAGCAGAGACTGCCGTCGTCTGCCAGCACCCGCACACAATCGGCAATCACCTGTTCTTGCCACGCCAGGTAGCGGTCAAGATGCACCCGGCGCTCGTAGGATTTGCCCAGGTTGTAGGGCGGTGAGGTGACGATCAGTTGGATCGCGCCGTCGGGCACCCCGCGCAAAAAATCCTGGCAATCGCCTTCGTAAATCACCGCCCGCTGGTCGGCCTGAAACACCGACCCCACCGGGTCGAGACTTGGCATCTCGTCGGCCGATAGCAACGCGCTGGGCCGGCCGCTTTAGGCCGTGCCGCCCACCGTCAGCCCGTCGATGCGCAACGTGGGCTGGCCCACGCCCACCGGCACGCTCTGGCCCTCTTTGCCGCACACGCCCACGCCGGAGTCGAGTGCCATGTCGTTGCCGATCATCTTCACCCGGGTCAGCGCGTCCGGCCCGTTGCCGATGATGGTGGCGCCTTTGACGGGGTACAAAATCTGGCCGTTCTCGACCCAATACGCCTCACTGGCCGAGAACACAAACTTGCCGCTGGTGATGTCCACCTGGCCGCCGCCAAAGTTGGTGGCATACAGCCCGCGCTTGATGCTGGCCACGATCTCGTCTTTGGTCTTGTCGCCGTTCAGCATGTAGGTGTTGGTCATGCGCGGCATCGGCACATGGGCATAGCTCTCGCGGCGGCCGTTGCCGGTGGGCTTGACGCCCATCAGCCGGGCGTTCATCGAATCCTGGATATAGCCCTTCAGGATGCCATCTTCGATCAGCACATTGCGCTGGCTGGCACAGCCCTCGTCGTCGACATTGAGCGAGCCGCGCCGATCAGGCAGCGTGCCGTCGTCCAGCACCGTCACGCCCTTGGCGGCCACGCGCTGGCCGATGCGCCCGGCAAAGGCCGACGAGCCCTTGCGGTTGAAGTCGCCTTCCAGCCCGTGGCCGATGGCCTCGTGCAGCAGCACGCCGGGCCAGCCCGGGCCCAGCACCACCGTCATCTCGCCGGCCGGGGCCGGGCGCGAGTCGAGGTTGGTGAGTGCGGCATTGACGGCTTGATCGACATACAGCGTGAGCTGCTCGTCCTGAAAATAACCCAGGCCGAAGCGGCCACCGCCGCCGCCCGAGCCGACCTCGCGCCGGCCGTTGCTCTCGGCGATGACGGTGATCGACAGCCGCACCATCGGCCGCACATCGGCGGCGCGGGTGCCGTCGGCGCGGGCCACCAGCACCACGTCGTACTCGGCGGCCACGCCGGCCATCACCTGCACCACGCGCGGGTCACGGGCCCGGGCCATCTTCTCGATCTTTTCGAGCAGCGCCACTTTTTGCACGCTGTCCAGCGTGGCAATCGGGTCGGTGGGGCTGTAAAGCGCCCGGCTGGCGGCTATTTTCGGCGCCCGGCCCAGCTTGACGCGCCGGCTCTGGCCGGCTGCGGCAATGCTGCGCACGGTGCGCGCGGCGTCCAGCAGGCTGGCCTCGGAGATGTCGTCGCTGTAGGCGAAGGCGGTTTTTTCACCGGCCACTGCGCGCACGCCCACGCCTTGGTCGATGGAAAAGCTGCCGCTTTTGACGATGCCTTCTTCCAGGCTCCAGCCCTCGTGGCGGGTGATCTGGAAGTACAGGTCGGCGTCATCCACCCGGTGCTCGCCGATCACGCCGAGTGCGGCGGCCAGCTTGGCTTCGTCCAGACCGAAGGGATCGATCAGCAGTTGCTGGGCGATGGCGAGACGTTCGAGGGTGGGTTCGCGCGAGATCATTGATCGATTGTAGAAGGGGGGGGCTCGTCGTGCTCACCGCCCTGCGCGCGGGCCTGGCGGCGCAGCGCCAGTGCCCGCTCATACAGCGCATTGCGCGGCGCGCCGCTCAGCTCGGCGGCCAGCGCCACGGCTTGCTTGAGCGGCAAATCGCGCAGCAGCGGGCCCAGCAGGCGCTCGGCCTCGGCCGGCAAACCGGCCGCGCCGGGCGGCACCACGGCGGCCGGCAGCGCATGCAGCACCAGCACAAACTCACCCCGGCTGCGGTTGGCATCGGCGGCCAGCCAGGCCGGCAGATCGGCCGCCGGCAGGGTGACGATGGTCTCGAACTGCTTGGTCAGCTCACGGCACAAGGTGACGCGACGGGCCGGTGCGGCCTCGGCCAGGCCGCTGAGCAGCGCGTCGATGCGGTGCGGCGCCTCAAACAGCACCTGGCAGCCGGGCGCAGCGGCGGCGGCTTGAAGCGCGCGGCGCCGGTCTTGGCCCTTGCCGGGCAAAAAGCCGACAAACGTGAAGCCCTGGGCCGCCAAATCATCGCCATCACGACCGCCATCACGACCGCCCACGCAACCCGCCACGCTGAGCGCAGCCACCGTGCTGCTGGCGCCGGGGATGGGCAGCACCCGGTGGCCGGCGGCGGCCACCGCTGCCACCAGCAGCGCGCCGGGGTCGGAGACGGCCGGCGTGCCTGCGTCGCTGGCATAAGCCACGCGCTGGCCCAACGCCAGCCGCCCGATCACGGTCTGGGCGGCGGCCTGCTCGTTGTGCTGGTGCAGCGCCAACAGCGGTTTGTCCAGCCCCAGGTGGCGCAGCAAGGGGCCGGTGACGCGGGTGTCCTCACAGGCCACGGCATCGACCAGGCCCAGCACGTAAATCGCCCGCAGCGTGATGTCGGCCAGGTTGCCGATGGGCGTGGCCACCACATACAGTGCGCCGGGCGGGTGGTGCTGGCCGGCCGTGGCCGCAGCGGCGGCCTGGGTCAACAGCGAGGCAGAGATGGTCACGGATGCAGGCTGGCGCGGGGTTTTGGGGCGGCGGCTGGGCGCAAAGCCGGCCGGCCAGAGCACCAAGCAGGTGGGCGACAGCGCCGAAGACCGGGCGCTGGCGTTTTTGCAGCAGCAGGGCCTGCGGCTGGTCTGCCGCAATTATCGGCTGGCCGCTGGCCCACGCCAGCGCGGCGCCGAGATCGATCTGATCCTGCACGCGCCCGACGGCACGCTGGTGTTTGTCGAGGTGCGCGCCCGCCGCACGGCCTCGCACGGCGGCGCGGCGGGCAGTGTTTCGCTGGCCAAGCAGCGCCGCACGGTGCGCGCCGCCCAGCGCTATTTGATGGGCCTGGCCAGCGTGCCGCCCTGCCGGTTTGATGTGGTGGCCATCGAGGGCGAATCGTTGCAGTGGCTGCAGGCCGCGTTTGACGCCTGACCGGGCCAGCCCGTTGCGCACCGCCGGCCTGCGGAACCGCCCCGCCAAGGGGCTGTCTTATCATCATGTCCATGCTTGAGCAACGCATCCAGCAGCAGTTTTTTGAAAGCGCTGATCTCAAATACCAGTCGGCCGAGGTGCTGGGCCGGCCGATCGAGAACGCCGTGGCGGCGCTGATGGGCGGGCTCACGGCCGGTGGGCGGGTGCTGGTGGCAGGGCTGGGCGCGTCGGCCAGCCTGGCGCAACTGCTGGTCACTGAGTTGGTGGGCGGGTTTGAGCGGGATCGTCCGGGCCTGGCCGCGCTGACGTTGACGGCCGACGGCGCGGCGCTGCCGGCGCAGGTGGCCGGTGCTTATGACAAGGTGCTGGCGCGCCAGGTCGACACATTGGGCCAGCCGGGTGACCTGCTGCTGTTGATCGACAGCGACGGCGACCACCCGGCGCTGCTGGCGGCGGCCAGCGCGGCCCAGGCCAAGGACATGACGGTGATCGCACTCACCGGGCGCAGCGGCGGTGCGCTGGCCCAGGTGCTGGGTGAAACCGATGTGCTGGTGGCCGTGCCGCACGACCGTCGGGTGCGGGTGCTGGAGACCCACCTGCTGGTGTTGCACTGCCTGTGTGACGCCATCGATTTACAACTGCTGGGCGAACAGGATCCTGCATGACCCAAGTTCTCAAGTTCTACCGCGCGCCTCGGGCCGCGTTGCTGGCCACCACGCTGGCCGCCCTGTTGGCCGCCAGCACCTTGCTGGGCGGCTGCGCCCCGCTGGTGCTGGGCGGCGCGATGGTGGGCGGTGCACTGTCGTTCAGTGACCGGCGCACCACCGGCGCCCAGCTCGAAGACGAGGCCATCGAGTTGAAATCGGGCGGCCGCATCAGCCCGGTCAGCGCCGGCCATGTCAACGTCACCAGCTACAACCGGCTGGTGCTGATCACCGGCGAGGTGGCCACCGACGCCGAGCGCACGGCGGTTGAGCAGGCGGTGGCGCGCATCGACAACGTGCAATCCACCGTCAATGAACTGGTGGTCGGCTTCAGCAGCTCGATCGGCGCGCGCAGCAACGACACCATCCTGACCAGCAAGGTCAAGGCCGGTTTCATCGACGCCGCCGATTTGCAATCCAACGCCATCAAGGTGGTGGCCGAGCGCGGGGTGGTCTACCTGATGGGCCGGGTGACCGAGCGCGAGGCCGGCCGCGCCGCCAGCCTGGCCCGGGCCGTGAACGGCGTGGCCAAGGTGGTGCGGGTGTTTGAGGTGATCAGCGAGGCCGAGCTGGCGCAAATGCAGCCCCCGGCCAAAAAGTAGGCGGGCGGCGGCCGGTCGGTTTACGGATCGTCGCGGGGCGGGCTGCCGGCCTACTTCAGGCGCCGCAGCAAGCTGGACGTGTCCCAGCGCTGGCCGCCTCGGGCCTGGATGTCGGCATAAAACTGGTCCACCAGCGCAGTGACCGGCAAGCGCGCACCGTTGCGCCGGGCTTCGTCCAGCGCCAGGCCCAGGTCTTTGCGCATCCAGTCCACCGCAAAGCCGAAGTCGAACTGGTCGTCCACCATCGTGCCGCCCCGGTTGTCCAGTTGCCAGCTCTGGGCCGCGCCCTGGCCGATGACGCCCAGCACCTGCTTGATGTCGAGCCCGGCTTTCTGGCCAAAGGCGATGCCCTCGGCCAGCGCCTGCACCAGGCCGGCGATGCACACCTGGTTGACCATCTTGGCCAGTTGGCCGGCACCGCTGTCGCCCACCCGGGTCACCGCTTTTGAGTACGCCAGCGCGACCGGCCGCATCGCCTCGAACGCGGCGGCGTCACCGCCGAACATCACGGTGAGTGCGCCGTTGACAGCGCCGGCCTGGCCGCCCGAGACCGGCGCATCAACCAACTGCAAGCCCAGCCGGCGGGCTTCGGCAGACAAGGCCCGCGCCACATCGGCCGACGCGGTGGTGTGGTCGGTCAATACGGCGCCCGACGCCATGCCGGCAAACGCGCCGTGCTCACCCAGCACCACCGAGCGCAAATCGGCGTCATTGCCGACACAGACAAAGACAAACTCGGCGCCCGTGGCCGCCTCATGCGGCGTGCCAGCGGCGCTGCCGCCGTGCTGCGTCACCCAGGCCTGGGCCTTGGCAGCGCTGCGGTTGTAGACCGTGACTTGGTGGCCGGCCGCAGCCAGGTGGCCGGCCATCGGTGCGCCCATCACGCCCAGGCCCACAAAGGCCACGCGGCGGGCAGGTGTGGGGTCGTAAGTTTTCATGCGCCAGAGTTTAGGCGGGCGCTGCGCAAGGCCCGGGCCGCGTGTCGGCATAGCCGGCCCAGCAGGCCCAGCAGCACGCAGGCTCACATGATCGACAGGTGCTCGGTGCCGGCCGACAGGTCGCGGTTCTGCGCCCGCTGGCTGTGCAGCTTGATGTTGAGTCGCAGATCGTTCACCGAGTCGGCATTGCGCAGCGCGTCTTCGTAGGTCACGTCGTGGTTTTCGTACAGATCAAACAGCGCCTGGTCAAAGGTCTGCATGCCCAGCTCGCGGGATCGGCGCATCAAATCCTTCATCTCGGCCACCTCGCCCTTGAAGATCAGGTCGGCGATCAGCGGCGTGTTCAGCAGCACCTCCACCGCCACGATGCGGCCCTTGCCCTCTTCACGCGGCAGCAGGCGCTGCGAGACGATGGCCCGCAGGTTGAGCGACAAATCCATCAGCAACTGCTGGCGCCGCTCTTCAGGAAACAGGTTGATGATGCGGTCGAGCGCCTGGTTGGCGCTGTTGGCATGCAGCGTGGTGATGCACAGGTGGCCGGTCTCGGAAAAGGCCACCGCATGGTCCATCGTCACGCGGTCGCGGATCTCGCCCATCAAGATCACATCCGGTGCCTGGCGCAGCGTGTTTTTCAGCGCCGGCTCCCAGCCGTCGGTGTCGATGCCCACCTCACGCTGGGTGACGATGCAGTTTTTGTGCGCATGGACAAACTCCACCGGGTCTTCGATCGTGATGATGTGGCCCTGGCTGTGCTCATTGCGGTGGTCCACCATCGCCGCCAGCGAGGTGGATTTGCCCGAGCCGGTGGCGCCCACCATGATCACCAGGCCGCGCTTGGCCAGCGCGATCTCTTTGAGCACTTGCGGCAGGCCCAGGCCGTCAATCGTGGGCAGAGTTTGCGGGATGGTGCGCATCACCAGCCCGACAAAGCCCTGCTGCATGAAGGCGTTGACCCGGAACCGCCCCACGCCCTGCGGCGAGATCGCGAAGTTGCACTCTTTGGTGCGCTCGAATTCCGAGGCTTGGCGCTCGTTCATCACCGACCGCGCCAGCGCCAGCGTGTGCTGGCCCGTCAGCGGCTGGGGCGACACCCGGGTGACACGGCCGTCCACCTTGATCGCGGGTGGGAAGTCGGCCGTCAGGAACAGGTCTGAGCCGCCCCGGCTGGTCATCAGCCGCAGCAGGTCATTGATGAATTTGGAAGCTTGCTCGCGTTCCATGCGGGTGTTCTCCGGGGTGGCTGGCGCTTGTGGCGCAGGTCTGTGGCGCAGGGGGTGGCGCAGCGGTGGCGCAGGCCAGGCGCGGATCAGGCGCAGGCGCGTGGCCCTCCCCGACGCCGCAGCCGGCGTGCTTAGCCGGGGAAATTCTCCGGAATCTTGGCCTTTGACCGGGCCTCGGCCGGCGCGATCAAATTGCGCCGCACCAGATCACTCAGGTTCTGGTCCAGGGTTTGCATGCCCACGTTCTGGCCGGTTTGGATCGACGAGTACATCTGCGCCACCTTGTTCTCGCGGATCAGGTTGCGGATGGCCGGGTTGCCGATCATGATTTCATGCGCCGCCACCCGGCCCGAGCCGTCTTTCAACTTGCACAGGGTTTGTGAGATCACCGCCACCAGCGATTCACTCAGCATCGCGCGCACCATTTCTTTCTCGGCCGCCGGGAACACATCGACGATGCGGTCCACGGTTTTGGCCGCACTGCTGGTGTGCAGCGTGCCAAACACCAGGTGGCCGGTCTCGGCGGCGGTCAGCGCCAGGCGGATCGTCTCCAGATCGCGCATCTCGCCCACCAGGATGGCGTCGGGGTCTTCACGCAGCGCCGAGCGCAGCGCGTTCGAGAAACTCATGGTGTGCGGCCCCACCTCACGCTGGTTGATCAGGCATTTTTTGCTCTCGTGCACAAACTCGATCGGGTCTTCCACCGTCAGCACATGGCCGTATTCGTTTTCGTTCAGGTGGTTGACCATCGCCGCCAGCGTGGTGGATTTGCCCGATCCGGTGGGCCCGGTCACCAACACCATGCCACGCGGACGCAGCGACAGATCGGCAAAAATCTTCGGCGTGTTGAGTTGCTCCAGCGACAAGATCTTGCTCGGGATGGTGCGAAACACCGCGCCCGCGCCCCGGTTCTGGTTAAACGCATTCACCCGGAAGCGCGCCAGGCCCTGGATCTCGAATGAAAAATCGCACTCCAGCGTGTCTTCATAGGCCTTGCGCTGGGCGTCGTTCATGATGTCGTAGACCATCGCGTGCACCGCCTTGTGGTCCAGCGCCTCCACATTGATGCGCCGCACATCGCCGTTGACCCGGATCATTGGCGGCAGGCCGGCCGACAAATGCAGGTCAGAGGCTTTGTTCTTGACCGAGAACGCCAGCAGTTGGGTGATGTCCATTGGGCTTGGGTTAGGCTGAATCGATGACGAACAGGGTAAACCAGAACCTGGATGAAGTGCGCCAACGCATTGTGCAAGCCTGCAGCGCCGCCGGCCGGGCTGTGGACAGCGTCACGCTGCTGGCGGTGAGCAAAACCTTTGGCGCGGATGCCGTGCGCGCCGCTTTTGCCGCTGGCCAACGGGCGTTTGGTGAGAATTATGTGCAAGAGGCACTGGACAAAATCGCCGACCTGGCCGATTTGCGCCAGCAGATCGAATGGCATCTGATCGGCCCGCTGCAAAGCAACAAGACCCGGGTGGTGGCGGCGGCTTTTGATTGGGTGCACTCGGTGGACCGGCTGAAGATCGCGCAGCGGCTGAGTGCGCAGCGGCCGGCCGGTTTGCTGCCGCTGCATTTGTGTTTGCAGGTCAACATCAGCGGCGAGGCCAGCAAAAGTGGGCTGCTGCCGAATGAGGTGCTGGCGGTGGCACAGGCGGTATCGGCGTTGCCGAATTTGCGGCTGCGCGGGCTGATGGCGATCCCTGAGCCGGCCGACGGTGAGCCGGCGCAGCGCGCACCACACCGGGCGCTGCGTGGGTTGCTGGCCACGCTGAATGGCGCCGGCCTGGGCCTGGACACGCTGAGCATGGGCATGAGCGCCGACTTGGCGGCGGCGGTGGCCGAGGGCGCGACGGTGGTGCGGGTGGGCACCGCCATTTTTGGCGGGCGCGAAAAAACACCAGATGCGTTGCCGCCGACGCCGTTGCGCCTGGACCAGGCTGGGCCGCTGACAGCGGCTGACATCGAAGCGGCCATCGCCGCAGGGCGCGCCTAAACCGCGATCTTCGTGCTGCTTTTGACCTCTTCCATCGCCCCATGCGTGCGGGTTTCACGCAGGCCGTTCGGGGCCCGTAGCAGCTTGCCGATGAACTCTCTTCAAGCCTCACATCCAGTAGGCGACGACTCAGCCGTGTCGATTGCCGCGCTGAACGGGAGCCCCTTCATGACGGACTCCATGTACGCCCAGTCGGGGGCGCCACTAGCGTGGTGTTGCACGCTAGCGTCCACCGGCAGGCACACGAGGGTCGTTTCCATCCGCGCCGGGGTCCACTTGTCGCCGTAAGTAAACCGCGCCACAAAAGCCTGGCCCAAATGCCAACCCACCGCAATAGACCGGTTAACTCAAATGTTATGCATCGCAATCGCACCGCCTTGACATTCGTAGCTCGCGGGCTACACTCATGACATGCGCGTTGAGAAGACAAGCGACTACGTTGCCTGGATCGATGGTCTAAAAGATCTCTCCGGCCGGGCAAGAATTCTGATGAGAGTTGATCGGCTCATTCACGGAAATCCTGGTGAGCATCGAGATTTTACAAATGGCATTTCCGAACTTAAGATTAATGTCGGGCCTGGCTATCGCGTTTACTATTAAATTCGAGGAAATAAACTACTTCTCCTACTGATCGGTGGAGACAAATCTAGCCAGCAAAAAGACATCGCCAAAGCCATTCTTCTAGTCAAGAATTTTTCGGAGTAATCATGGCGCAAACTTCATCAAAGAAGCGGGTCAATACAAAGACTACGCCGTATGATGTTTCTGAGCATCTCAGAACACCTGAAGAGATGGCTGCATATCTTGACGCATGGCTTGGGGAAGCCCCTGACGATGTTGCGGGGATTGCCAGGGCATTCGGTGATATTGCGCGTGCCAAGGGCATGACCCAAGTAGCCAAAGATGCGGGCCTGAGCCGAGAAAGCTTGTACAGGGCGCTCAGTGCAGGTGGCAACCCAAGCTTCGCCACCATTCTCAAGGTCGCCAAGGCCCTTGGGGTCAGGCTACACGCCCAGCCCGCATAGCGCTCAACGGGCGCGGCCCAATCGGGTAGCCAGGAGTTTCTAACTCCCAGCCCCTACACCACCCACCGTGCGAGCTCGCAGTGGGCGGTTCATGCAAAGTTTCATACGCACCCTCACGGACTACGCACAGAATGCGCACAAGACCGGCATCTTGGGCCTGCGCCGCACTCGACTAACCCAGTCGGGTTTATCGTCGAGTATCGAGAGACCCCTTGCTCCGCCCTGCTTCGCAGGTTCGGCCCTTCATGTTCAGCCGCTCTCGTGACGCGCTGAAACACTACTATGGCGTCTGCCGACTTCTGCGGTCTAACGCGATGCGTCACTGCAAGGCGCGCCGTGCGGTCTGATGGGTCTGGGCCTGTTCGCTTGCTTGAGATCGGGCTCCTCCCATGTCCGGGTTCTTGAACTGATTCCGTCTGATCAAGGGCACGCAATCCGCGCGCAATCAGGTCGACCTTCAGGGGAAAGTCATGAGATTTTTAATCAAGAACCTTGCGCTCACGATGGCCATCGTCACGCTCGGGAACGCTGCCTTTGCAAAGGCAACATCCATTCCGCAGCCAGTCACATCGCCTTCGTCAACGATACTTGCACCCCTATTTGGCGCTGCTGAACGGCCTCAAATAGGGGCGGGCGGTCAAAGCATGCTTGAGCAACAGTATGCGAGGCCCGCAATGGGATGTGACTTTACTGGCACGCCGCGCTGCTACGTGTGCTGGGAAGAGCCTGCGTTCGGCAGGAGCTATTGCATCTTTGGCTGAGCACACGTTGCCAGCGGCCGGGTGTTCGAGGCGCCGTCCGCTCGCCGCCCCAGCCCGGTCTCATTGATCCAGCTTGATGCCAGCTTTCAAGATGATCGCGCCCCAGCGCCTGGCATCCGCGTCCAGCACGCGCTTGAAATCGTCCGCACTGCCGCCCACGGGGCTCAGGCCCTGGCCATCGAGCGCGGTTTTAACCACCGGGTCGCGCAGCGCCGCATTGACATCGGCATTGATTCGGGCCACCACGGCGGCCGGCGTGCCGGCCGCCGTGAACAGGCCGTTCCAGGCCAGCGATTCGATCTGCGGATAGCCCGATTCGGCCAGCGTGGGCAAGTCTTTCAGGTTGTCGGGCGCGTCGCTGCGTTGGGCCGCACTGCTGGCCAGCAGCCGCACCCGGCCCGATTTGACATGCGGCAGCAGCGCAGGAGCCGTCATGAAGGTGGCGTCGGCCTCGCCCTGGGCCACCGCAAACGCCGCCGGTGGTGAGCCGTTGAACGGCACGTGGGTGGCGGCAAAACCGGCCTCGCCCATCATCAGCGCCATCGTCAAATGGGCTGAGCTGCCAGGCCCCAGCGACGAGTAATTGACCTTGCCGCCCTGCGCCCGGGCCCAATCGACAAACTCTTTGACGGTCTTGGCCGGCACCTGGGCATTGACCGCCAGCACATTCGGCTGGGCGGTGGTCATCACCACCGGCAGCAGGTCTTTGGCCGGGTCGTAAGGCATTTTTTTGTACAAGAACGGCGCAAACGCAATCGGGCCGTTAAAGCCCAGCACCAGCGTGTGGCCGTCGGGCGCGGCCTTGGCTGCCACGCCCACGCCCAGCATGCCGCCGGCGCCGGGCTTGTTGTCCACCAGCACCGGCTGGCCCCAGCGGTCTTTCAGCTTGTTGGCCAGCAGGCGGGCAATGAGGTCGAGTGAGCTGCCGGCCGGTGCCGGCACGACGATCTTCACCGGGTGGCTGGGCCAGCTTTGGCTGACGGCGCTTTGGGCGGTGGCACTTCGGGCGGTGACACTTTGGGCGATGGCGGCGGGGCCGGCCAGCGCACCCAAGCTGGCAGCGCTGAGCAGGTGGCGGCGGCGCATGGTGGACCGGGTCAAGTTTGCAAGGCCACCATGCTAGCTGCGGTGGTGTTGCGCGCAGGGCGGCGGCGCCGATGGTGACACGGCACCCGAACGGCGGCGCCCAAAACGACGCCCAAAACAACGCCCAAACGGCGTCGCTACACTGGCCCGATGACAAGCCAAACCGCCCCGGCCATCGCCTTCATCGGCGGCGGCAATATGGCCAGCGCGCTGATCGGCGGGCTGGTGCGGGCCGGCCGGGCGCCGGCTGAGATTCTGGTGATTGAGCCCGGTGAGGCGCAACGCGCCCGCCTGAAGGCTGACTTTGGCGTGCAAACCGCTGCGGCGGCCGATGCCGCGCTAGGCAGCGCGGCGCTGGTGGTGTGGGCCGTCAAGCCGCAAGTCTTCAACCAGGCCGCCGCGCCTTGCGCCGAGCACGTGCGCGGCGCGCTGCACTTGAGCGTGATGGCCGGCATCCGCTGCGCCACCATCGCCCGGTCCATCGGCGTGGCCCCGGCCCAGGCCCACGTTGTGCGCAGCATGCCCAACACCCCGGCGCTGATCGGCCGCGGCATCGCCGGGCTGTTTGCCACGCCGGCTGTCAGCGCCAGCCAGCGTCAATCGGTCGAGCAGGTGCTGGCCCCCACCGGCCAGGTGTTGTGGGTGGCGGCCGAGGCCGATCTTGATGCGGTGACGGCGCTGTCGGGATCGGGCCCGGCCTACATCTTTTTGTTTCTTGAGGCGATGATGGCCGCCGCCACCGACATGGGCTTGTCGGCCGCGCAAGGCCGGCAACTGGCGCTGGCCACGTTCGACGGCGCCACCGCGCTGGCGGCGCAGTCCGACGAGAGCCCGTCGGTGCTGCGTGAGCGCGTCACCAGCCCGGGCGGCACCACCCAGGCGGCATTGCAATCGATGGCCGGCGCTGGTGTGGCCCCCGCGCTGATCGCCGCCATCCGGGCGGCGCAGTGGCGGGCGCTTGAGCTGGGGGATGAGTTCGGCGCTTGATCGGGCGCTGGCCCCTGCCGCCAGTGCCAAGACCGGCCACGGCGCCAGCAGCAACTGCGGTTCGAGGCACACCTCGAATGGCCATCTCCCCAGCCGTCGCCAGCGCATCGCAACCTGAGCCCAGCGTCGCGCCGCTTCGTGCCTGGCCGGCGCATTGCTGTGCAGCGGGTGCTTGATGTCCGAAGCCCGGCAGAGAAAGTACGAGCTGCGCCGTCTGAAAACCGGCGCGCACCCCGAATTCTTGCCCGTCCATCCACTTCACGAGCGCTCCGGCTTCGATTGCAGCGGCCCGTTTGGGGATTGCAAGCCAAACCCGCACAGCGTCTTCATGTCGCTTCGCCTGACAGCCTGTCAGCCTGACAAATGGCACGGACCGAGGCAGCATGAAGTCCATGAGCCGCCTGCAAGCGGCGATTCTCGGGTGCCCGCTTGATGCACCATGCTGCGAGCTTGCCAGGAGAACTCTGCAATCTCTGCCGGCGAGCAATGCTGACGTGTTTCATTCATCGCCAACAGCACGGTACTTTGCAGTTCGAAGCCCAAGTCCGTCTGGTGCGTCATCCGTACCCGATCAAGCTTGCGGGACAGGGCAGGGGTGAGGGAGCGACTCGCGCCAGCGCTGCGGTCTGGCCCGGTGATACCCTTGTTGGCCGCCACAAAGCCTCGCGCGCGGTGCAGGGACACCCAACAACAACGCCGGCGGGAGACGCTGATGGACCAAGTCAAACAGGGCACCGACGCCCTCTTCATTTTGTTGGGCGCCATCATGGTGTTGGCGATGCACGCGGGCTTTGCATTTCTTGAGCTCGGCACGGTGCGCAAAAAAAACCAGGTCAACGCGCTGGTAAAAATCCTGGTCGACTTTTCAGTCTCGACCGTCGCCTATTTCTTCATCGGCTACAGCGTGGCCTACGGTATCGGGTTCTTCGCCGATGCTGAAACGTTGATGCAGAAAAACGGCTTCGAGCTGGTGCGCTTTTTCTTTCTGCTCACCTTTGCCGCCGCCATCCCAGCCATCGTCTCCGGCGGCATTGCCGAGCGTGCGCGCTTCGGCCCGCAGCTTGTGGCCACCGCCGTGCTCGTCGGCCTGGCCTATCCGCTGCTCGAAGGGGTGGTCTGGGGCAACAAGTTTGGCGTGCAAGGCTGGATCAAAGCGCTCACCGGCGCCGAGTTTCATGACTTCGCCGGCAGCGTGGTGGTGCATGCCTTCGGCGGCTGGGTCGGCCTGGTGGCGGTGGTGTTGTTGGGCGCGCGCAGCAACCGCTACCGCAAGGACGGCGGCATCAGCGCGCACCCGCCGTCGAGCATTCCGTTTCTCGCGCTCGGGGCCTGGGTGCTGGCGGTGGGCTGGTTTGGCTTCAACGTGATGAGCGCCCAGACCATCGACAAGATTTCAGGCCTGGTGGCCGTCAACTCATTGATGGCGATGGCTGGCGGCACGCTGGTGGCCGCGCTGCTGGGCCGCAACGACCCCGGCTTCACTTACAACGGCCCGCTGGCCGGTTTGGTGGCCGTGTGCGCGGGCTCGGACGTGATGCACCCGGCGGGCGCGCTGGTGGTGGGCGGCGTGGCCAGCGCCATCTTCGTGTCGATGTTCAGCTTGACGCAAAACCGCTGGAGGATTGACGACGTGCTGGGCGTCTGGCCGCTGCACGGCCTGTGCGGCGCCTGGGGCGGCATTGCCTGCGGCATCTTCGGCGCCAAAGCGCTGGGCGGCGTCGGCGGGGTTGCCCTCGGGGCGCAGGTGATCGGCACGCTGATGGGGGTGGGCTGGGCGTTGCTGGCGGGCCTGCTCGTGTACGGTGGCTTGAAGGCCGTGACCTCGCTGCGGCTGACGCTGGAAGAAGAATACGACGGCGCCGATTTGTCGATCCACCGCATCGGCGCCACGCCCGAGCGGGAGGCAAATTGGTGAGGCGGGTGGGCTGACCGTCCCTGCCCAACAGGCTGGCGCAGGGGCTCGGCCTGGGCGCCCGGTGCCGGCGCCGCCGTCGGGCAAGGGGCTGCCGGTTTGCGCCGCGTCACAGCGCCAGGCTGTCGATCAGCCGCGTTGCACCCAGGCGCGCTGCGCCCAGCACCACCAGCGGCTCGCCCGCATCCCCGGGGCGGGGCGCTGCCAGGTCGCTGCAGCGGCGCACGCTGAGGTAGTCGGGTTGCCAGCCCAGCGCTGCCAGTGCGCTCATGGCCTGGGCTTCGAGCACCGCCAGCGGTGCCGTGCCGGCGTGACAGGCGCGGCCCAGCGCGGCCAGCGCCATCGGCAATGCCACGGCGTTGCGGCGCTCGCTGTCGGTCAAATAGGCATTGCGCGACGACAGCGCCAGACCGTCGGCCGCCCGACAAGTCTCGGCGGCCTCGATCATGATCGGCAGGGCAAACTGATCGACCATGCGCCGGATCACCAGGCACTGCTGGTAATCCTTTTTGCCAAACACCGCCACACGCGGTTGCACGCACGCAAACAGCTTCATCACCACCGTGCACACACCGGTGAAAAAGCCGGGCCTGAAGTGGCCTTCCAGCGCGTCGGCCAACAGCGGGTCGGGCAGCACCTTGAAGGTCTGCGGCGTGGGGTACCGCTCGGCCTCGTCGGGCGCAAACACCACATCGCAGCCGGCGGCGGTGAGCAACTCGCAGTCGCGCGCCAACGTGCGCGGGTAGCGGTCAAAGTCTTCGTGCGGCGCAAACTGAAGCCGGTTGACGAAGATGCTGACGACCACCGGCAAGCCGTGGCCACGCGCTTGGCGCACCAGGGCCAGATGGCCGTCGTGCAGATGGCCCATCGTCGGCACGAAGGCGCAGGTGCCGGGGCTGCGCAGGGCAGCACGCAGCGCGTCGGTGGTGTGCAGGATTTGCATGCCGGCCAGCGCCAATCAGTAGCCGTGCAGCGTGTCGTCAGGAAAGCTGCGCGACCTCACCTCGGCCACGTCGCTGGCAAGCGCCGCCTCGACCGACGCGGCACCGGCCAGAAAATTGCGCACAAAGCGCGGCGGCTTGCCGCCGGTCAGCCCCAGCATGTCGTGCAGCACCAGCACCTGGCCCGAGCAAGCCTTGCCCGCGCCGATGCCAATCACCGGGTCAGGCCCCCGGATGGGCACACACGGGGATGCCGCGCTGGGTCAAAAATTGCACGGCCGCTGTCGTCCAGCCGTCGCCTTCGAGTTTGACCATCTGCGCGCCTGCCTGCATCAACAGGGCGGCGCTGCGCAGCGCTTGCTCGGGCGACTCGCGGTAGTTGCCAAACGGCAGGTCGGCGGTGACCCAGGCAGACCGGTTGCCCTGCTGCCCTGCACCACGCAGCGCGTGTGGTAGGCCATTTCGGCCAGGGTGACCGGCACGGTGCTGGCCGCGCCTTACAACACCATGGCCAGCGCGTCGCCCACCAGCAGGCAGTCGACACCGGCGGCGTCCAGCCGCCGCGCAAAGCAGGCGTCGTAGCAGGTCAGCATGGTGATCGGCTGGCCCTGCGCGTGCATCTCGCGCAGCTTGTTCAGCGTCAGCGGTTTGCGCTCATTCATGGCGTATTCAAGCCGAGCCGGGCCAGCAACAACCGGTCGGCCTCGACATCGGGATTGCCGGTGGTCAGCAATTTGTCGCCGTAAAAGATTGAATTGGCGCCGGCGAGAAAGCACAGCGCCTGCACCGCGTCGCCCATTTGCTGGCGCCCGGCCGACAGCCGCACGCGCGCCTTCGGCATCGTGATCCGTGCCACGGCAATGGTGCGTACAAACTCAAATGGGTCGAGCGGCACTTGCTCGGCCAGCGGTGTGCCGGGCACGCGCACCAGGTGGTTGATCGGCACCGATTCGGGATAGGGATCGAGTGCAGCCAGTTGAGCGATCAGGCCAGCACGCTGCTGGCGCGACTCACCCATGCCGACGATGCCGCCGCAGCACACCTTGACCCCGGCGTTGCGCACCCGGCCCAGGGTGTCGAGCCGGTCCTGGTAGACCCGGGTGCTGATGATGTCGCCATAGAAATCGGGCGCGCTGTCGAGGTTGTGGTTGTAGTAGTCGAGGCCGGCGTCGCGCAGCGTCTCGGCCTGGCCGTCTTCAAGCATGCCCAGGGTGGCGCAGGTTTCCAGGCCCAGCGCCTTCACCGCGCTGACCAGCTCGGCCACCTGCTTGATGTCGCGGTCTTTCGGCGCGCGCCAGGCCGCGCCCATGCAAAAGCGGCTGGCCCCGGCCGCTTTGGCGCGCTCGGCGGCTTGCCGCACGTCGGCCACCGCCATCAGTTTGGTGGCTTCGACGCCGGTGTCGAAGCGGGCGGCCTGCGGGCAGTAAGCGCAGTCCTCGGGGCAGCCGCCGGTTTTGACCGAGAGCAGGGTCGCCAACGCCACCTGCGTGGGGTCGAAATGCGCGCGGTGCACCAACTGGGCGCGGTGCATCAGCTCGGGAAACGGCAGCGCAAACAAGGCTTGCACGTCGTCCAGGCGCCAGCGCTGTGGCGGCGTGGCTGCGGCGTCGCGCCGGGGCGGTCGGTGCAGGGTGACGGGTTGGTCAAAAGTGGCGGACAAGCAACTCTCCCGGGACAAAGCCATCAGGTGTCGCCCAGGCGACGAAGGCCGAGAGTCTAGCCGCCTGGCGCACGCGCTGCAAAGCGCCAGCGCGTGGGCAGCCGATGCAGGCGGTGAAAGCGCTGAAGGCAGCCAAGGCGGCAACGGCGCAGCCGCCACGACCCCGCAAGGCAGCACTTTCGGGCCAGCGCGGGCTGCCGGAACGGCGCAACTCAGCGGCAAGGCAAACCGGTTGGCGCCAATCGCCCGTCGGCACGCACGGCCAGTCCAGCGCGGCCGCTGATCGGCGCCTGCGGCCAGGTTCACCGGCACTCAACAGGCCAAAATCGCTGTGCTGACGACGGCGCTGCACGTCGAGTTCGGTGTGGGTAACCGCATCACGGTCCTGGAAAATGGCGGTTGATCGCCCTGCCGTCGGCGCTGGCGGCGATGATCTTTGGACAATGGCGACGGGTCGACGGTCGGCGCGCGCTGCGTCAACGGGCATTGTGTGAAGGGGCATTGAAACCATGTCGATTCAAGTTTCCGACGAGTTGATGGCCCAGTTGCTGGCCGCCGCCCGCAGCGCCCGCCAGCGCGCCTACGCGCCCTACTCCGGCTTTGCGGTGGGCGCGGCGCTGCTGGACGAACACGGCGTTGTACATGCCGGCTGCAATATCGAGAACGCTGCCTACCCGCAAAGCCAGTGCGCCGAGGCGTCGGCCATCGCCCACCTGGTGCTGGCCGGCGGGCGGCGCATTCTGGCCGCCGTGGTGGTGGGGGTGGCCCGCGCTGGCGGCGACAGTGACGGCGACGGCGACGGCGACGCCGGCCCGCCCGTCACCCCGTGCGGCGGCTGTCGCCAGCGGCTGCGTGAATTTGCCGCCGACGACACCCCCGTCTGGGCGGCCGACATGCACACGGTGCGGGCACACTTCACGCTGGGCGAATTGCTGCCCGCCAGCTTTGGCCCCGGCCACTTGAAACCATGAACCCCGAAGCCCTGCAACACGCCATCGGCCAAAGCGTGGCCCGCATCCGCGCGCTGGCGCCCGGCGCCCCGCCCCGGCTGGCCATCGTGCTGGGCTCGGGCTGGGACGGCATTGCCGATCTGCTGGCTGCAACCATCGACATCCCGTATGCCGATCTGCCGGCCTTCCCCACGCTGGGCGTGGCTGGCCATGCCGGCAGCCTGCGCCTGGGCAGCATCGGCGGCGTCGCGGTGGCGCTGCTGCGCGGGCGCCAACACACTTACGAAACCGGCGATGCCGCCGGCATGAAAGGCGCCATCCGCACGCTGGCGGCCCTGGGCTGCACCACCCTGCTGCTGACCAATGCCGCCGGCAGCCTGGAGCCCGGCATGCCGCCCGGCTCACTGATGCTGATCAGCGACCACCTGAACATCACCCAACGCACGCCGCTGCATGACGAGCCCGGCGCCAGCCGTTTCATCGACATGGGCCAGGCCTACGACACCACCCTGCGCGACCAGGCCGCCGCCGCCGCCGAGGGCGCCGGCATCGAATTGCACGAGGGCATTTACGCCTGGGTGCTGGGCCCGCAGTTTGAGACCCCGGCTGAAATCCGCATGCTGCGGCTGCTGGGTGCCCAAGCCGTCGGCATGAGCACCGTGCCCGAGACCATCCTGGCGCGCCACGCCGGGCTCAAGGTGCTGGGCCTGGCCATGCTCACCAACCTGGGCGCCGGCATGGCCGCCGAGACCCTGAGCCATGCCCACACCCTGCACACCGCGCAAGCCACGGCCGCGCTGGCCGCCCGGTTGCTGGCGGTGGTGGTGCCGGCGTTGGTGGTTTGAGCCCCGCCCGCCCCCCCGGCGCCCGGCGCATGGCGCGCCGCCCGCTGTGCGCTGGCCTGGCCCTTGCCACGCTGGCCGTGCTGCTGGTGGGCTGTGCCACGCCCGCCCCGTCCACCACCGCCCCGCGCCCGCCGCTGCAGCTCACCGTCCTGCACACCAATGACCACCACGGCCGGTTCTGGGCCAACCGCGACGGTGAGGGCGGGCTGGCCGCGCGCAAGACGCTGATCGACGCCGTGCGCGCCGAGGTGGCCGCGGCCGGTGGCCACACGCTGTTGCTGGACGGCGGCGATGTCAACACCGGCGTGCCCGAAAGTGATCTGCAACAGGCCGAGCCCGATTTCAAGGGCATGAACCGGCTCGGCTATGACGCGATGGCGGTGGGCAACCACGAGTTTGACAACCCCCCGGCGGTGCTGGACCGGCAGCGCGGCTGGGTCGATTTCCCGATGCTGGCGGCCAATATCTACCGGCGCGGCCAACGCGCGTTCGAGCCCTTCCGTATTTTTCAGCGCGGCGGCTACAGGATTGCGGTGCTCGGCCTGACCACCGACGACAGCGCCAAAATGGTGCTGCCCGACCACATCGCCGGCATCACCTTCCGCAAACCGGCCGACGAGGCGGCCGATCTGGTGCCGCTGCTGCGCGGCCAGGCCGACATGGTGATTGCCGCCACCCACATGGGCCACTACCCGGACGGCCAGCGCGGCGTCAATGCGCCGGGCGATGTGGAGATGGCGCGCGCCGTACCCGGGCTTGACCTGGTGGTGGGCGGGCACAGCCAGAACCCGGTCTGCATGCGGGCCGAGAACCTGCGCGACAACGATTACCTGCCCGGCACGCCGTGCGCGCCCGACCGGCAGAACGGCGCCTGGATCGTGCAAGCCCACGAGTGGGGCAAGTACGTGGGCCGGGCTGATTTTGTGATCGATGCCGGCCGGGTGACGCTGCTGCGCTACCGGCTGCTGCCCGTCAACCTGAAGCGGCCCGGCGCCGACGGCCGCAAGGGGCTGACGTATGCCGAGCCGATTGCCGAGGATGCCGGCCTGCGCGCCTTCTTGCAGCCATTCCAGGACGTGGGCCAGGCCAGCCTGTCGATGCCGGTGGGCAGCGCCGACGGCGTGCTGGACGGCGACCGGGCGCGCGTGCGCCAGCAGCCCACCACGCTGGGCACCTTGATTGCCCGGGCGATGATGGCCCGAACCGGCGCCGATCTGGCGCTGATCAACGCTGGCGGGGTGCGTGATTCCCTGCCCGCCGGGCAGATCAGCTACCGCGATGTGCTGAAGGTGCAGCCGTTTGCCAACACCGTGGGCGTGGTCACGCTCAGCGGCACCGAGTTGCTGGCTTATCTGCGGGCAGCGGCGGCGATGTCGCCAAACTCGGGCGCTTTTGCGCAAACCGCCGGGGTGCAACTGCGCATCGTCGGCGGTGTGCTGCTAGAAGCGCGGGTGGCCGGCCAGCCGGTGCACACAGCGCGCAGCTACCGGCTGGCGCTGAACAACTTCACCGCCGTCGGCGGCGACGGCTATCCCAAGCTGAGCAGCCATCCCGGCTATGTCGATTCGGGCTTCAACGATGCCGAGGTGCTGCGCGCCTACATCGCCGATCACAGCCCGCTGCGGGTGGCCGATTACGAGCCGGGCGATGCGGTGAGCCGCCGTTGACGCCGCCTGTGCTGCGCACACTCCTGCCCGAACTCCTGCCCAAACTCGTGCCCACGCTCCCGCCGACGCCGCCCACGCCGCCCGCCCGTCCCAACGATCCTCGTCCACGGCCATGACCGACGACCTTCGACCCACCGCCCGCCTGGCACTGGCCTGCCTTGACCTGACCAGCCTGAACGACGCCGACGACGCGGCGGCGATCAGCGCGCTGTGCGCTCGGGCGCTGGGCGCGGCCACCGCGCTGGGCGGCGCACCGGCCGCGCTGTGCGTCTGGCCGCGCTTTGTGGCGTTGGCCCGGGCGGCGTTGCCGGCGGCGCTGCGGGTGGCGGCGGTGGCCAACTTCCCGGCCGGGGCGGCGGATGTGGGCGCGGCGGTGGCCGACGCGCAGGCCATCCTGCAAGCCGGCGCTGACGAGGTCGATCTGGTGCTGCCCTGGCAGGCGTTGCAAGCCGGCGATGCGGCGGGCGCGGCGGCCGTGGTGCGGGCGGTGCGCGCCGCGACCGCCGGCCACACCCTGAAGCTGATCATCGAATCAGGTGCGCTGGCCACGCCCGCTTTGATCCACCAGGCCAGCCTGATCGGGCTCGACGCCGGCGTCGATTTTTTGAAGACAAGCACCGGCAAGCTGCCGACCGGCGCCACGCCCGAGGCTGCCCGGGTGATGCTGCAGGCCATTGCCGGCCATCGTCGCGGGGCCCAGGTCGGCTTCAAAGCCTCGGGCGGCGTGCGCACGGTGGCCGACGCGGCGGTCTACATCGCGCTGGTGCGAGAAATCCTGGGTGAATCCGCCCTCACGCCGCAGCGCCTGCGCTTTGGCGCCAGCGGCCTGCTGGGCGATATCGAGGCGGTGCTGGCCGGCGTGGGCGGTGGCGAGGCCTCGGCACCGGGCAGTTACTGATTCGACCGACTGACCTGCTGACCCGCCCGCTCGCCCGCCCATTCGCCCATTCGCCCATTCGCCCATTCGCCCATTCGCCCATTCGCCCATTCGCCCATTCGCCCGCCCGATGCTGCCCGCCGAAATCATCCGCGCCAAGCGCGACCGCCAGGCGCTGACCGAGCCGCAAATCCAGGCTTTTGTGCAAGGCCTGGTCGATGACTCCTGGAGCGAGGGCCAGGTGGCAGCGCTGGCGATGGCCGTGCTGCTGAACGGCATGGACCGCGACGAGTGCGTGGCGCTGACCCGGGCGATGACGCAGTCGGGCACGGTGCTGGACTGGCGCGGCGCCCACCTGCCCGGCCCGGTGCTGGACAAGCACTCCACCGGCGGCGTGGGCGACAAGGTGAGCCTGCTGCTGGCGCCCATCGTCGCGGCCTGTGGCGGCGTGGTGCCGATGATCTCAGGCCGGGGCCTGGGCCACACCGGGGGCACGCTCGACAAGCTGCAGGCCCTGCCCGGCTACCGCATCGACCCCGACGCTGCCCTGCTGCGGCGCGTACTGCGCCAGGCCGGCTGCGCCATCATCGGCCCCAGCGCCCGGCTG
>JANLOP010000038.1:0-6536 GCA_031366635.1 Betaproteobacteria bacterium | reverse complement strand
ACGCCTGCCCGCCCAGGGCCCCGCAGAAGAAGGGCATCGTCGAATCCGGCGTCAAGTACGTCAAGGGCCACTTCCTGCCCACGCGCGTCTTGCGCGACCTGGCCGACCTGAATGCCCAGGCCAGGACCTGGGTGATGATCGAGGCCGGCACCCGGGTGCACGGCACCACGCGCGAGCAGCCACTGGTGCTGTTCGAGGCCGAGCGGCCCCTGCTGCGCCGGCTGCCCCCCGCAGCCCCCGATCTGGGCACCTGGCACCGCATGGTGCTGCACCGTGACTGTCACGTCCAGTTTGACAAGTCGCTGTACTCGGCGCCGCACGCCCTGGTGGGCAAGACGCTGTGGTTGCGCGCCACCGACATGACGGTGGCCCTGCACGAGGACTACCGCCACCTGTGCACCCACTTGCGTGCGCAGCGAGCGGGCCAGCGCGCAACGGTGATGGATCACCTGCCGCCCGACGCGCGGGCCTTCTTCGAGCGCGACCGCCAGTGGTGCGTGCGTCAAGCCACCAGCGTGGGGCCACGCTGCGCCGAACTGCTCACCCTGCTGCTGGGTGACCGCATCGCCGAGCGGCTGCGGGCCGCGCAAGCCGTCATCGGCTGCGCCAAGGCCTACGGCGCAGCCCGGCTGGAGGCGGCCTGCGAGCGCGCGCTGGGCCACAACTCGCCGCACTACCGCACCGTCAAGTCGATCCTGGCCACCGGCGCTGACCTGCAGCCGCTGGTCGAGCCCGAGACCCCGGCGGCTTACGGCCGTGCCCGCTTCGCACGCAGCGCGGCCGAGCTGTTCGCCGCCGATCCGGCCCTGCTGCATTGACACCCCGAGGAGGACCACCACCCGCCACCTACCGCCACCCCGTTCCCACCAACCACCAAGGCCGTGGACATGTGGACGATGCGCTGGACAGCGCACCAGGCACGGGCCCCGTGGACAACGCTGGCGCGTTGCCCACCGCCCGCACCCTTCGCCCACATGACCATTGCCACCGATCACACGTCGAAAAAGACATCCCAGAAACCACCCGTTAACGCTGCAAAATAACGCCTTCAAAAGAGTGCTTCGAGACGCTCTTCGGCACTCCGCCTACTGGCCGGAATATGCCGACTCCGGGTGGCCGGATTACGCCGACTCGTGACAGCAGGGGGGCGGCTTCGGTCGCCCCTCTTTCGTTCTGGACCCGCTCTGCGGCACCGGCGGCTTCTTGAAGCAAAGAGAGAATTCTCTCTTTCTTGAATTCTCCCCAGTGATGATCTGAAGCAGCAGAACATTGCCCTCACTTTAGCCTTGAAATGTGTCGGGTTTTTGTATAGCGTTGTTGTCGGGTTCTTGTAGCCCAGACAACAGCTTTTGAGCGACGCCATGCAACGAGCCAAACCACTGCGAGAGAAAGTCAGGCTGCGGATCACGCGCAGCCGCGGCAGCGTCTTCCTGCCGCGCGAGTTCCAAGATCTCGGCGGCGACGATCAGGTGCTGCGTGCCTTACGGCAACTGGTGCAGGCAGGCCAATTGGTTCGCCTCGGCTACGGCGTCTATGGGCGCGCCGAGCCGTCACCGCTGTCGGGGCAACCCATGCTGGCGACCCCAGACGGCTTCATCGGCGCGTCACGCGAAGCCCTGACCAAGCTTGGCGTGGCCTGGGAACCCAGCTCTTGGGAGCGCGCTTACAACGAAGGCAGTTCGACCCAAGTCCCAGTCAATCCCGTCGTGCGTGTCAAGGGCCGCTTTTCCCGCCAGCTGAGCTATCGCGGCAAACCGCTCGTGCTGGAACGGTAGGGCAGGGTGAGCGACGCCATCAACTTCCGCGCTGTCCAGGATCACTTCGCACTCCCGAGCACGGCACTCGTCGAAAAAGACTGGCATGTCATGCGGGCGATGGCTACCGTTGCAGCGATCGATGCCGGCCCCTTCCGGCTCGTATTCGCCAGCGGCACAGCGTTGGCGCGGGCACACAAGCTTGTTCGGCGCATGTCAGAAGACGTGGACTTCAAGGCGCGTGGCGCCAGACAGCTTGGCGCTGAGCAACAACCAGCGACGTCGGCGCCTTGGCGATCTGCGCGCGCGCATCACCGCCGGCCTGCAGGAGGCCGGCTTCGAAATCGATCCCAAGAACAAGACGCAGCTTGAGTCGCAAGACGCCAACCAGTACACCCGCTACAACTTGAGCTACGGCGGCACCGGCCGGGCAGGGGAGATGCTGCGGCCAACCATTCAGATCGAGCTGACCTACGCCATGCTGCGGCGGCCCACGGTGCACTTGCCGGTGGCGTCCTTCGCGGCCGAAGCCTACGGCACGCCAGCCGAGATCTCCGGCATCGACTGCGTGAGCATCACGGAAACGGCGGCTCAAAAAATGGTCGGGCTAACCAGGCGGCGGGCGATGGAGCTGGCGGGGCTGAGCCGCGATCCTGATCCGACGCTGGTGCGCCACATCTACGACCTCCACGCCATCCGCGACCATATCGATCAGGCCGCGACCGTCGAGCTGGCCCGCTTGATCGCGCAGCGTGACGCCGAGGAATTCAGAAACTGTCAAGACCCGCCTGTTTATAAATCCGCTTGATGAATAAATCCGGCTTGTCGATCTTCCAGCGTTTGAGGCAATGCCATTAAGTTTGCGCAAGTCATTGATATGCCCGGCGAGGTTTTTGAGATCCGTTGACTCTAAATTTCCTTGGGCATGATCTGCCGGGGCGCAGTTTGTCAAGGCTGACCGTCAGGATCGCAACCATCTCTTCCAGTTTCTCGTTCAACAAGTCCGCGCAGCCTTTGATCCATGCCACTGCCAATGCCGGCCAATGTTTGATCGCAACGGTTTGATTGATTCGGTAATCTTCGGCTTTGCCCGCTTCGAGCCGCGCGTGAGCCTGGGTGCAAAGTGCAGCCGTGATGTTGGCCACCAAAATCTTGGCATGTATCTCTTGCTCAATGGCGTAGGGCAATTCTCCGTTGAAGCCCTCCAAATGCAGACGGCATTTGAGCGTCTTGAAGGCCTCCTCGATGCGCCAACGGGTGTGGTAGAGCGCGCCAAACTCAGCAGCCGGGTAGGCGACGGTGTCGAGCAGCGAGGTGACCAGCACTTCGACGCAGCCGGTGGGCAAAACCACCCGCACCAAACGCAAACGCAGCACGGCGCCCGGCTCAGCTTGGCCGCCAGCTTTGCCAAGCTTGGCCAAATCCGAGCCCTTCAGCGGTACCTCGATGAGTTGCTCGACCGCACCGCTGCGCGCGAACTGCTTGACCTTCTGACTGCCGCAACTGCAACTGTCCAGCCTGGCGCAAAACGCGATACCGCGCTGCCCGAACAGGGCAAACAACCACCAGGCCGGATACCCTCGATCAAGGACCAACAAATCGCCCGGCAACAGTGCGCCCAGTGCACGTACCAACAAACTGCGCTCGCCATCGGCATAGCTGCCAATCTCGGCGTGCACCATCTGGTTCGATGCCACCGCCAGAAGACCCACCACGCGCGCCATCACCACCGAGCCGTCGCCATTGGGGCCAAGCCCGTAGGCCTCCTGGGTTTCGCGCCATTTGGGCACGCGCAAACACGTGCCATCCGTCGCCACAACACGAAGGCCGTGCCATCGGTGCTCACCGGCCACCGCCAGCCATTCCCGCACCCACAGCGCGCCGAGCGCGGCCAGGGCCGACGGTCGAAGCTTTTTGCGGGCCTGCGACAGCGCGCTCTTGGTAACCACGCGCGCCAAAGTCACGCCGCCACCCAGGGCGCAGAAAAACTGATCTAAGCCAACCTGCAACGATCTGCCGCCAACCATCTGGAGCAAGAAGGCGACCAATATATCCGCGCTCAGGCAGCGTTTACGGGTGAAGTCAGAAGAGCTGACACGGTGTGCCGAAATAAATTCAGGCGAGCGCAGCAAATTCCCAATGTCTTCGAGAATGTTGGCACAGATTTTGAATATTTTCCATATTGTGAAATATTAGGATAATTAAAAATGATCGGCAGAAGTTAATTATAGCCGATTCGCTTAAGTTAATGGCATTGCCACCTGAACAACTCGCGCTCGCAGCGCGTTCTCTGGCTGCTTGAAGAACTGGGCGTGCCGTTCGAGATCAAGCACTACCAGCGCGACGCCACCACCATGCTGGCCCCGCCCGAGCTGCTGGCGGTGCACCCGCTGGCCAAATCTCCGGTGCTGACCGACGGCGACATCACCGTGGCCGAGACCGGCGCCATCGTCGAGTACCTCCTGGCGCGTTACGGTGACGGCCGGCTGCTGCCCACGCCGGGCAGCGCCGACGCGCTGCGCTACCGCTACTGGCTGCACTTTGCCGAGGGCTCGGCGATGCCGCCGCTGCTGCTGACGCTGATCTTCGACCGCGTTGCCAACGCGCCGATGCCGTTTTTTGTTCGGCCTGTGGCCCGCGCCATCAGCACCAAGGTGATGGATTTGCTGGTGCGGCCCAATCTCAAGCGCCAGCTCGATTTCATGGAGGCCGAGCTGGGCCGCAGCGAGTGGTTTGCCGGCGCTGAGCTGACCGGCGCCGACATCATGATGAGTTTTCCGCTGGAGCCCGCCGCCCAGCGCGCCGGGCTCAATGCCACCCGGCCCAAGCTGATGGCGTTCTTGAAGCGCATCCATGCCCGGCCGGCCTACAAGCTGGCGCTGGAGCGCGGCGGCGCCTACGCCTTTGCTTGATTGGATTGCGCCCTCGCCCGCACGCGGGTTGGAGTGAGGCTGCAAGACCCGCCCGTCAAGTCCGCCACACCCGTGGCGCACAGGCCTCCAACCCCCAATGCAGCCGGCGCCAACGAGCCCACACCGCTTGCAGCAACGCCATCACCGGCTCGACCCGGTGGCCCAGCGCGCGCAGCACCAACAGCGATTCATCCGGCGCTGTCACCCCGGCGGTGCCGGGCAGCGCGCTGGCTTCGATCAGCGCCCGGGCGCTGTCGATCAGCGCCTCGCCGCGCTCGCGGCCCAGCGCCTGGCCGTCGGCCAGCCACAGCGTGGCCAGCACGCTGTGGCCGGCCAGGCCGAGTGGGGAGTCGAGCAGCAGCCGGTCTGATCCGTCGATGCGGCCGCGCTCCAACCAGACGCCGGGCAGCGCCAGTTGCGTCAGGTACGAGCCGGCGTCAAACGGCGCACCGGCCGCTGGCAGACCCAGCGCCAGCACGTCCCAGCCGATCATCTGCGCGCCCGGTGCCAACGTGAAGCGCAGCCGGCTCTCCACCTGGCAGCGTCGGCAGGCCATTGCCGCCAAGGGCAGCCATTCGAGCCTGGCACCCTCGGCCAGTTCGGCCTGCACCTGCTGTACGGCCAGCGGGCACGCGCTGCGGTAGAAACGCGTGGCGCCCGGTGTGGTGCCCGGCGTGGTGATCAGCGCTTGGCTGCCGCTGGCCAGCGTCGCATCGAGCGCCAGCACGTCGCCGCCAACGATGCCGCCGGGCGGATGCACCAGCACCTGATGGCACACTTCGTCGCCCTCGGGATAGAGCCGCCGCAGCACGCGCAGCGGGCCATGGTGGCGATCGAGCGCGATCGTGCGTTCGCCGCGCCGGGTGTAGTCGAGTTGAAGATGGCCGTGCCGGCCCATGCCTGCCCTTGCTGGCAACGACGGTCCGAGCCGGGCCGTCGCAGCCAAAGCGGTCGAGTGTAGGGGGGCTTGCCACGCCGAACAGGCCGCGCAAGGCCGTGCCGCGAAGGGCATGGGCTACAGTGACTCATCGTGTCCGAATCGCTGCCGCGCCCGCTCGGGGATCTGGCACGGCGCGGGCTTGTTCGCCATGCCAGTCTCTGCCCGCCATGCCACTTGCCGACGCGCCGCCACTGCCGCCCCCGATGGTCCAAACCACGCCGGTGGAGATCAGGCTCAGCGTCGAGCAGGTGTCGGTCGGCCACACCGCGTCCATGGGCCTGACAGGACTGCACTACCTGCGGCCGGTGGGCAGCCAGGGCTTTGGCGGCGTCTCGGTGTTCGGCGCCACCCAGGGCGACCGGGGCGGATTTTTCGGCTGGGGTTTGAGCGGGGGCTACCGCCTGCGCGACGGCCCCTGGCTGGCCGAGGCAGGCCTGTTTGTCGGTGGCGGCGGCGGCAGCCCGAGCTGGGTGGGTGGTGGCCTGATGCTGCGGCCGCATCTGGCGGCCTCCCATGCCTGGGGTCCGCTGAGCCTGGGCCTGGGGCTGTCGCAGGTCTGGTTTCCGAACGGCCAGGTCCGCAGCACCCAACCCCATGCCACGCTGGCCTGGGCCGGCGAGGCCTGGTTCGGCCCGGCCGGCGGGGCGCCGGCATCGACCCGGACATGGGGCGATGGCCGGGCGCTTGCCACCGAGACTTCGGCATTCGTCGGCCAGTATGCGATGCGCGGCCACTCGCCCCGGCGCGACGGCCGACGCGATGCGCCGGACCTGCGCTTTGGCGGATTGGCGGTCCGGCGCGCGTGGTCGGGCGGTGAATCGACCGGCGCCACCTCGGCCCAGGCCTACTGGTTGCTCAGCGCGGCCGGTGGGCTCAGCCATGCATACACCGGCTATGCCGAACTGCTGGGCGGTGTCGGCATGCTCTACC
>JANLOP010000027.1:0-8493 GCA_031366635.1 Betaproteobacteria bacterium | reverse complement strand
GCTGCCAGGCCTGGCGGCCGAGGTGCTGCAAGGCCGGCAGCGGGTGGCCTTTGTCTTTGGCAGCGAGCGCTTCGGCATGCGCAACCAGGATGTCTGGTGCTGCCATGCCTGCCTGTGCATCCCCACCCATCCCGACTACGGGTCGCTCAACCTGGCCCAGGCGGTGCAGTTGATCGCCTATGACTGGCGCTGCGCGCTGGGTGGCCACAGCGTGCTGGCGCGCAGCGCTGGCCCGGTGCTGGCGGATGGGCTGGAAGTGGCCGGCGCACTCGACCATTGGCAGCAAGTGCTTGAGCAGATCGCGTTTCTCGACCCGGCGGCGCCCAAGCGGCTGATGCCGCGCCTGCAGCAGTTGCTCAATCGGGCGCAACTCAGCCGCGACGAGGTGCACATCCTGCGCGGCATTGCCCGGGCGGTGGCCAAGCGCGGGGTTTGAGGCGGCGCCAGCAGGGGTGCAGGCCGAAGCCAGCCCATCTGCCCGCCAGCCCGCCCGTCTGCAAGCCCATCGGCATCGTCATACACTGGCCGGCCAACGCCCGCTATCACCATGTTCAGCCGCCTCCGTGAAGACATTGCCTGCATCCGTGAGCGCGACCCCGCCGCCCGCAGCGTGTGGGAGGTGCTCACCTGTTATCCCGGCCTGCATGCACTGGTCTGGCACCGCCTGGCGCATGCCGCGTGGTGCCACGGCTTTCGCTGGACCGGCCGGTTCTTGTCGAATATCGGCCGCTTTCTCACCGGCATCGAGATTCACCCCGGTGCCAGCATCGGCCGGCGGGTGTTCATCGACCACGGCATGGGTGTGGTGATCGGCGAGACCGCCGAGGTGGGCGACGAGTGCACCATCTACCAGGGTGTCACGCTGGGCGGCACCTCGCTGGACAAAGGCGCCAAGCGCCATCCCACTTTGGGCAAAGGCGTGATCGTCAGCGCCGGGGCCAAGGTACTGGGCGGCTTTACCGTGGGCGACGGCGCCCGGGTGGGCGGCAACGCGGTGCTGATGCAGGCCGTGCCGCCGGGCGCCACGGCGGTGGGCATTCCGGCGCGCATCGTTGTCAAATCGGCCGACGCAGTGCGAGAGCAGCTCGCCGCCAAGCTGGGCTTCTCGGCCTACGGCGTGACCAAAGGGGATGACCCGGTGGCCCTGGCCATGAAGGGCCTGATAGACAACGCCAGCAGCCACGAGCACCAAATCCTGTTGCTGTGGCAGGCCATCGAGAAGCTGTCCGCCGGTGCGCGCGAGTTGCCGGGCCAGGATTGCGTGCCGCAAGACGCCCAGACCACCGAATGCTTTGATGCCGCCGGGCTGAACCGGTTGGTCAAATAGCCGGGCTGGCAGGGGCTGCGTCAGGCGCGCTGGTTGGGCTGGTGGCGGCAGTCGGGCTGGTGGCGGTAGTCGGGCTGGTGGCGTCAGTCGGGTGGGTCGCGGCGCTGGCGCGTACCGCGCTTTTCGGCCTGAAGGCCTTGCACAGCGCTTCATCGCACTCGATGTATGGCCCGCCGATCAAATCGATGCAGTAGGGCACGGCGGCAAAAATGCCGTGCACCGGCGGCTCGGCCTGCGGCAAACCTTGCAGGGTTTCGGTGATCGATTTCGGCTGGCCGGGCAGGTTGATGATCAGCGCCTGGCCCCGCACCACCGCCACCTGGCGCGACAGGATGGCGGTGGCCACAAAACGCAGGCTGATCTGGCGCATCTGCTCACCAAAGCCCGGCATCTGCTTGTCGGCCACCAGCAGCGTGGCCTCGGGCGTCACGTCGCGCAGCGCCGGGCCGGTGCCGCCTGTGGTCAGCACCAGGTGGCAGCCGGCATCGTCCACCAGTTCACGCAGCGTGGCACTGATGCCGGCCTGCTCGTCGGGGATGAGGCGGGTCTCCCACTGGATCGGGTTGCGCAGCGCCCGGCCCAGCCAGTCTTTCAGCGCCGGGATGCCTTGGTCGGCGTAGACGCCGGCCGAGGCCCGGTCACTCACCGACACCAGGCCGATCTTCACCGGGTCGTAAACGCTGCTGGCGCGGGATTGGGCATCAGCCATCGCCGTCCTCCGTGCTGTCAGCGTCACCTTCGACGACATCGTCGCCACCCGGTTCATCGCCCACTTTGAGCCACGGCTTGATGAACTGGTACAGCTCCCGGTAGCCCCGGCCGTTGCGCTGCTCGGGCGCTTCCGCCGCGTCTTTGCGGGCCGCGCGCAGCAGGCTGCGCAGGCGCTGCAAGTCGCTGTCGGGGTAAGTCTGGGCCCAGCGCGTGCTGGCCTCGTCGTCGGTCACCAGCTCATCGCGCCAGCGCTCCACCTCGTGCAGCAGCAAGGTGTCTTTGGCCGAGCCCAGCTTGAAGGCATCCACCGCCTCGCGCAGCGGCGCTTCATCGACATGGCGCATCTGCTTGCCGATGTACTGCAACTGCCGGCGTTTGCCTTCAAAGCTGCGGGTCCGGCGGTACTCATCAATCGCGTCGCGCAGGATCTCGGGCATGTCGATGGCCGCCAGCCGCTTGGCCGGCAACTCGACCAAATCTTCGCCCAGGGTTTGCAGCGAATGGGCTTGCTGCTTGAGCCGGGTCTTGCTTGGTTTTTCGGGCACGTAATCGGCTGCCGGCGGGGTTTCAGGGCGTTGGCGCATCGGCCGAATCTTCATTTTGAGGGGGGTGGCTATCATTGTCGCCCACCTACGCCAGCGCCCCCACCCATGTCCGGTTCCACGATTTCCCAGGGTTTTGCTTTCAACCGAGAGCAGTTTCAGCAAATCATCGACGACACCCTGGCCATCGCCAAAAACCTGGGTGCCACCGACGCAGCGGCCGAGGTGAGCGAGGGCGCCGGGTTGTCGGTGTCGGTGCGCAAGGGCGAGATCGAGAACGTCGAGCGCAACCGCGACAAAACCGTGGGCATCACGGTGTACGCCGGCCAGCGCCGCGGCAATGCCAGCACCAGTGATTTTTCTCGCGCCGCGCTCGACCAGACGGTGCGCGCGGCCTTCGACATCGCCCGCTTCACCGCCGAAGACCCGGCCGCCGGCCTGCCCGATGCCGACGACATCGTCACGGCCGAGGGCGCCGCCACCGACCTCGACCTGTTCCACCCCTGGGCGCTGGACGCCGACGGCGCGGCCGAGTTGGCGCGCCGCTGTGAAGACGCCGCTTTTGCCACCAGCCCGAAGATCAGCAACAGCGAGGGTGGCGGCACGTCGGCCCAGCAAGCGCATTTCTGGGCCGGCAACAGCCGGGGCTTTCGCGGCGGTTATGCCAGCTCACGCCATTCGATCTCGGTCGCACCGATCGCCGGCAAGGGCGCCAATATGCAGCGCGACGCCTGGTACAGCTCGCAGCGCGACGCCCTGGATCTGGCCTCACCCGAGGCGGTGGGCCGCTACGCCGCTGAGCGGGCGCTGTCGCGCCTGAAAGGCCGCAAAGTGCCCACCTGCGAGGTGCCGGTGCTGTTCGAGAACACCCTGGCTGCCGGCATGCTGGGCGCGTATGTGCAGGCCACCAGCGGCGGCGCGCTCTACCGACGGGCCACTTTTTTGCTCGACAGCATCGGCCAGCAGGTGATGGCCGACCACATCGACATCGATGAAGACCCGTTGCAACGCAAAGGCAAGGGCAGTGCGCCGTTTGATGACGAGGGCGTGCGCACGCGGGCCCGTCGGGCACTGGATGGCGGCGTGGTGCGGGGCTATTTCTTGTCCAGCTACTCGGCGCGCAAGCTGGGGCTGAAAACCACCGGCCATGCCGGTGGCTCACAGAACCTCAAGCTCACCAGCCGACTCACCCGGCCGGGTGACCACCTGGACGCGATGCTGCGCAAGCTGGGCCGGGGCCTGTTTGTCACCGAGCTGATGGGCCAGGGCGTCAACTACGTCACCGGGGACTACTCTCGCGGGGCGTCGGGGTATTGGGTCGAGGGCGGGCGCATCGTGCACCCGGTTGAAGAGGTGACGATTGCCGGCAACCTGGGCGAGATGTTCAAGCAGATCGCAGCCGTCGGCGCCGATGTCTACACCTCGGGCGGCAAGACTGTCGGATCGATGCTCATCGAGCGCTTGAAGGTGGCCGGTAGCTGACCGATCCGCTGCCCGCCTGGCGCGCTGCGCAGCGGCTTGGCAGGCGGGCAGCAGATTGGCAGGCGGCAGGGGCTTGGCCGGAGGGCCGGCGCGGCCGGCGCGGCCGGCTTGTCCGGGGTTTTACTGCCCAGGTGGACAGCAACCCACTCCTAGAATCCTCTGCACCTCAAATGCAAACAGCGGCCCAGCGCCCAGGAGATATGCGAATGGAACGTCGTCATTTTGTTCGTCACGCCGGCCTGGCGGGCGTATTGGCCAGCGGGGCCGCGCCGGCCATCGTGCACGCGCAGGCGGTGGTGCGCTGGCGCCTGGCATCGAGCTTTCCAAAATCGCTCGATACCTTGTACGGTGCGGCCGAAGTGTTTGCCAAAAAGGTCTCGGAGATGACCGGCGGCAAGTTCATCGTCTCCACCCACGCCGCCGGTGAGTTGATGCCGGCCTTTGGCGTGGTGGACGGAGTGCAGAACGGCACCGTTGAATGCGCCAACACCGCGCCCTATTACTTTTTTGGCAAGGACGAGGTGTTTGCGCTGGGCTGCGCCATCCCGTTTGGCTTGAATGCCCGGCAGATGACCGCCTGGATGTACGAGGGCAACGGCCTGAAGTTGATGCGCGACTTTTACAAGGCGTACAACATCATCAATTTCCCGATGGGCAATACCGGGGCGCAGATGGGCGGCTGGTTTCGCAAAGAGATCAAGTCGCTGGCTGATTTCAAGGGGTTGAAGTTCCGCGTCGGTGGTTTTGCCGGCAAGGTGGTTGAGCGCCTGGGCGCCGTGCCGCAAAACATCCCTGCCGGTGAGATTTACCAGGCGCTCGAGAAAGGCACCATCGACGCCGCCGAATGGGTGGGCCCGTATGACGACCAAAAGCTGGGTTTGTACAAGGTGGCGCCGTATTACGCTTACCCGGGCTGGTGGGAGGGCGGCCCGCAGTTGGACTTGTTTGTCAATATGAAAGCCTACGACGCGCTGTCGGCCGAATACAAGGCGATTATCGAGAGCGCGGCGGCTTATGCCCACATCGACATGTTGGCCAAATATGACGCGCGCAATTCGTCAGCGCTCAAGCAACTGGTCGGCGGCGGCGCCAAGCTGTTTCCGTTCCCGAAAGAAACCATCGAGGCGGCCTTCAAAGAGTCGTTGGCGCTGTACAGCGAGATATCGGCCAAAAACCCGCGCTGGAAAAAGATTTACGACGACTACGCCACCTTCCGCCGCGACGCCAATCTGTGGTTTCAATTCACCGAAGCCACCTTCGACGATTTCATGCAGAAGCAAAAACTCTGATGACGCTGGCCGCTGCAATGCGCTGGCCGCCAGGCAGTGGCGCTGGCGGCCGGCGGGCGCCGATTCAACCGGGCTGAAAGTGATCGGCGGTGCGTCAAGCGGCTCAGGTCGGTTTCAAGCCCGCCACCGCCCGCCGACGTGCCACCGGCACCCACTGCACCGCCAAAATGCAGCCGAGTATCAACGCACACCCCGCCAGCCCGGTGGGCGCCAGCCGGTCGCCCATCAGCCAGGCGCCAAACAGCGCGGCAAAAACGGTTTCCGACGACAAGATGATGGCGGCGTCCGCAGGATGCGCATGGCGCTGGCCGATCACCTGCAGTGTGAAGCCCACGCCCACCGATAAAAATCCGGTGTAGGCAAGGGCGCCGGCTGCTGCCCACAGGCCGTCAGCGCTGGTCGCTTCAAACACCCCGCCCAGGCCGCCGCTGACCAGCGCGCACACGCCAAATTGCCCACAGGCCAGCAGGTAAGCGCCGCGGATCTTGTTGGCCACCTGGCCCACCAGCAGCACATGCACGGCCCACGGCACGGCGCTGACCAGCACCCACACATCGCCGGTAGTCAATGATTGCAGCGACGCGCCGGTGAGCAGCCACACGCCCAGCAGGCTGCCGACGGACGCGGGCCAGACGCTCCAGTGCGGCAACTGGCGCTGAAACAGCCAAGCCAGCACCGGCACCAGCGGCACGTACAGCGCCGTCAGGAAGCCGGCGTTGGTCACGCTGGTGGTCATCAGCCCCACTTGCTGCATCACCACGCCGGTGCACAGCAGGCCGCCCAGCAAAACGACCCACAGCAGCTCGGCGCGGCCCGGCAAGCGGACTGCGGCGCGCAGTGCCTGCCACTCACGCCAGGCCAGTGGGGCCACGACCAGCGCGCCCAGCGCAAAGCGCACCCCCGTGAAGGTGAACGGCCCCACGCCCGCCATGCCCAGCGCCTGGCCGACAAACGCCGAGCCCCAGATCAACGCGGCCAGCAGCAGCAGGCCATTGGCCTTGAGCCGCGACATCGGCGCTGCGCTCATCTGCGGCTCAGTCCGTGATCACGGCGCGCCATCGGCCGCTTTTCGGGCGCGGGCGCGGGCCAGTGCGGCATCGATCACCGCGCGCTTTTTTTCGATCAGGGCGGTATCGCTGGGCGGGTGATCGGCCGTCTGGCGGGTGGGTTGATCCCCCGACGGTTCAGTCGCCAGATTGCCGGGTAGATCGACCAGCAGATCGGCCCCCTTGCCCGCAGCCTTGGCGGCCAGGCGGCCGTCCTGCTCACGCTGCCAGCGCAGCGCCCGCTGCTGGTGGGCGCCGTAGCGCGCCCGCGCTTCATCGGCTTGGCGGGTAGTCCAGGCCTGCCAGCCGGTGCGCGTGCCGGTCACCGGCAGTAGCGCGATGCAGTCCACCGGGCAAACCGGCAAACAGCGCTCGCAGCCGGTGCACAAATCATCGATCACGGTGTGCATGCGCTTGGGCGCGCCGATGATGCAATCCACCGGGCAGGCCTCGATGCACAGCGTGCAGCCGATGCACCAGGCCTCGTCGATAACCGCCAACAGGCGCGGCGCTTCCATGCCGCAGGTGGTGTCGAGCGGCAGCACCGGCTGGCCGGTGAGTGCGGCCAGGCGCACGATGCCCTCTTGACCACCGGGTGGGCAGCGGTTGATGGCCGCTGTGCCCGCTGCCACTGCATCGGCATAGGCCCGGCAATCGGGGTAGCCGCAGCGGGTGCATTGGGTTTGCGGCAGCGCCGCGTCGATGCTGTCGGCGAGCGACAGCAGCGCGGGCTGCAGCGGCTCGGCAAGGGTGACGGATGCGGTGAAACTCACCGTCCGGATTATCCCCTGCTGGCCGTGCTGCCCGGTTTGGCGGGGCGCGTGCTGGGGCGCGTGCTTGGGCGCGTGCTTGGGCGTGTTACCGGCGTGCGCGCCGTCGATGCAGCGCCGATGTGCAGGGCGGCCTCTGCCAACAGATCGCCCGAGGTATCGAGTGCCTTGCTCGTCGTGTTGTAGCGGGCGATGAAAGCCTTGATCTCCGGATACACCATTTCGCGCCAGCGGCGGCCCGAGAAAATGCCGTAGTGGCCAGCGCCTTCCACGTCGAAGTGATATTGCCGCTCTGCGGGGATACCGGTGCACAGGCTGTGCGCGGCTTTCGTTTGGCCGGCGCCGGAGATATCGTCCAGCTCGCCTTCCACCGTCATCAGCGCACCCGTGGTGATGTCTTGCGGCCGAACTTGCGTGCCGTCCACCCACCAGGTGCCATTGACCAATGAAAAGTCCTGAAATACCGTCTTGATGGTGTCGAGGTAATACTCGGCCGGCATGTCCAGCACGGCGTTGTATTCATCGTAGAACTGGCGATGCGATTCGGCCGAGTCGTCGTCACCCCGAACCAGGTCAAGAAAATAATCGAAGTGCGAGCTGACATGGCGGTCCGGGTTCATCGCGACAAAACCGGCGTGCTGCATAAAGCCCGGGTAAACGCGGCGGCCAACGCCGGCAAAGTTATTCGGCACCTTGTAAATCACATTGTGCTCAAACCACGAATAGCTTTTGGTCGTGGCCAGGTTGTTCACCGCTGTCGGTGATTTGCGGGCGTCGATCGGGCCGCCCATCATCGTCAGCGTGCGCGGCGTAAACTCACCGTGCGTGGCCAGCAGCGACACGGCGGCCAGCACCGGTACGGTGGGCTGGCAGACCGAGATCACATTCACCTCGGGGCCGACAAAGCGGATGAACTCCTGGACGTAAGCGACGTAATCGTTCAAATGAAACGGGCCGGCGTCCAGCGGCACGTTGCGGGCGTCGGTCCAGTCTGTAATCAGCACCTTGTGGTCTTGCAGCAGCACCTTGACGGTGTCGCGCAGCAAGGTGCTGTGATGGCCTGACAGCGGCGCCACCACCAGCACGGTGGGCTGGGTCTTCATCGTCTCCAGCACCGCCGGGTTGTCCGTAAAACGCTTGAAGCGCAACAGGCGGCAAAACGGCTTGGTGATCGGCACCTGCTCCTGCACCGCCACGTCCACCCCATCAACAGTGGCGCTGCGAATGTCGAACTCGGGCTTTTCATAATCCTTGGCCAGCCGGTGCATCAAATCAAGCCCGGCCGATACCCGCAGGGCCATCGGCTTGTGGGTGAACGGCGAGAGC
>JANLOP010000023.1:0-10095 GCA_031366635.1 Betaproteobacteria bacterium | reverse complement strand
CCGTGGCCGATCATTTCGGCCGCGCTGATCGTGGCCATCGTGCCGGTGGCGGTGCTGATCGCGATCTTCCAGGAGCGTGTGGTGGGCGGGCTGACCCAGGGTGGACTGAAAGGCTGAAGATGGTTCAGAAAATTCGCTACGGCGTCATCGGTTGCGGCAGCATGGGCCGCGAGCACATCGAAAACATCAAGGCGCTGGACGCGGCCGAGGTGACGGCGATCTCCGACACGCATCCCGCCAGCCGCATCGCGGCGGCGGCGTTGCCGGTGAACCCGCCCGCGGTGTTCGAGGATCACCGCGACCTGCTGGCCAGCGGCCTGTGCGACGCGGTAGTGATCGCAACGCCCAACTTCACGCATATCGACATGATGCGCGACGCGCTGGCAACCGACCTGCACATCCTGATCGAGAAGCCGCTGGTCACGCGCATCGAAGACGGCGTCGAGATGCTGCGGCTCGCGCAGGCCAGAGGCAGCGCGGCCGGCATCGTCTGGGTGGCGCAGGAATACCGCTACATGCCGCCGGTGGCCGAGATGATCCGCATGGCGCACGCCGGTGCGGTGGGCCGCATGCACCAGGTCAGCATCCGCGAACACCGCGAACCGTTCTATCCGAAGGTGGGCGACTGGAACCGCTTCAATGCCAACACGGGCGGCACGCTGGTCGAGAAGTGCTGCCACTACTTCAACCTGATGGACTTGATCCTGCGTGAAAAGCCGCAGCGTGTTTTTGCGTCCGGTGACCAGCGCGTGAACCACCTCGACGAACAGTACGGCGGTCGCACGCCCGACATCCTCGACAGCGCGTTCGTCATCGTCGACTACCCCAGCGGCGCGCGCGCGATGCTCGACCTGTGCATGTTCGCCGAGAACTCCATCGACAGCGAACACATCACCGTGGTGGGCGACGAAGGCAAGCTCGAATCGCTGCTGCCGGCGTTGACGCTGCGCTACGGGAAGCGCGAAGACTGGGGCACGCGCAAGGTCTGGGGCGAGGCCTCGGGCAGCGGCAAGGGTGTGTCGGTGCGCCGCGTGTGGGACACCCACATCAAGTACGCCGGCCAGCACTTCGGCGCGTCATTCATCGAGCACCGCCAGTTCGCGGCCGCCATTCGCAACGGCACGCCGCCCGAGGTCACGCTGGAAGACGGCCTGCGCAGCGTGGCCACCGGCCTGGCCGCACACCGCAGCATCGCCACCGGCGGCCCGGTGCTGCTGAGCCACGTGCTGCCCGCAGGGTGGTGACATGCGGCGGCGGTGTCGCGGTTAGGATGGAATCCACAGCTGCCGGGCCGCGTCGACGACGCGACCGGCCACCCCCTTCTTCGACCCCCGGGACCGCCATGACCGAACTCTCCGCACCGCTCGAATCCGCCGCCAACACGCTTGAAGAAGACGGCAGTTTCGAACTGCACGCCGGTGCCTTGCGGCTGGCAGTGCGCGCCGACCTGGGCGGCGCCATTGCCGGCCTGTGGCACCGCGAAACGCCGATCCTGCGCTCGACCGCACCGGCCGATCTGGCCGGCGCGCGCCAGTCGGGCTGCTTCCCGCTGGTGCCGTATTCCAACCGCCTGGGCCACCGCCATTTCCGCTGGAAGGGCCGCGAATACACGACCCAGCCGAACTTCGACGACAACCCGCATTCGGTCCACGGCGTCAGCTGGCTGCGGCCCTGGGAGATGCTGTCGCACAGCGCGCAAGAGGTGGTGCTGCGCCTGCGTCACACGCCCGACGCCGACTGGCCTTTCGCGTTCGAGGCCACGCAGTACTTCACGCTGACCGCGCACACGCTGAGCCTGCAGATGTCGATCACCAACACCGGTGAGGTGGCGCAGCCGGTGGGCCTGGGCTGGCACCCGTATTTTCCGAAACGCGCACGCAGCCGCATGCACGTCGAGCTGAGTGGCCGCTGGGACAGCGACGCCGCGCAGTTGCCGGTGCGCAAGGTCGCGCAGCCCGGCATCGACAGCGACGTGGCCCACCTCGACTTCGACAACTGCTTCGAGGGCTGGAAAGGGCCGGCGCGCATTCGCGACGAGAAGTTCTCGCTGCAGCTCACGTCGTCGTTGCCGTACCTGGTGGTCTACACGCCGCAGAACAAGGACTACTTTTGCGTCGAGCCGGTCAGCCACGTGAGCAACGCGATCCACATGGCCGACCCGGCCGCCCACGGCCTGCGCACGCTGCAGCCCGGCGAGAGCTTCGAGGCCTCGATGCTGCTGGACGTGACCGTGCTGTGATGAGCGCAGCCGATGCCGGGGTTCAGTGTGCGGTGGCGTCGCCGTGCCTGCTCGGCGAGTCGCCGTTGTGGCACCCGGTGGAGCAGGTGCTGTACTACTGCGACATTCCCGGCCACACGCTGAACCGCTTCGACCCGGCCGCCGCGCCGGGCGCCGAGGCGCACACGCAGTGGTCGTTCGACACCGACGTGGCGTGTTGCGCCCCGATGCTGGACGGCGCTGCGCTGCTGCTGGGGATGCGCGACGGCCTGTGGCGCTTCGACCCCGCCAGCGGGCACCGCAGCGCGCTGGCCGCGCCGCCCTACGACACGTCGACCGAGCGCTTCAACGACGGCAAATGCGATCCGCGCGGCCGCTTTTGGATCGGCACCATCTACGAGCCGCGCGACCCGCCGAACGCGGCGCTGTATCGCTTCAGCGGCGGCGCGCTGACACGCCAGGCGGCCGGCATCACGGTGTCGAACGGCCTGGCATGGAGCCCCGACGGCCGCACGATGTACTGGAGCGACACCAAGGCCCACACGGTGTACGCGTTCGATGTCGACACCGCCAGCGGCGAGCTCGGCCCGCGCCGCGTGTTCGCCAGCTTCACGCCGAAGACGGCGGGCGCGTCGCTGGACAACTATGGCGGCCGGCCCGACGGCGCGGCGGTCGACGTGGAAGGCTGCTACTGGGTCGCCATGTTCGAAGGCCAGCGCCTGCTGCGCTTGGCACCCGACGGCGCGCTGCTGCGCGAAGTGCGGCTGCCGGTGCGCTGCCCCACGATGCCCTGCTTTGGCGGGCCCGATCTCAAAACGCTCTACATCACCACCGCGCGTGAGAACCGCCCGGCCGCCGAGTTGGCCGCGCAGCCGCTGGCCGGCTGTGTGCTGCAATTGCAGGTAGACGTGCCGGGCCTGCCAGCCCATTTTGCGCACGGCTAGCGGGCCCGCCGCGCTGCGCCGTGGCGCTGATCAGTAACGCTGGTCATTGGCGCCGGCCCGTGGCGCTGATTTCGCCTGAAGTGAGCGGCTTGTTGCGCGGCGGCCGGCTGCCATCGGCAGCGCAGCGCAAGCAGGTCGATGGCAGCGGGTTTACACGTACAATCCTGCGGTTTGCCACAACCTACTGCCACCAGCCCATGACCGAGTTGACCTCTGTGCGCGCCTTGCCTCACAGCGGCCACAAATCAGTTTGGGACGACTCGGCAAACGGCGCGGCTGAGCAAAATTTCAAACCACTGAGTCGTGCCGACGCGGCGGTGTTGAGAGCCCAGCAGCCGCCGGTGTCGCCCTGGCGGGTGATTGCCGTTCAGGCATTGGTGGGTGGGTTGCTGGCCTTGATCGGCGGTTGGGTCATTGGCAAAACAGGGGTGGCGTGGTCGCTGTTGTATGGCGCGGCCACGGTGGTGGTGCCGGGCGCGTTGTTGGCGCGCGGCATGGCCCGTCGGCTTCCTGGCATGAATGCCGGCGCATCTGCTGTCAGCTTCATGTTGTGGCAGTCTGTAAAGATCGGCTTTTCGGTCGCGATGCTGGCAGTCGCTGGCCGGGTTGTGCAGCCACTGGTTTGGCCCGCTTTGTTGCTGGGCATGGTGGTGTGCATGAAGGTGTATTGGGTGGCGCTGCTTTGGCGTGGGCGCGGTGTAAAAAATCAACACAAGGCAACTTGAGATGGCAGCTGAAGCTCACGGCCAGACCGCCGGCGAATACATCGTTCACCACCTGACCCATTTGGGCACAGGCAAGCCCAAAGGGCTGGTTGATTTCTCGGTGGTTAATTTTGATTCGGTGTTCTTCACCGCGCTGCTCGGTTTTATCGGCTGCTGGTTGCTCTGGCGTGCGGCGCGCAAGGCAACCTCGGGCGTGCCGGGCCGGTTTCAGGCTGCCGTTGAAATCCTGGTCGAAATGGTCGAGAACCAGGCCAAAGGCATCGTGCACAACGCCACCAGCCGCAAACTGGTTGCGCCACTGGCGCTCACGGTGTTTGTCTGGATTCTGTTGCTGAATGCGATGGACTTGCTGCCGGTCGATTTGCTGCCCGCCCTCTGGGGCTGGATTTACGGCGCCGCCGGTCACGACCCCAGCCATGCCTTCCTGCGCTCGGTGCCCACCGCTGACCTATCGGTGACCATGGGTTTGTCGGTGGGCGTGCTGATCGTCTGCCTGGTTTACAACATCAAGATCAAAGGCATCGGCGGTTGGGTGCATGAGTTGTTTGCCGCGCCGTTTGGCGACCATTGGGCGCTCTACCCGTTCAACTTTGCGATGCAGGTGGTTGAGTTGGTGGCCAAGACCGTGTCGCATGGCATGCGGCTGTTTGGCAATATGTACGCCGGTGAATTGATCTTTCTGCTGATCGCCCTGATGGGCGGCGCCTTCACGCTCTCCCTCACTGGTTTCGCTCTGGCTATCGGCCATGTCGTGGCTGGTACGGTGTGGGCCATCTTCCACATTCTGATCATCACGCTGCAGGCGTTTGTGTTCATGATGCTGGCGCTGGTCTATATCGGTCAGGCACACGATTCGCACTGACCCGCTCTTTGTTCCGTTTGCGTTTTGCAATTCATCCCACTTTAAATCTCAGGAGTCATCATGGAAATCATCGGTATGGTCGCGATTGCGGCCGGCATCATCATCGGTCTGGGCGCGATGGGCGCTTGTATCGGCATTGGCGTGATGGGCAGCAAGTTTCTTGAAGCGGCGGCACGCCAGCCCGAGTTGATGGGTGAGTTGCAAACCAAGATGTTTTTGCTGGTCGGCCTGATCGACGCCTCGTTCATCATCGGCACCGGTATTGCACTGTGGTTTACCACGGCCAACCCGTTTCTGGCCCAGTTGGCCAGCCTGCCGAAGTAACTTGCCCACCCGCACCGCTGGGTTGGCCTGTTGCAGGCCAGCGCCCAGCGGTCCGAGCCACCCCGACCCGAGGCTTCCGACGTGAGTATCACCAGTACCCTCATCTTTCAGATGATCGTGTTCCTGATCCTGGTCTGGTTCACGATGAAGTTCATCTGGCCGCCGATCACCGCCGCGCTCGACGAGCGCGCCAAAAAGATTGCCGACGGCCTGTCTGCGGCCGACAAGGCCAAGGCCGAGTTGTCCGCCGCCAACCAGCGGGTGGAGCAACAACTGTCGGCGGCCCGCACCGACGCCACCAAACGCCTTGCCGATGCGGAACGCCTGGGCCAGCAATTGGTGGAAGAAGCCAAGGCCCGCGCCACCGATGAAGGCAACAAGATCATCGCCGCGGCCAAGGTGGAGGCTGGCCAGGAGGCCAGCAAGGCGCGCGATGCGCTGCGCGACCAGGTGGCCGGCCTGGCGGTGAAGGGGGCCGAGGCCATCCTGCGCCGCGAAGTCAATGCCGGCGTTCACGCCGAATTGCTGACCCGCCTGCAAGCTGAACTCTGACCATGGCCGAACTAGCAACCATTGCCCGGCCGTATGCCGAGGCCTTGTTCAAGTCGGTGATGCTGAGCGAGGCGCAATCCGTGGCCACGCAGATGGCCGAGTTGGCGCAAGTGGTGGCCGACGAGCGGCTGCGCCGCTTTGCCGCTGACCCGGCCACGCCCGTCAGCCAGGTGTTTGAGGTGGTCACGTCGGCGACCAAAACAGGCTTGGGCGATGCGGTGAAAAACCTGCTGGGCGTGGTGCTGGACAACGGCCGCCTGGCCGCCCTGCCAGAGATCGCCAGCCAGTTCAAGGCGCTGCTCAATGCCCGCACCGGCTCGTCGGACGCGGTGGTTTACAGCGCGTTTGCCATCGATGCGGCGGCATTGGCGCCGGTGTTGCTGGCGCTTGAAAAACGCTTTGGCCGCAAGCTCAAGGCCCGGGTTGAAATCGATACCGCGCTGATCGGCGGCATCCGCGTGGTGGTGGGCGACGAGGTGCTCGACACCTCGGTCAAAGCCCGTCTCGAACAAATGAAGGTCGCGCTGTCGGCATGAGCGATCCGGGCGCGCTGCCCGGACGTTATTCACCGACCACTGGCCCAACGGAGAAAACAATGCAACTCAATCCCGCAGAGATTTCCGAACTCATCAAGAGCCGCATCGAAGGCCTTGGCGCGTCGGTCGATATCAAGAACCAGGGCACGGTGGTGTCGGTCACCGACGGCATCGTGCGGGTGCACGGGCTGTCTGACGTGATGGCCGGCGAGATGCTGGAGTTTCCGCCCACCGCCAGCGGCGCGGCCACTTACGGCCTGGCGTTGAACCTCGAGCGCGACTCGGTCGGCGCGGTGATCCTGGGCGAGTACGAGCACATCTCCGCCGGCGATGTGGTCAAGTGCACCGGCCGCATTCTGGAGGTGCCGGTCGGGCCCGAATTGATCGGCCGCGTGGTCAATGCGCTGGGTGCGCCGATTGACGGCAAGGGCCCGATCAACGCCAAGATGACCGACGTGATCGAGAAAGTGGCGCCCGGCGTGATCGCCCGCCAGTCGGTCAGCCAGCCGGTGCAGACCGGCCTCAAATCGATTGACGCGATGGTGCCGATTGGCCGCGGCCAGCGTGAGTTGATCATCGGCGACCGCCAGACCGGCAAGACGGCGGTGGCCATCGACGCCATCATCAACCAGCGCGGCCAGAACATGACCTGCGTGTATGTGGCGATTGGCCAAAAAGCCTCGTCGGTGAAGAACGTGGTGCGCGCACTTGAGGCCAATGGCGCGATGGATTACACCATCGTGGTGGCGGCCACGGCCTCTGAATCAGCGGCCATGCAGTATGTGTCGGCTTATTCGGGCTGCACGATGGGCGAGTACTTTCGTGACCGTGGGCAAGACGCGCTGATTATTTATGATGACTTGTCGAAGCAGGCTGTGGCCTACCGCCAGGTGTCCTTGCTGCTGCGCCGCCCGCCCGGCCGTGAAGCCTTCCCCGGCGACGTGTTTTATTTGCACAGCCGCCTGCTGGAGCGTGCCGCCCGGGTGAATGCCGACTATGTTGAGAAGTTCACCAAAGGTGAGGTCAAAGGCAAAACCGGCTCGCTCACCGCGCTGCCGATCATCGAGACCCAGGCCGGCGACGTTTCGGCCTTTGTGCCGACCAATGTGATCTCGATCACCGACGGCCAGATATTTTTGGAAACCAGCCTGTTCAACAGCGGCATCCGCCCGGCCATCAACGCCGGTATCTCGGTGTCGCGGGTCGGCGGTGCGGCGCAGACCAAACTCATCAAGGGTTTGTCGGGCGGTATCCGCACCGACCTGGCGCAGTTCCGTGAGCTGGCGGCATTTGCGCAGTTTGCGTCGGATCTGGACGAGGCCACGCGCAAGCAGTTGGACCGCGGCGCCCGCGTCACCGAGTTGCTAAAGCAGGCGCAGTATTCACCGCAACCGATCAGCCTGATGGGCGCGACCTTGTTTGCCGTGAACAAGGGTTTCATGGACGATGTCGAAGTGAAGAAGATTCTGGCCTTCGAGCACGGCCTGCACCAGCATTTGAAGAGCAGCCATGCCGCGCTGCTGGCCAAACTGGAAAACGACAAGGCGATGGACAAACCGGCCGAAGAAGAAATGGCCGCCGCGATCACTGCCTTCAAAAAATCGTTCGCCTGACCTGCAAAGCCTGAAGGAGCCCCGTCATGGCGGTAGGTAAAGAGATACGCGGCAAGATCAAAAGCTTCGAGAACACGAAGAAGATCACCAAGGCCATGGAAATGGTTTCGGCCGCCAAAATGCGCCGTGCCCAGGAGCGCATGCGCGCCGCCCGGCCGTATGCCGACAAAATCCGCAACATCACGGCCAATCTGTCGCAGGCCAACCCCGAATACCGCAGCGCCTACATGCGCACGGGTGGCACGTCCAAGGTCACCGGCTTTATCGTGGTGACGGCTGACAAAGGGCTGTGCGGTGGTTTGAACACCAATGTGTTGCGTGCGGTCACCAGCCGCTTGCGCGAGGTCCAGGCTGCGGGGGGCGCAGCCCAGGCGGTGGCCATCGGCAACAAGGGCTTCGGCTTCTTGAACCGCATCGGCGTCAAGGTGATGAGCCATGCCACCCAGCTCGGTGATTCGGCGGTGCTGGATAAATTGATCGGCCCGGTCAAGGTGATGCTGGATGCGTTTGTCGCCGGCCAGGTGGACGTGGTGTACCTGTGCTACACCAAATTCATCAACACCATGTCGCAAGTGCCGGTGATCGAGCAACTGCTGCCGTTGTCGGGCCAGCAATTGCAGCAGACCGCCGCCGAGAAAGCGCAGTACGGCTGGGACTACATCTATGAGCCCGATGCCGCCACCGTGATCGATGAGCTGCTGACGCGCTATGTCGAGGCGCTGGTGTTCACGGCGGTGGCCGAGAACATGGCGTCGGAGCAATCGGCCCGCATGGTGGCCATGAAGGCCGCGACCGAGAACGCCGGCAACCTGATCAGTGAGCTCAAGCTGGTCTACAACAAGACCCGGCAGGCGGCGATCACCACCGAGTTGTCCGAAATCGTCAGCGGCGCGGCCGCCATCAGTGGCTGATGCAGCGTTCACGATTCGGTGAAGGCTAACTTGCGCGCAGCGAAAGTTAAGTGAGCATAGCGAACGGCCGGAACCAAAACGTCAGCGGCGCGGCGGCCATCAGCGGCTGATCGGCCGCAACCCACGAACACAGTTTTAGAGGACTAGAAAATGGCAAACCTGCAAGCCCAAGGCAAGATCGTCCAGTGCATCGGCGCCGTCGTGGACGTCGAGTTTCCGCGTGACCACATGCCGCGCGTTTATGACGCGCTCAAGCTCGAAGGCCTGGCGCTGACACTCGAGGTGCAGCAGCAATTGGGCGACGGCGTGGTGCGCACCATCGCGCTGGGCTCGTCGGACGGCCTGCGCCGCGGGCTGATGGTCAACAACACCGGGGCAGCCATCACCGTTCCGGTGGGCAAGGCCACACTGGGCCGCATCATGGACGTGCTGGGCCGGCCGATTGACGAGCGCGGCCCGGTGGACCAGACGCTGACGGCGTCCATCCACCGCAAAGCCCCCAGCTACGACGATTTGAGCCCATCGCAAGAACTGCTGGAAACCGGCATCAAGGTGATCGACCTGATCTGCCCGTTTGCCAAAGGCGGCAAGGTGGGCCTGTTTGGCGGCGCCGGCGTGGGCAAGACGGTGAACATGATGGAGTTGATCAACAACATCGCCAAGGCCCACTCGGGCGTGTCGGTGTTTGCCGGCGTGGGCGAGCGCACTCGCGAGGGCAATGACTTCTACCACGAGATGGCCGAATCAGGCGTCGTCAACCTGGCGAACCTCGAAGAGTCGAAAGTGGCAATGGTCTACGGCCAGATGAATGAGCCGCCGGGTAATCGTTTGCGGGTGGCGCTCACCGGCCTGACCATCGCCGAATCCTTCCGCGACGAAGGCAAGGACGTGCTGTTCTTCGTTGACAACATCTACCGCTACACATTGGCAGGCACCGAGGTCTCGGCGCTGCTGGGCCGCATGCCGTCGGCCGTGGGCTACCAGCCGACGCTGGCCGAAGAAATGGGCCGGCTGCAAGAGCGCATCACGTCCACCAAGGTGGGCTCGATCACCTCGATCCAGGCGGTGTACGTGCCGGCCGACGATTACACCGACCCGTCACCCGCCACCACCTTTGCCCACCTCGATTCCACCGTTGCGCTGTCGCGTGAGATCGCCTCGCTCGGCATCTACCCGGCAGTCGACCCGCTGGACAGCACCAGCCGCCAGATGGACCCGAATGTGGTGGGTGAAGACCACTACACCACCACCCGGGCGGTGCAGCAAACCCTGCAGCGCTACAAAGAGCTGCGCGACATCATCGCCATCCTGGGCATGGACGAGTTGAGCCCGGAAGACAAACTGGCCGTGGCCCGCGCCCGCAAGATCCAGCGATTCCTGAGCCAGCCTTTCCACGTGGCCGAGGTGTTC
>JANLOP010000187.1:0-13453 GCA_031366635.1 Betaproteobacteria bacterium | reverse complement strand
CAACGGGCGGTGCCTGCATCATCACCCGGCGGATGAACCGAAGCTGAACCGCAGTCCCTTGTTCGTGGGCTTTGCGCCAGTTCAGGCGTTCTCGCCGGTGCCCGGCGCTGGGCCAGCGCGGCGCTTGCCGGCGCTGCGGCGGGGGCGGCGCGGCGCCGGCCCCAGATCAAAGCGCAGGCTGGCACCAAAGCCCCGGCCGTCGGCCAGCGGTGAGCGCAGCAGCAGCCGGGCGCCAGACTGCTGCGCAATCGTCTCGACCATCGCCAGGCCCAGGCCGCTGCCGGCGGCCAGGTGGGCGCCACGGCCGCGCTGGAACTTCTGCACCAGACTGGGCACCCGGTCAGCGGGCACGCCCGGGCCGTCGTCTTCCACCCGCAGCGTCTGGCCCTCGATGTGCACGGCCACCGTGGCCTCGTCGCCGCCGTGTTTCAAGGCGTTGTCGATCAGGTTGCGCAGCGCAATGCCCAGCGCGTCGATGTCGCCCTGCACCGGCATCGGCTGGCCGTGCGATTGCAGCCGCAACCGGCCGCTGCGCAGGTGCTCGGCAAAGTCGTCGGCCACCAGCAGGGCGAGTTGCACCAGATCGACCGGCTCGCGGTTGAGCGCCACCCCCGACTCGATGCGTGCCAGTTGCAGCAAGCGGGTGGCCAGGTGCGTCAGCCGGTCCAACTGGCGCAACAGCGCCAGCGCCGGCTCGCGCGTGGCGGCATCGGTGCTGGCCTGCACCAGCCGCTGCGCCTGCGCCCGCGCGGCGGCCAGCGGGGTGCGCAGCTCGTGCGCGGTACTGGCGGCAAAGGCGCGCTCACCGTCCACCATCGCCTGCACCCTGCGCAGCAACTGGTTGACGGTGTCCAGCCAGGGCTGCAACTCGGCCGGGGCGGCGGCCAGTGGCAGCGGGCTCAGATCGTGGCCCAGCCGGGCGGCCAGCGTGCGGCGTGATGATTCGAGGGCGCCAAAGCCGCGCCGCAGCACCCAGCCCACGCCCAGCGCGGCCAGCGGCAGCATGGCGCCCAACATGCCGAGCAGCCAGCCCAGGCTGGCCCACAGCACCTCGTGGCGGTGCGCCACCGTCTCGGCCACCTGGGCCCGGCGCGCGCCGTCGGGGGTGCTGAGCGTGCGCACCAGCCAGCCCTGCGCCACGCGCAGGCCGTCGGGTGCGGCGGCGTCCAGCGCGGTGGCGGGCGCGTCGCGTGAGCGCAGGCGCAGCGTGCTGGCCTGGTCAAACACCTGGTAGACGACAAACGCCTTGTGCCGGGCCAGCAGCGCCAGGCTGGCGGCGTTGGCGCCGTGCTCGGCCGTGCCGTGCTCGGCCAGCGCCGCGTCGGGCAACAGCAGCAGGCGCTCGGCGGTTTCGGTCAGGGCGCTGTCCAGCACCTCGTCGGTCTCGTGCCACAACGCCAGGCCGGCCGCGGCCGATGCCAGCAGCCACACGCCGGCCAGCAGTGCCAGCAACTGCTGGCGGATTTTGCTTTGCAAGCGCCAGGGCGGGGCGCCGTCCTGGGTGGCAGCCTGGGCAACGGCTCGGCTGGCACCGGCCCGGGCCTGGACGGCAGGCTTGGCAGGCGGTGGCGCCGGCTCCACGATGGCCTCAGGATTCAAGCCGATAGCCCAGGCCGCGGTGGGTGCTGATGGCGGCCGCGCCCAGCTTCTTGCGCAAGCGGCTGACGATCACTTCAAGTGAGTTGCTGGCCGCGTCGGCCAGGCCCAGCGCGGCCAGCCGGCCTTCGATCTCGGCGCGGCTGTAAATGCGCCCGCGCCACTGCGCCAGACAGGCCAGCACGGCCCACTCCATTTGCGTGAGCTTGAGCAACTCGCCGCCGCGCCAGGCGCTGCGCGCAGCCAGGTTCAATTGCCAGGGCGGGCGCGCCGCGCCAGACGCCGGCGCTGCGGCGGGCAGCGGCAGCGCTGACGTGGGCAGCGCCTGCGCTGAAGTGGCCACCGCCAGCGCTGCGGCCCGGCTGCGGCGCGCCACGGCAGCCACCCGGGCCAGCAACTCGTCCAGGTCGAAGGGCTTGACCAGGTAATCGTCGGCGCCGGCCTGCAGGCCCAGGATGCGGTCGCGGATCTGGTCGCGGGCGGTCAGCACGATCACTGGCCAGCCGTGGCCGGCAGCGCGCCAGGCGCGCAGCAGATCCAGCCCGTCGCCGTCGGGCAGGTGCAGGTCGAGCAGGGCCAGCTCGGGTGGCGCGGCGCAGCGGGCCTGGGCCAGGTGGCGGCACCAGTGCACCGGGTGGCCGGCGGCCACCAGGTGGTCGGCCACGGCCTGGCCCAGGTCAATATCGTCTTCCAGCAGCAGCAGTTGCATCGGTGATGCGCTCAGTGATGGCCTCAGCGAGGGCCTCAGCGATGGCCTCAGCGTCCCAGCCCGGCCAGCAGCACCATCAGCGCCCCGGCGCCGCCCTGCGGCCCGCTGGCCTGGGCAAAGGCGATCACCTCGGCGCGCTGCGCCAGCCAGCGCTGCACCCGGGCCTTGAGCACCGGCTGCCGGCCGGGTGAGCCGTGGCCTTTGCCGTGCACCACGCGCAGGCAGCGCTTGCCGCTGCGGTGGCTGTCGCGGATGTAGCCGGCCAGCAGCTCCCGCGCTTCGTCGCGGTTGCAACCGTGCAGGTCGATCTGGCCCTGCTGGGCCCAAAAACCCCGCCGCAGCTTGGCCACCACGTCGGGGCCGATGCCCGGGCGGCGGAAGCTCAGGCCGTCATCGGTCAGCAGCAATGACTCCAGGTTGACCTCGTCCGACAGCGATTCGGCCAGCGCCGCCTGCTCGTCCAGCTCACGCTGGCGCGGCTGCGGCGCCGGCCGGGGGCGGACAACCTCGGCCGTGCCGGCGTCGCGCAGCGCATGCACCGGGCCCACGCTGCGCGCAAACAGGCCGTGCGGCAGCGGTTGCTGGCGCGCCTGCGCCGCCCGGGCCTGCTGGGCCGCCCATTCCTGCGCTGCCCGGTCGGTGGCCGCGCGCTGCGCCCGCCGCAGCGCGTCGCGCACGGCGCCGATGTCGGCCAGGCTGCGCACCTTCATCGCCGCACCTTCATGGCCGCACCTTCATCGCTGCACCCCGGGCGCTGCACGCCGCCCCGGCCCGCGCGCACGATCCCTGCCATGCCGGCGCGCCGGCCTCACAACAAGCCCCGCTCGGCAAACGACACCACCTGGCCATAGCCCACCACCAGGTGGTCGATCACCCGCACATCGACCAGCGCCAGTGCGTTTTTCAGGCTCTGCGTCAAGAACTCGTCGGCGCGCGACGGCTCGGCCACGCCCGACGGGTGGTTGTGCGCCAGGATCACCGCAGCGGCGTTGCGCGCCAGCGCCAGCTTGACGACCTCGCGCGGGTAGACGGCGGTTTGCGACAGCGTGCCGACAAACAGCTTGTCGAACTTGATCAGCCGCTGGTGGCTGTCGAGAAACAGCACCGCAAACACCTCTTGCTGCAACGCGCCGAGCTGCAATTGCAAAAAATCCTTCACCGCCTGCGGCGAGTCGAAGATCGGCGCCGTCTCCAGCCGCTGGGCCAGCGCCCGGCGCGCCATCTCCATCACGGCGGCCAGCTCGGCGCGCTTGGCCGGCCCCAGACCCTTGATCGCCTTCAGGTCGGCCATCTCGGCATGCAGCAAACCGGCAAAGCCGCCAAAGCGCTGCAACACCGCCGCGGCCATCTGCAACACCCCCTGGCCCGGCAGGCCGGTGCGCAGCAGCAGCGCCAGCAACTCGGGCCCGGACAGCGCTGCCGCGCCGTGCATCAGCAGCTTTTCGCGGGGTCTGGCGTCGGGCGGAAGGTCTTTGATCAACATGGTCTGGGGCCTGAACCGGGCGGGGATGCGGGCCACAACGGCCCCGTAGAATGGCTTGAAGTCTATGTGCCCACCCCGGGCGCCGCCTCCCCCTTCATCCCCCCCATCAGCGTGATCACCATTCAGGAGGGGTCGTTCTTGACCCTGCATTACCGGCTTGCCGGGCCCGACGGCGCGGACGTGATCAACACCTTCGCCGACAAACCGGCCACGCTGTCGCTGGGCGCTGGCCAACTGGCCCCGGCGATGGAGCGCCGCCTGGTCGGCCTGCCCGAGGGCGCCCGCGAAGTGTTTGCACTCGGCGCCGGTGAGGCTTTTGGTGAGCGCAACCCGGCGCTGCTGCAGCGCGTCAAGCGCGCCCTGCTGGCCGAGCTGGGCGATGCCGACGCCGATTACCAGCCCGGCGATGTGGTGCAGTTCCCCACGCCCGACGGCAGCGCCCGCTATGCCGGCGTGGTGCGCGAGGCCGGCCCCGGTTGGCTGCTGTTCGACTTCAACCACCCGCTGGCCGGCCAGCCGGTGACGTTTGAAGTGCAAGTGATCGGGGTGCTGTGATGAGCGCGCCGCTGGCCTGGCCTGATTTCGATCCGCAAGACACGCCGGCCGCAGCGCTGGCAACGGGCGCGCCGAGCAACACCGCGCCGGTCGCCGATGTGCTGCTGGCCGAGCCGCGCGGTTTTTGCGCCGGCGTTGACCGGGCCATCGAAATCGTCGAGCGGGCGCTGATCCGCTTTGGCGCGCCGATCTATGTGCGCCACGAGATCGTGCACAACACCTACGTCGTCAACGATTTGAAGGCCCGGGGCGCGATCTTCATCGAGGATCTGGCCGATGTGCCGCCTGGCGCCACGCTGGTGTTCAGCGCCCACGGCGTGAGCCGGGCGGTGCGCCACGAGGCCGACGCGCGCGGCTTTCAGGTGTTTGATGCCACTTGCCCGCTGGTGAGCAAAGTGCACGTCGAGGTGGCCAAGCTGGCGCGTGAGGGCTTTGAGTTCATCATGATCGGCCACAAGGGCCACCCCGAGGTGGAAGGCACGATGGGCCAGTTGTCGCAGGGCATCTATCTGGTCGAAGACGTGGCCGATGTGGCCGGCGTGCGCCCGCTGGGCCAAAAACTGGCAGTGGTGACGCAAACCACGCTCAGCGTGGACGACGCGGCGGCCATCCTGGCCGAGGTCAAACGCAAGTTTCCGCAGGTGCGAGAGCCCAAGCAGCAAGACATCTGCTACGCCACCCAAAACCGCCAAGACGCCGTCAAGCTGATGGCGCCGCAGGTCGATATCGTCATCGTGGTCGGTAGCCCGACCAGCAGCAACAGCAACCGGCTGCGTGAGCTGGCCCAGCGGCTGGGCACGCCGTCGCACATGGTCGATAGTGCCGACGACCTGCAGGCGGCCTGGTTCGACGGCCGGCCGAATGTCGGGCTGACGGCCGGTGCGTCGGCGCCCGACATCCTGGTGCAGCAGGTGATCACCCGGCTCAAGGCGCTGGGCGCGGTGGCCGTGCGGCGCATGACCGGGGTGGCAGAAACCGTGCAATTCCCGCTGCCGATGGGCCTGGGTGACAAGTCGATGAGTCAAGTGTCGGCGTCCCGATCCTGAGCCCCCGAGGCCGCCGCCCTGCGGCGCCCATCCCCCCGAGGGGGCGCAAGTCAACTTGGGGCGGCCCGGCGTTGACTGCTGAGCCGTCCAGCACTTCCCACGATGTTGAACGGCACCCCGGCGGTGCCGTTCTCACGATTCAAGCCCGTCAAAAGGACACCCACCATGCTCGACATCATGCAATTGCGCCGCGACCTGCCCGGCGTGGTGGCCCGGCTGGAAGCCCGCAAAACCCCGCAACCCTACCTCGACGTGGCGCGCTTCTCGGCGCTGGAGGCCGAGCGCAAAACCCTGCAAACCCGCACCGAGGCGCTGCAGGGCCAGCGCAACAGTGCCTCCAAACTGATCGGTGAGCGCATGAAGAAAGGCGAAGACGGCGCCGCGCTGAAAAGCGAGGTGGCCGGCATCGCCGACGAAATGGCGCAGGGCGCGCGCCGGCTGGACGCCTTGCAGGCCGACTTGCATGCGCTGCTGATGGCCATCCCCAACCTGCCCGATGCCAGCGTGCCGCTGGGCACGGACGAGGCCGGCAATGTCGAGCAGCGGCGCTGGGGCCGTGCACCGGCCTTCGATTTTGCGGTCAAAGACCATGTCGATCTGGGCGCGCCGCTGGGGCTTGATTTTGAGATGGGCGCCAAGCTCAGCGGCGCGCGCTTCGCCTTCCTCAAAGGCCCGGTGGCCCGGCTGCACCGGGCGCTGGCGCAGTTCATGCTGGATGTGCAGACGCTGGACCACGGCTACACCGAGTGCTACACGCCGTACATCGTCAACCGCGAAATCCTGGAGGGCACCGGCCAGTTGCCCAAATTCAAGGACGACATGTTCTGGGTCTACCGGGGCAGCGACGAGCAGGGCGGCGACGCGGCGCACGCCGAGCAGTACCTGATCTCGACCTCGGAAATCTCGCTGACCAACACCGTGCGCGGGCAAATCCTGAAGGCCGACGACCTGCCCGTCAAACTCACCGCGCACAGCCCGTGCTTCCGCTCTGAGGCCGGGTCGGCCGGGCGCGACACCCGGGGCTTGATCCGCCAGCACCAGTTTGACAAGGTCGAGATGGTGCAGGTGGTGGCACCCGAGCACAGCCCGGCCACGCTGGAGCAGATGGTCGGCCACGCCGAGGCCATCCTGCAAAAGCTCGAACTGCCGTACCGGGTGGTGCTGCTGTGCAGCGGTGACATGGGTTTTGGCGCCGTCAAAACCTACGATCTGGAGGTGTGGCTGCCAGCGCAGCACGCCTTCCGAGAGATCAGCTCTTGCAGCAATTGCGGTGATTTCCAGGCGCGCCGCATGCAGGCCCGGTTCCGCCGCGTCGCCAGCAAGGCCGACAGCAAGCCCGAGTGGCTGCACACGCTGAACGGCTCGGGCCTGGCGGTGGGCCGGGCGCTGGTGGCGGTGCTGGAGAACCACCAGCAGTCCGACGGCAGCATCCGCATCCCGCCCGCGCTGCGGCCGTACCTGCGCGGGGCTGAATTGCTCACCGCCTGATGCACTAGAATCGGGGGCTTCACCCGGCCGATACACCGGTGAAATCAGCACCTGGAGAGGTGGCAGAGTGGTCGAATGCGCGGGACTCGAAATCCCGTGTACGTTTTCAACGTACCGTGGGTTCGAATCCCACCCTCTCCGCCAATATAGGCCCCGCGCGACGCCTTCGCCCGGGGCTTTTGTATTTCAGGCTGCGCTGGCCGCAAAGGCACAATCGGACGATGCAAAGCGCCCGCCGCACCGACGATTGCACGGCGGCGCGGCACGACCACGCCGCGCGCCAACGGCCCGGGTTGGCGCTGCTGGCCGCCGCCTTGGCCGCACTGCTGGCCGGTCTGCTGGCCACCGGCTGCGCCAGCCGCGCCAGCGACGTGGCGGCCAAACCCGCTGACCCCGCCAGCTATGCCGGTTGGGATTGCGAGCGGCTGTTCGACGAGATCGACAGCGTGCAATACCAGGCCACCGATTTGGCCTACCAGGTCGATTCGGTGGCCGGCGCCAACATGGTGGCGCTGGCCCTGGGCGCGACGGTGTTCTGGCCGGCGCTGCTGGCGATGCAGCCCGACGGGGCCGAGGCGGCGCAACTGGCTGAGCTGAAAGGCCGCTTCGACGCCTTGCGCAGCGCGGCGGCGGCCCGGGCTTGCGGTGCGCCGCCCAGCGTCATGGCCGCCCACCGGCAGGCGGCGCTGCCGGTCATGCTGGGCGATAGGCTGGTCTACGAAGAGCGCAGCCGCCCCGGCGCGCCGGCGCACAGCCTGGCGCTGCGGGTCACCGCCCTGCGGCGCGACCGGATCGAGTTCGAGGCGGCGCTGGACGGCCAGCCGCTGCCCGCGCCCTGGCAGCAAGACCTGGCCGGCAACGCCGTGCCGGGTGGTGCGCCGCCGCTGCTGGCCTGGCGCCGCCTGCTCAAGCCCGGGCTGGTGCTGGGCCAGGTGCTGTCGGGCGATCTGGCCGCCGCCGACGAGCCGATGCCCAGCGCCCGCTTGCGTGGCCAGGTAGTGGCCACCGGCCCGCAGACGGTGGCCGGCCGGCCTTTTGACGTGGCCGTGATTGAGTTGTTTGGTGAGGCGCCGCCGGCCCGCAACAGCCCCGGCGACGGTGCGCAAGGCGGCGCGGGGCGCAGCGCCCGGCTCGACGGCGTGATGGCCATCGACCGCCCCAGCGGCCTGCTGTTGCGCCTGGACCTGCGCTGCGACAACCCCGACTTTGCCGTGCAACGCCGGCTGCTGCGCGTCGTCAGCGCCGGCCCGTGACGGCGTTGACCGCGCTGCCACCGCGCCGGTTTACCGATCTTTACCGTGTCAACAACCGGCCGACAAGGCGGCCGCACACCATCGCTTGCAGCCACTTTCCGGATCGGGTGATTTGAATGAAAACCGCTTTTGACCGCGCTGTTTCCGCCCTTCAGATGGGGCGCAGTCGGCTGCGCCTGATGTCGCTGGCCACGCTGGCCACGCTGGCCGTCGCGCTGACTGGCGCGCTGCTGGCCGCCGCCGCCCCGCCGGTGCAGGCCCAGCCGGCCGCCCACCACCGCATGGGCCCCGGCATGGCGGGCGATCCGATGATGGCGGGCCGCTGGCTCGATTCGGTGGGCGCCAGCGCCGACCAAAAAACCCGGGTGCAAGACATCCTCAAGACCGCCCACGACGACCTTCAGCAGCAGCATGAGGGCGACCGGGATTTGCGCCAGCAGTTGATGTCCTTGCTGGCCGCGCCGCAGGTGGACGCCGGCGCCGCCGAGGGCGTGCGGCAGAAGATGCAAGCCCGGCATGACGTGGCCAGCAAGCGCCGCCTGCAAGCCCTGCTGGATGCCGGCGCGGTGCTGACGCCCGAGCAGCGGCAGAAAATGGCCGAGCAGATGAAGGCGCGCGGCCACAGGATGCAGCGCCACCCGCGTGAGCGCCCGGCCGCCGAGCCGCGCAGTTGATTGACGCCCGCCAGCCCCCAACTCGAGCCCATGACCTCCAAGCTGCTGCTGATCGATGACGATGCCCGCCTGACCGCGATGGTGGGCGATTACCTGCGGGCCAATGGCCATGAGGTGGACGTGGCCGGCTCACTGGCCGCCGGCCGCCAGGCTCTGGCGCAGGGCCACTACGACGCGCTGGTGCTGGATTTGATGCTGCCCGACGGTGATGGGCTCGACCTCACGCGGGAGTTGCGCGCCGATGCCCGCTTCAAGCGCCTGCCGCTGTTGATGCTCACCGCCCGCGGTGAGCCGCTCGACCGGGTGCTGGGCCTGGAGCTGGGCGCCGACGATTACCTGGCCAAGCCGTTTGAGGCGCGCGAGCTGCTGGCCCGCATCAAGGCTTTGTTGCGCCGCGCCCAGCGCGAGCCGGCGGCTGACGAGTTGCTGCGCTTTGGCCGGCTGGAGATCGATCTGGGCGCCCGCCAGGCACGCATCGACGGCAAGGCCTGCGATTTGACCGGCCACCAGTTTGATCTGCTGGTGGTGCTGGCGCAGGGCGCCGGCCGGGTGCTCAGCCGCGACCAGATCATGGACTCGCTCAAAGGCCATCCGATGGAGGCGTTTGACCGCAGCATCGATGTGCATGTCTCGCGCATCCGGGCCTGCATCGAGGACGACCCCAAATTGCCGAAACGGGTGCTGACGGTGCGCGGCTCGGGCTATGTTTTTGCGCGCAAGCAAGACGCCGACGAATAGGGTTTTCAGCCTGCTGCATTTTGAAATCACTTTACCTGCGCATCTGGCTCACCGTGGTGGCCGCGCTGGCGCTGTTTGCGCTGGTCTCGGGCTGGATGTGGCAGCGCCATGTTGACCAGGAGCGGGTGCGCTTCGAGGCCGCCGCCACCGAGCGCCTGGCGGCCTGGGCCGAGCTGGTGCAGCGGGCCCTGCCCGGCGCCGATGCGCCGCTGGCCGAACAGGCCGACGCATTGCGCGAATGGTCGGCCCGCTTGCGCATGCCGCTGGCCCTGGACGACCGGCGTGGCGGGCGCATCGCGGCGTCTGACAGCTTCTTGCGCCGCGAAGCCGAGGGCGGCACGCGCGCGGCGATGGCGGCCCGGCTGGACGATGGCCGCACGCTGTGGCTGGCCCGCCGTGGCCCGCGCCGCCAGGCGCCCGACGGCGCGGGCTATCCCGCCAGCGACGAGGCGACGGCCCGCCACGGCCCGCCTGCGACGGCGGATGGCATGCGCCCGCTGCGCGGACCCATGTTGGGCCCGATGCTGGGCGACCATCCGCCCGGGCCGGCGCTGGGCGGGCGCGGCTGGGCGCCGCCCGCTGGGGCCGATCCCGAGCATGGGCTGGGCCTGCCCGGCATTGCCGGCCTGCCCTTCAGCCAGGGCCTGCCACAGGCTCTGGGCCCCTTGATCCTGGTGGCGATGCTGTTTGTGGCGGTGGCGGCGGGGGCCTTCCCGGTGGTGCGCCGCCTGACGCGCCGGCTGGAGGCGCTCAAGCAGGGGGTGCAGGCCTTCGGCGCCGGCAATCTGTCGCAACGGGTGGACGCCGCCGGCAGCGACGAAGTGGCTGCCGTGGCCGCCACCTTCAACCTGGCCGCCGAGCGCATCGAGACCCTGGTGCAGAGCCACCGCTCGCTGCTGGCCAATGCCAGCCACGAACTGCGCTCGCCGCTGGCCCGGCTGAAGATGGCGGTGGCGCTGTATGCCGAGATGCCCGACGCCCAGCGCGCCGGCCTGCGCCGTGAGATCGATGCCAATGTGGCCGAACTGGACGCCCTGGTCGAAGAGGTGCTGCTGGCCAGCCGGCTGGAGGCCAGCAAGTCACTCGACCCCGACGGCACGGTCGACTTGCTGGCGCTGGCCGCCGAAGAAGCCTCGCGCTTCGATGCCGAGGTCGAGGCGGTGGGCGATGCGCCGCCCCAACCGCTGCTGGCCAGCGAGCGCCTGCTGCGGCGTGCGCTGCGCAACCTGCTGGAAAACGCCCGGCGCTACGGCGGCGGCCAGGTGAGCGTGCAGGTGGCGGCCGGGCCGGGCGGCGGGGCCCGGGTGAGCGTCTGCGACTGCGGCCCGGGCGTGCCACCGGCGCTGCGCGAACGCATCTTCGAGCCTTTTTTCCGCCTGCCCGGCCATGCCGAGCGCGAGGGCGGCGTCGGCCTGGGCCTGAGCCTGGTGCGCCAGATCGCGCAGCGCCACGGCGGCAGCGTGCACTGTGCGCCGCGCGAGGGCGGCGGTAGCTGCTTTGTGCTCAGCTTGCCGGGGGCGGTGGCGGCAGCGGTTGTAGCTGCGGCTGGGCCGGCGCCGGCCGCTGCTGCGCCAGCACCCAGGCCAGCAAGCCACTGAGCAGCAAGGCCGCCAGCGTCAGCCCGGCGGTGGACGCCACCCAGAAGCCGCGCGCGCCATGCCAGCTGTCGGGCACCCAGGCCGCCGGGTGGAAGGCCAGCGCATAGCCACCGCCCAGCCCGACCCCCCACATCGAGACCACGAACACCAGCATCGGCGCGGTGGTGATGCGCCAGGCCCGCAGCACAAACGCCGCCACGGTCTGCACCGCGTCGGCGGCGTGGAACAGCGCCACCCAGGCCAGCAAGGGCCCGGCGGCGGCCACCACGGCGGCATTGCCGGTGTACAGCCCCAGCAGCGCATCGCGGGCCGCGTAGACGCAGCCGCCCACCGCCAGCGCCAGCGCCCCGGTGAACTGCAGGCCATGCCAGCCCAGCCGCCGTGCATCGGTCAGGTCACCGGCACCGATGCGCTGGGCCACCAGGGTGCTGGTGGCATTGCTCAGGCCCAGCGGCAGCATGAACAGCAGCGACACCAGGTTGACCGCGATCTGGTGGCCGGCCACCGCTGTCTCGCCCAGCCGCGAGATGAAGATCGCCATGAAAGCAAAGCCACTGACCTCGATCAGGATCGACAGCCCCATTGGCAGCCCCAGCCGCAGCAGCCCCCGCAGCGCCGGGATGTCGGGCCGCCACAGGCCCGGTGCGCCCAGGCTGAAGCGCTGGTAGAAGGGGTCGCGCCGCAGCAGCCACAGTGCCAGCCCGGCCTGCGCCCACATCACGACCAGGGTGCCCAGGCCACAGCCCACCACGCCCAGCGCGGGCAGGCCCAACGCCGGCACACCGGCCACCAGCGCCAGCGACAGCGGCAGCTTGAGCGCCAGCCCGCCCAGTTGCAGCGCCATCACCGCCTTGGGCCGCGACACCGCGATGTTGAAACCCCGGTAGACGGTGAACACCAGCGACGCCGGCAAGGCCAGCGCCAGCATCAGCAGATAGCCGCGCACCTTTTCGGCCACCGCCGGGCTGGCCTGTGACAACGCCAGAAACGGCCCGGGAAAGGCCAGCAGCGCACTGCCCAGCCCCGCCAGGGCCAGCGCCAGCCAAAGTGCTTGCCAGGCCTGCTGGCCGGCCTCGGCCAGCTTGCCGGCGCCGAACAACTGGCCGGCAATCGGGCTGATCGCCAGCACCACGCCCATCAGCCCGACAAACACCGTGATGTAGGTGGCCCCACCCACCGCCAGCGCCGCCAGGTCGGTGGGCGAGTGGCGCGCCACCAGCACCGTGTCCACGGTGCCGAAGGCCAGCACCGCCACCTGGCCGACAAACACCGGCCAGGCAATCGGCACGATGCGCCGCACGCTGGCCCACAGGCCGCCGCTCACCGGCGCGAGCTTTCTCGCGCGCCAGGCCCGGGTTGGGGCGATGTGGTCGGCTCGGCCTGGCTGGCCCCGGCCCGTTCGGCATAGCGGTTGAAGCGCCAGGCCGTGCCCTCCATCGTGATGCGGTGCCAGACATCGCGCTTGTCGCCCGGCGACAGCAGTGGCCACCGCTGCACCTCTTGCTCGGTGCGGCCGCAGCCCTTGCACAGCGCGTCGCCCTGGGCGGTGGAGCAGATCGCGATGCAGGGCGCATCGGGGGTCTGCGCGTACCAGGCCAGCCAGGCCTGGGCGGCGGCGGCCGGCAGGGTGGCCTCGTCGGCCTGGCCTTCGCGGTAATACACCATCAGCGCATAGACCTCGGCCAGTGCCAGCACCTCGGCGCAGGCGGTGATGCCGTCGGGCGATGGCGAGCGCTGGCGCCACCAGTTGATGGCGGCCTCGATGTCGATGATGTGGATGCCGGCCATGGCGTGGGGCTTGCAGCGGGCGCGGCGCTGGCGCGCCGGGTGGTGAAGGGGGGCGTGAGCATAGCGCCGTTGGTGGGCCGGGCGGCGTTCTGACGGTGGCGGCGGCCATGCATACTTGCCCATGCGATCCGATGACCCTTGCAGCCCGGCGGGCCGCCGCCACCCGCCCCGGCGGCTGCGCGCCACGGCGCTGTTGGCCATGCTGGCCGGGTTGATGTTGGCGCCGCCAGTGCCGGCCGGCGAGTTCAGCGACGAGTTTGATCGCCAGCGCTTCAAGGACGCCTTCCAGCACGAGATCGCCTTCCGCGAGGCCGCGCTGCATGTGGCCTGGGGCGCCGAGCCGCTGTGCGACGACACCACCGAGATCGAGCCGCTGGTGCTGTGGTCGGTGCGCAGCATGCGCCAGGGCCGGTCGGCGCACCAGCCGACGCTGTTCACCCAGGCCACCGGCATGGACGAGCACTGGCGCATCGCCTGGCTGGACGAGAGCGCGGCCGACGAGCTCAAGCCCGGCCAGCGGGTGCT
>JANLOP010000337.1:0-5829 GCA_031366635.1 Betaproteobacteria bacterium | reverse complement strand
ATGCGTCCACCATCATGGTGGGGTCGACCTGCGCCATGGCGGGCAGGCCCAGCAACAACGCTGCCAGGCCAACGGCGGTCAATACCAGCGCGGGTGCGCGAAACGGCTGAGTCATCATGGTCTCCTCGGAACAATCAGTTTTGGTGGGAATGCAGGGCCGAGCGCAGCGTCAGACGCCACGCTCTTTGAGCCAGTCGGCGGCCAGCTTCTGGGCGTAGACGGCGGCGGTTTTGTCGTACGTGGGGCGGTAGTCGGCGTTGAAACCGTGGTTGACGTTGGGGAACACCACAATCTCGGAACCACTGCCTGACTTGACGATACCGGCACGCATCTGGTCGATCACGGCCGGCTTCACAAAGCCGTCAATGCCGGCATACAGGCCCAGTACCGGCACCCGCAGGTTGGCAGCAAAGTCCACCGGGTCTTGCGGCTTGATGGGCGACTTCATGCCGTCGAGCAAGCCGTAGTACGACACCGCCGCCTTCAGCTTGGGGTTGTGGTTGGCATAGACCCAGGCCGCGCGCCCACCCCAGCAGTAGCCCACCAGGCCCAGGCGCGAGGCGTCGATGTTGCCGCTGGCCTGGGCAAAGGCCACGGCGGCGTCCAGGTCGCTGTTGACTTGCGCGTCAGGCACCTTGGCCACCACGGTCGACAGGATGGCACCGATGTCGGTCATCTTCGAGACGTCGCCCTGGCGCGCATACAGCTCGGGGGCAATGGCGCAGTAGCCCAGCTTGGCGTAACGGCGGCACATGTCCTTGATGTGCTCATGCACACCGAAGATTTCCTGCACCACCAGCAGCAGCGGGAACTTGCCCCCACTTGCCGGCATGGCGCGGTAGGCGGGCATGCGGCCGTCGGCCACCGGTACGCTCACTTCGCCCGCCACCAGGCCGACGCTGTCCGTGGTGATGGCCTGCGCCAGCACCGGGTTGGACGCCACCGCAAAGCCCGAGGCCAGCGATGTCATGACGAACCCGCGGCGCGACAACCCGGAGTCAAGCGACTCACGGGTGGTGTCAGGGTTCTGAAAGTCAAGCGGCTTCAAGCCATAGTCCATCAGTTTCATCAATATCTCCGGTTGCGGGGTTGCGGGGAAACAATGGCTCAGGTGCTGATCGGGTCAGCCGTTTGTGCCCACAGCAGTGCCCAGGGCACTGCGCAAGGCCTGTAGCCGGGCGGTCATGCTCTGGCGCTCGGGTGCCGAGCATTGCGTCTTGCACGCCACCTGGGCATGCACGGCATGGGCGCGCTCTTGCAGCGCGTGGCCGGCGGGCGTGAGGCTGATCTGCACCGACCGGTCGTCGCTGCTGCTGCGCTGGCGCAACAGCAGTCCCTGCGCCACCAGCTTGCGCACCAGCGGCACCAGCGTGCCTGAATCAAGTGCCACGGCCTGCGCCAGGGCACCAGCGGTCAGCGTGCCGTGTTGCCACAACGCCAGCATCACCACGTACTGCGGGTAGGTCAGGCCCAGCGGCTTGAGCAGCGGACGGTAGGTCTTGGTCATCGCCAGCGAGGCTGCGTAGAGGGCGAAGCACAACTGGTTCTGCAAGAACAGATCGGCCGCTGGTGGTGTGGTGGTCTTGGGCATTGGAGCTTGTGCGCGTGGCAAGTGTAGGTGACATCTTGTATTCAATTAGCTTTTATAAAATATATATTGGGTTGACGGTAAGCGTCCAGCCATCCCACCTTGATTCACGCCGAAGGCTCGGTGACGGTGTCCGCGTATTTGGCGGTGGACACCCTGGAGACGAGGACAAAGGCGCCAAGGCGTCGGCATTCAGAGGCGCTGAAGGCGCGGCTGCTGGCGGCATGTGTCGAGGCTGGCGCATCGGTGGTTGCGCGGGCGCAGGCGCACGGGCTGAACGCCAACCTCGTGCACCAATGGCGGCGTGGGTGTGGCGCGCCGATGTGCAACGCGGCTCGGCCAGTGCGCAGTGCCGTGACAGCCGGTGCCGAGTTCATTGCGCTGGCGCTGCCCGCGAGCACGGTCGCCGCCACAGTCACTACCGGCCAGCCGATCACGGCGCCGGTGGCCGACATCCGCATCGAATGGCGCCGAGGTGCTGCCGCCATCGCCGTCAGCTGGCCCGTCAGTGCCGCCCCCAGGCTGCAATGCCCGTTGCGACCGATCCAAGCTGCATGCTGATCAGGGTTGACCCGTAGTGAACCCAATGACAGACGCATTTCGGCAGGGCCATCGACGCTCAACGGCTCGCAGCCGACTCCAAGTGCCGAAGAGGCCGCTTCAAAACGGCCGAGTGCCTGGGCGAAGGGGCCGATGGGCAAGCAAAAGGGCGTTTGAATTTTCCTATCCTCATCAGGCGCTCTTGCCCGACTCGGCCATCGCCGCCGTCACGATCACCGCGTCCAGCCGCGCACCCGCGCGCTTCGGGGGCTCCAAGACCGCCGGCAAGCAAGCACCCACGCTGCGCGTGCGACGCGGGTTCGCCTGAATCTGCGGCCGCCGTCGATGGGCGAGTGGACCAAGTTTGTTGCAAAAAACGGGGTGCCGCCAAGCAAAGGCCGTGCGGGAGGCCGCTGGCGGTGTGCTTGCGCACTTGCGCCGGTGTGGCCAACGCGCCATCTTGCGGCCGGCGATTTGCGCCCTGCTTTAGGGGTGGGCGGTCGACCGCTCTGCGAATACGCTGCTGTGCATTCCTTTTGGATTTGGAGACCGACCATGGCCACGACGACAACTGATTTGTTTCGATCCATCATGGGCGACGGGTTCAAGAGGATCACGGACGGCGTCTATCCTGGCGACGGCGTGCTTGATCCGCGCTGGACGGACACGCAACGCTTTGTCAAGAAGACCGGCAAGTGGAAGACCGACTTCGCCGACGTGACGCTCGTGGCTGGAGCGAACGGCCCGGAGGTGCAGACGGGCGGTGGGACGTCGCTGCACGATGTCTCCGGCTGGTTCCTCGGGCGCGAGTTCAGTATTCCCAAGGGCACGGCGTATTCTGATGAGATCCATATTTGCAAGGACGCCAAGCGCAAGAGCAGCCCGGCCACCCAAGTTGAGGGCTATCACTACCAGCTCGAGCCGCGCACCCAGATGACGATGCTGACCTTCCAGGGCTACCTCAACAACATGGCACGGGCGGCGGTGGCGCGCCAGGTGGAGTTGGCCAAGGTCTGAGTCACAAAGAGAGTCACCACACCATGCCCGAAATCAAGAGTCGCACGATGTTGATCGCGATCCAGGCTGTCGCCGCCCAGATTCGGGCGATGCGCGAGGAACTCGCCGATGGCGACGCCGAGCCTGAGGACTACGCATTGCTTGAGCAAAACATCGAGGCGGCGGAGGATCTGGAACGCGCCTACGACATCGAGGCCAAGACCGTGCTGAACCTGCCACCCTACGATGAACTGGTCGCGGATTGAGCTTTGTGCGTTGCATTCGGGCCGGATTCGGGTAATCCAATCTGCTGAATTGAGGGGTTCCAGTGAGTCGACTCGTGCTGCCGGCAGTCTTGGGCAGCGCTCGTTTGATCCGGTCCTGCTGCGCGGCCTTTCAGGCGGCGTCGCGCGGCGCGGTGGCGAACTCCATCTTGTAGGCCAGCCACCAGATCACGAACACGCCGAGCGCCCACCAGATGATCTGCCAGGCCCAGAGCGACGGGATGCCGAGTTTCCACGCTTTGAGGCCCGCACCCGGCGCGCCGAAGAGGTCGTTGCCGAGCACCGCGCCGGGGCCGATCGCAAAAAACATCCAGCCCAGAATCAGGGCCCAGACGGCCGGCCGCATGACCTGCTTGGACGCCGGCAGCCCGGCGCGTGCCTGCAGATAGCGGTGGAAGCCGTCGCGGTGGCGCCGGCCCGCGCCGCCGCGCGTGGCAAGCGACACCACGGCGCAGGTCAGCACATTGCAGAAGATGCCCCAGCCGGCGGAGTGGATCGTCCACGGCCAGCGGCCCCAGGGCAGCTCGAAGCCGAGGAACTGCGCGAACGCGGCACCGGCCGGCTCGGTCAGCAGCACCGCGACCAGGCCGACGCACAAGCCCAGCGTGGCCGCCGGACGCGACACCCACGGCAGCCAGCACACGCCCGCCAGCACCGGCCACAACTGCAGCGCGAAGGCCAGCGCGAGCCCGCCGAGACGCATCTGCGCCACCGGCGTGAAGGTGGCCATCAGTAGCGCGATGATGAAGATCAACGCCATCGTGGCGCGCGCGATGCGGCGCTGCGCACGGTCATCGGCGGCGGGGCGAAAGAAGCGCTTGCAGACATCGAGCGTGACCATCGTCGCCGTGGTCGAGACGTAGGCTGCGGCGGCCATCTGCACCGCCGCGATGACGCACATTGCCAGCAGGGCCGACAGCCAGGGCTGACGTGGCGCCACGGCCTGGAGGGCGGCGGTGGTGGCGTCCACCGATGGCACGCCGGGCGGCAGCAAAACCCCCAAGCCATAGGCGGTGGCGAAGAACAACAACACCAGCCCGACGATGGCGCTCGTGGCCCACACCTGCTGCGCCGCGAAGCCGCGCGTGTCGCGGCAACTGAAGCCGAGCATGCTGAACGAGGGCGATGCCTGCAAGCCCATGAGCGCGAATGAATAGGTCAGGATCATCGACGCGGTCCAGATGCCACCGGCCGGCGCCTGCTTGCCCAGGCCTCCGGTGAACTGGATCACGCCGGGGATCTCGAACAGGTTGGTCGCTGCAGGGCCGGTCGCAGCGAGTCGCGCCAGCGTGGCGTTGAAGGCGCCGAAGCCACCGACCTGCGCATAGACCACGCACCCCAGGCCGACCATGCCGGCCAGCAACAGCAGGCATTGCAGCGCACCCATGCGGGTGACGCCGCGCAGGCCGCCGAGGAAGGCGCAGACGAAGATGGCGAAGCCCAGCACCCACATCGCGGGGTAGGCGCCGACCGCGCCATGCGTCAGGGTCTGGATCAACTGGCCGCTGGCGGCGAGCTGCAGGCCGACGAACGGAATCGCGAACACCAGCGCGATCAGCACCGTCAACAGCCGGATCAGTTCGCCCTGGTAGTAGTCGGCGAACATCGCTGCGGGCGTCGTGTAGCCGAAGTGCCGGCTGAGCAGCCACTGGCGCTTCAGGAACAGGATGCCGGCGAGCGGAATGACGATGGCCGCCAGCGCGACTTCACCGTACGCGAAGCCGCCGAGTTGCACCATCGACGGGTGGCCGAGAACGATCCAGCCGTTCAGCGACAACGCCGTGGCCGACAGCACAAAGACCCAGGCCGGGGTGTGCCGGCCGGCCAGGAAGAAGCCCGCCGCCGTGCTTGATCCACGGCCCGACGCGATGCTCCAGTACAGGCAGAAGGCGAGCAGCAAGGCGCCGAACGCGAGCAGCCAAACGACGTCTTGCGACAAGGGAAGTCTCCAGGTTCCGGATCGGTGGGCCGTCGAGCGCGAAGGCGAAACGGCGCAGGCTAACGCTTGCGCACGCGGTCAAGCAGGTCGATCGAACCGCGCACGCCGTGGTGGGCCACGAGGTAAAACAGGAAGCAGGCGAACAGCAGGCTGAAGCCCGCCAGGCCGATCGCGATGTTCACCGTGTCGAAGCGCGGCAGCACCAGCCAACTGAGCACAAAGCCGAGCACCGAAACGATAAAGGCGATGAAGCCCAACGCGACCTCGCCTTTCGAAAAGCGGGTGCGAAACAGCTGGTTGATGATGACGTGCGCGCCGAACGCGGCGGCCATCAGCGCGTAGCCGATCAGGCGGTCAACTCGGCGCTGCGCTACCGGGCCCAGGTGCCGTTCGTGGACGGGCTGTTGCGCGAGATCGGCATGTCGCCGAGCGCGATGACCTCGACCGGCGGGTTGACGATTTTTCCGGTCGGCGAATATCCC
>JANLOP010000328.1:0-12113 GCA_031366635.1 Betaproteobacteria bacterium | reverse complement strand
CGTTTGCCGATGTCGATGCCGATGGCGCGCTCTCGGCCGATGATGGCCAGCTCGGTTTGCAGCGCCTCGATGCGCTTGCGGCAATCGTCCACCTCGGCCGGCGTGGCATGCAGGCTGACCGCTACCCGGGCACAGGCGGTGTCGAGCAGGCTGACGCTCTTGTCGGGCAACTGGCGCGCCGGGATGTAGCGGTGGCTCAGCTTGACCGCCGCCTCCAGTGCCTCGTCCAGGATTTGCACCTGGTGGTGCTTTTCCATCGTGCTGGCCACGCCGCGCATCATCAGGATGGCGCGGGCTTCGTCGGGCTCGTCGATCTGCACGGTCTGGAAGCGCCGGGTCAGCGCCGGGTCTTTTTCGATGTGCTTTTTGTACTCGGCAAAGGTGGTGGCGCCGATGGTGCGCAAGGTGCCGCGGGCCAGCGCGGGCTTCAGCAGATTAGCCGCGTCACCGGTGCCGGCCGCACCGCCCGCGCCCACCAGCGTGTGGGTTTCGTCGATGAACAGGATGATCGGCTTGGGCGATGCTTGCACCTCGTCGATCACCGAGCGCAGGCGCTGCTCGAATTCACCCTTCATGCTGGCACCGGCCTGCAGCAGGCCGACATCGAGCGAGCGCAGTTGCACATCTTTCAAGCTGGGCGGCACGTCACCGCGGGCGATGCGTTGCGCAAAGCCCTCCACCACCGCAGTTTTGCCGACGCCGGCCTCACCCACCAGGATCGGGTTGTTCTGGCGTCGCCGCATCAGGATATCGACCACCTGGCGGATCTCGTCATCGCGGCCGACGATCGGGTCCATCTTGCCGCCCCGGGCCTGCTCGGTCAGGTCGACGGTGAACTTCTTCAGCGCCTCTTGCTTGCCCATTGCCGCCGGGGCGATGGCGCCGCTGGCCTCACCGGGCGTGCCGCTGCCGGCGTTGCCCGACGAGCCGTCACTCGCACCCTGGCCGTCTTCGGGTGAGCCGGCGACGATTTTGGGCAAGGCGTCGGCCAGGTCATCGACCTTGATGCGCTCAAACTGCCGGCTGATGGCGGTGAGCGCGTTGCGCAGGTTCTTCGTCTTGAGCATGCCCACCAGCACATAGCCGGTGCGCACCACGCTGTCGCCGTACAACAAGCTGCCGTAAACCCAGCCGCGCTCAATCGCGTCGGCGATGTTCTCGGCGATGTCGGAGATGCTGGTGGCGCCACGCGGCAACCGGTCCAGGGCGGCGGTCAGGTCTTTGGCCAGCACCGACGCATCGAGCGCGCAGTGCTTGATGATGCGGTGCCAGTCTGAATCAGCGCTTTGCATGATTTGCGCCAGCCAGTGCTCCAGCTCGACATACGGGTTGCCGCGCAGCTTGCAAAACACGGTGGCGCCTTCCACCGCTTTGTAGGCCAGCGGGTTGAGCTTGCCGAACAGCGTGACACGGTTGATCTCTGCCATGAAGTGCTTTCTCAAGAAAATGAAGGGGTCGGGTCGAGCGTCAATACGGCCGGCTGCTGGCCCGGGGGCCGGCCCAGCCAGGTGGTCCAGCCCAGGCGGCCGTAGAGCCCGGGGCGGCAGGCGGGCACTTGGGCCTTGTCCAGCTCAAGCCGCAAATCCCAGCCGAACTCAAACCCGACATAGTGTTTGAGCAAGGCATGCAGCGCGGGCAGCGCGCTGCCCACCGGCAACAAGGCCTCGAAGGCGGGCAGCGTCAGCGGGCCGATGTGCACCCGGAAATGGTGCTGGCGGTCAAACACCGCCTGGCCCAGCACCGCGCTGACCCCCAACTGCGAGGTGGAGATGCGGCGCGACGCGGCACGCCGGCCGATGCGGCTGCGCTCAGCGGCCGGCAGCGGCAGCCAGCGGCCGACAAACTGCTGCACCCGCACCTGCAAGCCCAGATAGCCCGACAGCAGGTGGGCCAGCCCATCGGCATTGCGCACCTGGCGCGACAGCAGGCCAGCAAAGGCCAGCCGCACATCATCGGGTGCGGCGTCGCGCTGGCCACAGGCGCTGCCGGCCACGCCAATCATCGAGCCCACGTAGTCGGCAAACCGGTCTTCGGCCGGCCGGTCCAGGCTGGCGGTGGGCTGGGCCTGCGACCAGGCACGGTAGAACAGCAGCAGCAAGCGGTGGTGGAACATGTCGGCAAAGCGGCCAAAGGTCTCATCGCCCTTGTGCATGCGGCGCTCACGCGCGTAGGCGGTGAGGTGCAGCGGCAACGGGCCGTTGGGGCCAAACAGGCCAAAAAACCGCACCTCGATGCGCGGCCGGCCGCTGCGATCATCCAGATCAACCGCCGACAGGCTGCTGGGCGCAAATGACAGGTCGGCCGCCTGGCCCAGGCGCACCGGCTCATCCACCGGGCGGCGGGCGGTGCCCAGGCGCGGTTTGTCGGCATGGTGGGCCTCCAGCCGGCGCATGACGCGGTAAAAATCAAACTGGTGCGGGGCGGCGGCCACGTCCAGCAAGGGGTCGGGGCGCAACCGGCCGGCCACAGCCACGCCGGGCTGGTCTACGCCGGGCTGGTCCACCCCGACATGATCCACGTCGGACATTGCCACGCCGGCCGCATCGTGGCCGGCCCCATCTGGCGGCGGGATCAAAAGATCGGCCGTGTGCCGCACCGGGGCCTCCCGGTCAGGATGTCGCCCCGGTTGGGCGAATGCAGCCGCAACTGGGTGAAGCCGTTGATCGACACGTGGCGGGCGACAAAGCGCTCAAGTACGCAGCCGAGCAAAAAGGCACTCGCGCCTTCAAATGAAAGGTCGTCAGCCTCCAGCGTCACCGCCACACCCCGGCCAAAGGTGATCGGGCCGGGCATCGGCAGCCGCCGCACCACCGGTTGCAGCTTGACCGAGCGCAGGCCGTCAATCTGGCGCTGGGCACCGGCGTCACCGGTGGGCGCATAAAGCCGCAATATCTGGCGCAGCGCGGCCGCCCCTTCATCGGCGTTGCTGTCGGTCAGCGACAGGTGGTTGAGCGAGAGCTGGTTGATCAGCTTCCAGGCCAGGTTGGCCTCGCGCAGCGCCGACATCGGGCGCGACGGGCCTTTGATCACCTGGATGCTCTTGACCGGCGCGGTCTGTGCCAGTGTCAAATCACCGCGCGCCTGGCCCACCGGCATCAGCACCGGCAGATCGCGGTTGGTGCACAGCGCGCGCACGCCGATCTGGCGCAGATCGGCTGAAAACGGCGCCTCCTGGGCATCGACCACCGACAGATACACCTCCGTGCCGATGTAGGCGGTGCGCGGGCCGTCGCGCTGCTGCACTTGCGACATCAGCCGGGGCTCACGCTGCACCGAGAAATAGCGCTGGTGCGCCGGGCCTTCGGTGTGGAAGGCGTTGTAGAACGGCAGGAACCGCCATTCGCTGTGGCTGCCGCTGCCGTAGCCCACGACATCGAGCACGCTGTGCACCTCAAAATCCATTGGCCGCGTGCGGTCAGGCACGACATGAAAATCGGCGCTGTCGGTGCCGACGTGGATGCGGTCACAGCGGCGCTCCAGCAGGTTGATGGCGGGCACGCAATGCAGCGCCAGGCTGCTGGCATCCACCGACTGGAGCAAGGCGTTGTCCAACCGCGAGAACAGGATGACGATATCGACCTCATTGCCCGCATGGCGGCGCAGTGCCGGCCCGATGCCCGCCAGATCAAAGAACAGAAAGCGCTGCGGAAACGCAAAATACTCTTGCAGCAGGCGGTAGCCCTCAAAGCCGTGCAGGGTTTGTGGCAGCAGGGCTTGGCTGTCGTCAAAACCGCTCAGCTCAATGCAGTCGCCGTCCAGCGCCTCATGCCAGGCGGCCGGGCGCTGGGTGGGCAGCACCAGCACGCCCAGCGTGTGGCCACCCACCAGCTCATGCAGCCGGTAGGCCACCTCATCCAGCCCCGTGCAGTGCAGGTGCAGATCAGCCAGCGCAAGCTGTGAAAAATCCAGCCCGGCGGTGGCGCGCAGCCGGATGCGCAGGCCGGACCGGTATTTGCGCCATTCCGGCACGGCAGCCATCGGCAGATCAGCGGCATGGCTGAAGTACTCGATCTGGGTCAGCGCCAGCGGCCACATCGTCAGCGCCTGCGCGCTGCGGAACTCACACGCCGTGGCGCCCACCTTGCCAGCTTGGCCCAGCATCACGCTACCGCGCTCCAACCGGATGCCTTTGGCCAGGCTCGGGTCGGCCAGGTCGGGGTTGACCTGGGCGATCAACATCGCCGGTGTGGGCGCCAGAAACTGCGGATAGACGATCTCCAGCAGGCGCTGGGTGAAGCGCGGAAACTCGGCGTCGATCTTGAGCTGGATGCGCCCGGCCAGAAACGCAAAACCCTCCAGCAGGCGCTCGACATAGGGGTCAGTCACCTCCAGACCTTCCAGCCCCAGCCGCGACGCGATCTTCGGAAACTGCTGCGCAAACTCGGCACCCATCTCGCGCAGATGGCGCAACTCTTCGTTGTAATAGCGCAGCAGTCGGGGGTCCATCGGGCGGTGGCGGGTGGTCAGTGAATGGGGTTGGCGATGCGGGGTCAGCGATGCGGGATCAACGATGCGGGATCAACGATGCGGGCCCGGCGATCAACCATCAAAGCTCAGCGGTCTGATTCCCGCACCGCGACGCGGCCGGTTTCGAGATCGATATCGGTGTGCAGCAGCAGCTCCAGCGGCACCGGCTGTGCCCAGAGTTGCCCGCTGATGCGAAAGCCGATCAGGTTGTGGTGGTCGAGCTGGGCGTTGGACAACATCACCTCCACCACCAAGGTGGCCGGGAGGATGCGGGGCTCATGGTCAATGATGGCCTGCTTGACGCGGGACTGAAGCTTGACCAGGTCAACCCCCGACGTGGACAGCCCCGACAGCGCTGGCAACCCGTAGTTGAGCACCGAGTTGCGGGCCTGCGGCGCCTTGGACCAGTCCATGCCCTCGCCCGGCGAGGTGGCGTTGAAGAGCCAGGCCAGATCACGCAGCACCATGTCGCGCAAGCGGCTGCGGTTGATGACACGGGCCTCGCCGGTCTCGGCCCGCGACGTCGGGTCTTCGTCGGTCAGGCGGTCCAGCAGTGCCGGCTGCAATCGGTCCTGGGCGCGCAGGGTGGCCATGACGGTTGCGGCTGGGGTTGCGGATGAGGTGGCGGATGCGTTGGCGGCTGAAGTTGCGGCTGCGGTGGCGGTTGAATCGAGACCGCTCAGCCGCGCGCCGGATCCAGCACCACCGAGCGCAAATCCATCAAGCCAAATTCAGCACCGTCGGTGGTGATCAGGCGCTGGCCCAGGCCGCAAAACACGCCCGGCGCCGTCTCGCGCCAGTCGGTGCCGCGCGACAGGGTGAGCAGGTTGCCGGCCGCCAGATCAGTATCCGGGTAGCGGGTGGGGATCAGGCCGACCACGTCGCCGCCGTTGGTGAACTCGAAATGCGCCGGCATCCAGACCGCATCGCGCAGGTCTTCGGGCGGATCGATGTCCACCTTGGCCAGGCGGCTCCAGGGCAACCAGTAATAGCGGCCGTTGATGATCGCCTCCAGCGTGGGCCCGAGGCGGCTATCGGCATCCGCTATCCAGGTGAAAGCCTGGCCATCGGCGTTACCTGCGGTGGTGGGTGCTTGCGCCAGCGCCTGCTCACGCAGATGCTGGGCAGCGGCCGGCTCACCACGGCCGTCGCGCAGCATCGCCTCGATCAGCAGGGCCACCCAGGTTTCGGGCTCACCAAACAACACCGGCACTTTGTGGCCGGCAAACACCTGCATGCGCAGGGTTTCGCAGGCGATGGCCTCGCGGTAGGTCTGCACCATCGGCAATGTGCCGGCGTCAAGCTCCAGCGACACATTGAGCTGGTTCAATGCCCGCTCCCATTGCCCCAGCACACACAGCAACTGAAACAAGAACACCCGAAGCTTGGCGTTTTGCGGATGGGCCCGAACCTGCTCGGTCAGCAGTTTGAGGGCGCGCACAGCATCGCCCTCTTTGAGGGCCTGTTCGGCAGCGCGGGTATCGGCCATCGTGGGTTTGCCCTGAAAGCATGCAGTTGATGTGTGGGGCGGCGCAAGACCGGAGTTTGTGCGCCCGTCGGGCCTGCGCCCACCGGGCTTGTGTCCATCGGGCTTGCGTCCATCGGGCTTGTGTCCATCACCGCAAGAAATCAAGCCGCAGGTTGAATGCCGGCGCGCCAGACCCCGGGCCCCGCAGCCCCCAACCGGCCAGTGAATGGCCGACGAAGGGCCAATATCAACCGGCTACGTTCTCGGCAATCTTCCATTTGAAGATGCCGGCGCTGGCCACAGCGCCCTTGGCGTCTTGCTTGAAGTAATCAAACGCCACGGTGGCGAAATTGAGCGTGACGTTCTCGGTCAGCCGATCTTCGCCACCCGAGCCGCCGGTGCTGACCGACGTGACGATCACTTCATCCATCGTGATCTCGATGTATTTGTGCTGGCCTTCACCGGCTTTGCGCACCAGCAACACACACTTGTCAATGTGCGTGCCCTTGGCCAGCGCACCCATCAATGCCTGTGAGGCGCTGTCGATGTATTTGGTGAATGAAATATCCTGGAAATTGGCCTTGCCGGCGCCACCACCACCGCCGGTGTGGGTGGTGCCCGATTGCGACATGCCCCAGCTCCAAGCCAGGATGTCGATGTCGTTCTTCGGCCCTTGCACCTTGTCGCGGGATTCACCCTTGATCTTGGCGCCCATATTGATGAACATGTCCATTGCCATGACAAACTCCTAAAAAATCGGTCCCGAAGCGGGCCTTGGGATTCTGCAGGGAGCGCCGGTTCAATCAGGCGCCCTCAGCCGTGCAGCCGGCTGAGGATGAATAACATCAACGCCGCCAGGGGCCGCCATCAGGCGCCCTTGGCCGATGGCAACTTGGACACCAGACGCAGCGACACCGTCAAGCCCTCCAACTGGTAATGCGGCCGCAGGAAAAACTTCGACTGGTAATAGCCCGGATTGGCCGGATCCTCGGCCACCACCACCTCGGCAGCGGCCAGTGGCCGGCTTGCCTTGGTGCTTTCCGAGGAGTTGATCGGATCACCATCGACATACTGAGAAATCCACTTTTGCAGCCACCGCTCAACCTCGTCGCGCTCTTTGAACGAGCCGATCTTGTCGCGCACGATGCACTTCAGGTAATGCGCAAAGCGGCAGGTGGCAAACAGGTATGGCAAGCGCGCGGCGAGTTTGGCATTGGCGCTGGCGTCCGGGTCATCGTATTCGGCCGGTTTATGCAGGGATTGCGCACCGATAAAGGCTGCAAAATCGCTGTTCTTGCGGTGCACCAGCGGCATGAAACCGTTTTGCGCCAACTCGGCTTCACGCCGGTCTTCAATGGCGATTTCGGTCGGGCATTTCATGTCGATACCCCCATCGTCGGTGGGGAATGAGTGCGTCGGCAGATTTTGCACCGCCCCGCCCGACTCGATACCGCGAATGCGCGAGCACCAACCATACTCTTTGAATGAGCGGTTGATGTTGGTGGCCATGGCATAAGCCGCGTTCGCCCAGGTGTAGCGGCCGTGGGTCGCTGAGCCGGTATCCTCTTCAAAATTGAAGGCCTCCACCGGGTTGGTTTTGGCACCGTACGGCAGGCGCGACAAAAACCGGGGCATCGCCAGGCCGATGTATTTTGAATCCTCTGATTCACGCAGTGAGCGCCAGGCGGCGTATTCAGGCGTGGTAAATATCTTGGTCAGGTCACGCGGATTGGCCAGCTCTTGCCAGGAGTCCATCTGCATCAGGTTGGGTGAGGCGCCGGTGATGAACGGGCAATGCGCTGCGGCGGATATTTTGGCCATTTCAGCCAGCAACTCGACATCGGGCGCGCTTTGGTCAAAGTGGTAGTCGCCGACGATGGCGCCAAACGGCTGACCGCCAAACTGGCTGAACTCTTCAGCGTAAACCTTTTTGAAGATCGGGCTCTGGTCCCAGTTCGTGCCTTTGTAGCGCTTCAGCGTCTTGCCCAGCTCGGCTTTGGAGACATTCATCACCCGAATCTTGAGATTCTCGTCGGTCTCGGTGTTGCTGACCATGTAATGCAGGCCGCGCCACGCCCCTTCGAGCTTTTGAAAATCCTCATGATGCAGGATCAGATTGACTTGATCGGTGAGCTTTTTGTCAATCGCCGCAATCATCGCCTCGATCGACGCGACGACATCGTTGCCAATCAGTTGGGTCTGCGCCAGCGCCTGCTGCGCCAGGGTTTGCACCGCCTGCTCGACGGCGCTGCGGGCGTCATCGGATTTGGGTTTGAATTCTTTTTGCAGCAGCGATGCAAGATCGCCGCCTGCCATCGCCACGCCAGCCAGGGCACTGGTGGTCTGGGTTTCTGCCATTCAATATTCTCCTTTTCGGGTTCAGCCGGGCAGCGCGCCGCTCAGGCGTCGGACGGTTTGCCCGATGTGGCCAGCGCACCGAGCAGGGCCGGATCAGACATCAGCTTGCCGATCAACTCTTCTGCGCCGCCCTTGCCGTCCATGTAGGTGACCAGGTTTTGCAGTTGCTGGCGCGCCTGCAGCAGTTTGTTCAGTGAATCGACCTTGCGCGCCACGGCGTCGGGCGAGAAATCATCCATATTGTCGAAGGTGATGTCCACGCTCATATTGCCTTCGCCGGTCAGCGAGTTGGGCACCTGGAATGCAACCCGCGGCTTCATCGCCTTCATGCGGGCATCGAAGTTATCGACATCGACCTCCAGAAACTTGCGGTCGGCCACCGGGGCCAGCGGCTCGGCGGGCTTGCCCGACAGGTCAGCCAGCACGCCCATCACGAATGGCAACTGCACCTTTTTCTCGGCGCCATACAACTCGACGTCGTACTCGATCTGGACCCGCGGCGCCCGGTTGCGCGCGATGAATTTTTGGCTGCTGCTCATGCTGATGGCTCCTGAGGGACGGTGAACGGTTCGCGCAAATAAAGGTAACAGCTTGTCTCTGAAATGGCCTGGGCCGTCAAGACCCTGAGGGCGCGTCGGGGGCCTCAACCGCGTCCGGGTCTACCCCGACCATGCCGGCCACACCCGACAATGCCTCGGGCGCCAGCGCCTTGATCAACTGCAGGAAGTTCTGCCCGATCAACTGCCGCCCACGCCTGAGAAACAGCGGCGCCGGATTGGTGGGCTCAGCCCGCTCAAGGTACTCGCAAACCAGGTCGATGGCGCGGACCGCATCCTCTCTTGAGGTGACGGCACCCGACAGGCTGCGGCGCGCATCGCCAGCGCCGGCCGTGCCAGCCGATGCCGCAGCGTCAACGTTGTCGCCAGCGCCGCCCGCCAGGCCATCGCCATCGTTGCCGGGCAGCAGGCCCGCCACGCCGTTGACCAGCGTGTACAGCGGGCGCAGATCGGGCGCGGCGTCGCTGCCCAGCTTGTCATTGACCAAGGCGATCAACTGGCGCGTCAGGACGACGGCCTGCTGGCACTGGCTGCGCAATGCCGGCGTCTTGAGCAGCGCGTCGCCCAGCATGCGCGAGACCTGGCTTTTGCCGAAGGGTGTCTCGCCGTCGGTCGCTGTCAGCAGGCCGAGCGCCACCGACGCATGGCGGATGGTCAGCTCGCCGATGGCACGGTCTTGCACCAGGCGCGATTCGCGCAGGTCACCGATCAGCCCGTCGGGCTCGCGCAGCGCGGTCAGCGCGTTGACGCGGGCATACGGGTCAGCGTCGTCCGGATCGGGCTGCGGGTGCAGGTGATCCCAGAGCTGGTCGATCATGCCGTTGATCAGCGTCAGGCCCAGCGGCAGCGCTCCGTAGCCGGCCAGGTGCAGTTTGGCGCGCAGCCAGAAAATCGCGATGCGCAAATCACGCGAGCGTGCCAGCAGCGATTCGGCCCCATCGACCACGGCGCGCCAGTCGGCGGCCTCGGCCGGGCCAAACTGCGACTCGGGTTTGCCGGTCGATGCCTGGGTGAGGGCCAAAAAATCGTTGTCGTATTCGAGGTCGGGCCCGCAGGGCGCTGACGCATCGGCCAGCGGTTGCAGCCATGCCGCAACCAGGCGTTCTTCAGATTCAAATTCGCTCATCGAATGGGCAGTTGGCGGGCCATTTGCGGTCACCCGCACAGCAGGCGATGGCGCTTGGCCGGTGGCAACCGGCACAAGCTGCGCGCAGTGTCTCAGGCATGTTGTGATCTGAGAACCCCCTTCATCCGGCATTGACAGCGGCCCCGCAGCGGCGTGAATCGGCGTGAATGGGCGTGTCGCGGCGCGCCGGGCGCGACAGCAAACTGGGGGGCGCTCATCAACATCGGGGATGCGAGCAGTGTCATCGGCGCAATCGCATCGATACTGTGAATCGCAGATCACCCTGCGTCAGTGAGGTCGGGATGGGGCACGCAAAGTGGGTTGCGAAAGCGCAGATTGCGGGGTTGCTGGCACTGTCATGCTGCATGGCCGCAAGGGCACAAAACACAGGTGCGGCAGCAGCGCCGGGGGCTGACGCGCCGCGCACGCCGGCGGTGGTGCCGTCGGCCACCGACCTGGCGCCGCGCAAGGTGCTGCCGTCCAGCAGCGAGCCCCAGCCCAGCTTGCCCGGCGACGTGCCGCGTGAGCTGGGCAAACCCGAGGACGATGTGCGGCTCGACATCGTGCGCTTTGTCGTCGATGACGGCGCGCCAGCGCCGCTACGCGCCAAGCTGGCCGAGCTGACCCGCGACTACGTGGGCCAGAACCGCAGCTTCGAAGACTTGAACAACGCCAAGATCGACATCACGCGGTTCTTGCAGAGCGAGCTGGGTTACTACCTGGGCTATGCCTACGTGCCGGAGCAAAACTTTCAGGACGGTGTGGTGCGCATTGCGGTGCTTGAAGGCCGGCTTGACCGGGTGGTGCTGAACTGGCCGGCCACTGACCTGCCGGTGCGCAAGGCGGTGGTGCAGGCTTACCTTGATCGGCTGCAGCCGGGCAGCATCTTGCTGGTGCGCGATGTCGAGCGGGTGGTGTTTCTGGTCAATGACCTGCGCGGCCTGAAAGCGCGCTTTGAAGTGCGCGCCGGCAGCCTGCCCGGCACCGCCGATCTGGTGGTCACGCCCAGCGCTGAAAGCGTCTGGTCCGGCAAGGCCGAGGCCGACGTCAACGGATCGCGCTTTCTGGGCCAGTTCCGGCTCGGCGGGCTGGTGCAGATGAACAGCCCGTTTGGCCTGGGCGACGGCTTCACCGCCAACACGCTGGTGTCCACCACCGGCGGCCTGGCGTTCGGGCTGCTGGGCTACACCACACCCGTGGGCAGCGACGGCATCAAGCTGGGCAGCTCGCTGTCGGCGGTCAAATACCAGCTCGACAAGACGCTGTTCCCACTCAACCTGAATGGCACAGCCATCACCGCCACCGCCTACGGCCTGTACCCGGTGATCCGGTCGCGCAACTTGAACCTGTTCACGGTGGGCTCGGTCGAGCTCAAGACCTACGAAGACCGGCAGGATATCCCCGGCAGCCGCAGCCGCAAGACGGTGAGCACGCTGTCGCTGGGCGCGACCGGCGACTTTCGCGATTCAGCGCTGGGCGGCAGCGTCAACACCTACGACACCAGCCTGGTCGTCGGCCAGGTCAAGTACCCGGACGTCCGGCCCGGTGGCCTGGAGGACGCGCCCAGCTTCACCAAACTGACCTTCGGCTTCTCGCGCCTGCAAGACCTGCTGTTTGCGCTGCCGTCGCTGCAGGACAAACGCACGGGCAAGGTGCTGGCCTACCTGTCATTGCGCGGCCAGTGGGCCCTCGAGAACCTCGACACCACCGAGCAGTTCCGCATCGGCGGGCCCGAGGGCGTGCGGGCCTTTGCCACCGGCGAGGGCACCGGCGACGAGGGCGTGGTGATGAGCCTGGAAGCGCGCCTGCTGCCGCCGGAGTCCTGGCTCGGGCGGGTTTCAAACGAGTTGGTGGCCAGCGCCTTCATCGATGCCGGGTTTGTGCGCTACCGCCACAAGACATCGCCGGCCAGCGCGGCCACGCTGGCCAACACCGGCACCTTCACCGGTGCCGGCCTCGGCCTGTCGTGGGTGCGGCCCACTGAGTACGCGGTGCGCCTGAGCCTGGCCACGCCGCTGTCGGGCAAGCCGCGCAGCGACACGCTGGTCAAAAAGCCGCGGCTGAACCTGTTGGCCACCTGGTTTTTCAATTGATGTCTGGTGCCGGTGCCGGCACCGTAGAGGTGAGTTTCCATGTC
>JANLOP010000276.1:0-5368 GCA_031366635.1 Betaproteobacteria bacterium | reverse complement strand
CAGCTTCACCAAGAAGTGCCTGGCGGACGCCAAGTGAGGGTTTGAGCCTGCCGGTGCGCCTTCGGGTGCACGGGAGGACGGGCCCAGACCGCGCCGCCTTCGGGCGGCGCGGCTGTTTCAGCCCACCGCCTCACGCCCGGCCAGCGCACGCCCGCGCCACGTCACGGCCCGCGCCACATCACGGCCCGCGCCAATACGCCGCATCGCCGTAGTGCTGCTTCAAGAAATCGATCCACAGCCGCACCCGCAGCGGCAGGTGTTTGCGCTGCGCGACCACGGCGTGGATGCCGTTCGGCGGGGCGGCAAAACCGGCCAGCACCGACACCAGCGCGCCGGCCGCAATCTCGTCCTCCACCTCCCAGGTGCTGCGCCAGGCCAGGCCCAGGCCTTGCAAGCACCAGTCGTGCAGCACCTGGCCGTCGCTGCAATCGATGCGGCCGCTGGGCCGCAGGTGCAGCACGGCGCCGTCCACCCAAAACGCCCAGCCCCGGGTCTGGCTGGCGTCGGACGACAGCACCAGGCAATCGTGGCGCGCCAGATCGGCCGGGTGCAGCGGCACGCCGGCGCGTTGCAAATAGGCCGGTGCGGCCACGCACAGCCGCCGGTTGTCGGCCAGCCGCACGCTGACCAGGCTGGAATCGGGCAAATCGCCCACCCGCAGCGCACAGTCAAAGCCCTCGTTGACGATATCGACCACCCGGTCGCTCAGGTTTAGCGACAAACGCACGTCGGGGTGGCGGGCCAGAAACGCCGGCACCAGCGGCGCCACGTGGCGGCGGCCAAAACCGGCCGGCGCGGTGATGCGCAAAAAGCCGCTGGCCTTGATGCCGCCGGCCGAGACGCTGGATTCGGCATCACCGATGTCGGTGAGGATGCGCTGGCAATCCTCTAAAAACGCACTGCCCTCGTGCGTCAGCGTGATGCGCCGGGTGCTGCGCAGCAGCAGTTTGACGCCCAGCCGCTCTTCCAGCGCGTCGATGCGCCGGCCCACCACCGCCGGGGCCACGCCCTCGGCCGCTGCGGCCGCCGTCAAGCTGCCTTTGGCAGCCACCGCCACCAACGATTCCATCTGCTTCAACCGGTCCATGTCGGTAGATTACCCAGGGCCTGGTGATGAATCAACCGGTGGCAAAGCCGGCATTGCCTCCGGATTGGTCATCAATCTTCGCCGCTGGCGAGGCTTTATCGGCTGGCAAGTTCGTCCTACAGTGTGCGGTGATGGTAGAAACCCGCGCCTGGCCCGGCATGAAATGCTTCTGCTGATCTTCCTTCCGCCCGAATGAATTGTGAGAACGCCATGACCGACCACGCCCAAACCGCTGCCCGCACCGCCGACCACACCGCCGACCGCACCACGCACCACCGCCTGCAGGTGGCCAGCAAGCTGGCCCGCTTTGTCGATGACCGGGTGCTGCCCGGCACCGGCATCACGCCAGCGCTGTTCTGGGCCGGCTTTGATGCGCTGGTGCACGACCTGGCGCCGAAGAACATCGCCCTGCTGGCCGAGCGTGATCGGCTGCAAACCGAGCTGGACCACTGGCACCGCGCCCATCCCGGGCCGATCAGCAACATGCCGGCGTATCGTGAGTTCCTGCAACAGATCGGCTACCTGCTGCCGCTGCCGTCCCCAGCGCAGGCGCAGGCCACCACCACGGATGTGGACGACGAGCTGGCGCTGCTGGCCGGCCCGCAACTGGTGGTGCCGATCCTGAACGCGCGCTACGCGCTGAACGCCGCCAACGCGCGCTGGGGGTCGCTGTACGACGCGCTGTACGGCACCGACGCCATCCCCGAGGCCGATGGCTGCCAGCGCGCCGGGGGTTACAACCCGCTGCGCGGCGCCCGGGTGATCAACTTTGCCCGGGGCGTGCTGGACCAGGCCGCGCCGCTGGCGAACGTTGCCGCCGGCGGCAGCCACGCCGAAGCCACTTCCTACACAGTGCAGGGCGGGCAGTTGGTGGTGGCGCTCAAAGGCGGTGCCCGCACCGGCCTGGCCCGCCCGGCGCAATTCATCGGCTACCAGGGCGATGCGGGCGCGCCGTCGGCCATCCTGCTGCGGCACAACGGCCTGCACCTCGACATCCGCATCGACCGCCGCACGGCCATCGGCCAGAGTGATGCGGCCGGCGTGGCCGACCTGGTGCTCGAAGCCGCGCTGTCCACCATCCTCGATCTCGAAGACTCGGTGGCCGCCGTGGACGCCGACGACAAGCTGGCCGGCTACGCCAACTGGCTGGGCATCCTGCAAGCCAATTTGACCGAAGAGGTGAGCAAGGGCCTGAAAACCTTCACCCGGGGCCTGAACCCCGACCGGATTTACAACGCACCGAACGGCGGCGTGGGCGAGGTGGTGCTGCACGGCCGCTCGCTGATGTTTTTGCGCAATGTGGGCCACCTGATGACCAACCCGGCCATCCTGTACACCGATGGCGGCGGCAGCGTGCGCGAGATTCCTGAAGGCATTCTGGACGCGGTGATCACCACCACCATCGCGCTGCACGACTTGAATCCCGCTGTCGGCCAGGTGGTGCGCAACTCACGTCGGGGCTCGGTCTACATCGTCAAGCCCAAGATGCACGGCCCGGCCGAGGTGGCGTTTGCGGCTGAGCTGTTTGGCCGGGTGGAGAGGATGCTGGGGCTGCCCGAGGCCACGGTGAAGCTGGGCATCATGGACGAAGAGCGCCGCACCAGCGTCAACTTGAAGGCCTGCATCGCGGCGGCGGCCAACCGGGTGGCCTTCATCAACACCGGCTTCCTTGACCGCACCGGCGATGAAATGCACACGGCCATGCAGGCCGGGCCAATGCTGCGCAAAGGCGACTTGAAAGCCAGCCCATGGATAGCTGCCTACGAGCGCAGCAATGTGCTGGTGGGCCTGCAATGCGGGCTGCGCGGCCGGGCCCAGATCGGCAAGGGCATGTGGGCCATGCCCGACCTGATGGCGGCCATGCTGGAGCAAAAAATCGGCCACCCCAGAGCCGGCGCCAACACCGCCTGGGTGCCCAGCCCCACCGCCGCCGTGCTGCACGCGCTGCACTACCACCGGGTGGATGTGGGCGCGGTGCAGCAGGCGCTGGAGGCGGCCGATGCCGCCAGCGACCAAGAGGCGGTGCGCAACGAGCTGCTGGACAAACTGCTGACCATTCCCGTGGTGGCGGCGGCGAAGTGGACGGCCGAAGAGCGCCAGAACGAGATCGACAACAACGCCCAGGGCATCCTGGGCTATGTGGTGCGCTGGATCGACCAGGGCGTGGGCTGCAGCAAGGTGCCCGACATCAACGGCATCGGCCTGATGGAAGACCGGGCCACGCTGCGCATCAGCAGCCAGCACATCGCCAACTGGTTGGCCCACGGCGTGGTGAGTGAGGCGCAGGTGCGGGCCACGTTTGCGCGCATGGCCGGGGTGGTGGACGGGCAGAACCAGGGTGATCCGGCTTACAAAAACATGGCCGGCAACCTTGAAAACTCAGCGGCTTACCAGGCGGCGCTGGACTTGGTGTTCAAGGGGCTGGTGCAGCCGAGTGGCTATACCGAGCCGCTGCTGCATGCTTGGCGGTTGCGGGTGAAGGCGGGTTGAACGCCCGCTCCGAGCCGGACGGTCACCCGGCTTCGCACCCGCAGTAGCGATACCTGCCTCAGCTCGGCGCGCTGTTCGCCTCAAACCAGCCGATATCCAGGCCATCCGCCAGCCAGCGCACGCATTGCTGGCTCAGCCGTCCACCGGGGCTGGCATGGGCAATGGTGATGCGCTGGGCCAGCCGGGCGGCAAGCTCATTGCGGGCATCGGCCGCTTGCTGGGTCAACCGTTGCAGGTGGACCGAGTGGCTGACGATTGCCAACCTGCCCGCGTCCAGCGCCTGGCGCCACGGCTTGCGCAGCAACGCGCCGGCCACCGGCCGCGCCAAAACCAACACGACCGGGCTGCCAGCCTCCACAAGAAGCCGCAGCACCGATTGTTCAAGCGGTGAATGAAACCCACTGATGACCGCGCCATTGGCGCGCGGCTGGCGCAAAGCCCAGGCGGTGGCCGCCCGGATGGCAGACCCGGGGCATTGGCGAGAGGCAAAAAACGCGGTCAGTGGCCCGTGCAGCAGTTCAGCATTGCCCAAGCCGCTCACGGCCATGCCGTTGCGCTGGGCCACCCAGGGCGCGATGCGTGCAGCGGGGGTGGGGATAATGAAGATGCTCCCAAGTGCTTGATTCAAAAAGAATTCCGTCGATCAGCCGGTTCATTTTCTGCGCCTGCCGGCAAATGGAAGATGGCGCGGCTTTGGCCACCCGGCGCTGCCGCTACCTGGTCACCCGGCCTGGACCGGAAAATGAAATTCCAGCCAAGTGCCTGATTTTGTTGGATTTTTCGGGCTTGACGATTTCATTATCCAAGCCGTCTGGATAATGAAATAGGCTTCACAAGCCCGGGCCACCCGGGGCAGAGTCACCGCCGGGGTCAGCCAGCAAGCTGGATTGCTCGTCCACCAACGTGGGCTTGCGATAAGCGGCTTGGCTGCGTGAGCGCCCCGCCAGCGGCTCCAGCAAACCCCGATCCACCCAGCTTCTGAGCATCTTGGACGCCCGCAACGTGTCCACCGCCGCAATGCGGCACAACTCGGCATTGGCAATCGGCCCGTTGCGGTCGATCCAGTCGCTCACCTCCACCCAGGCCGGCGGGCGGTCTTCATTGAGCAAAGTCACCGCAACGCCTTCCACCGCCGTGTCCAGTGTCTGGCGGTACTGCGGCGGGTACAGGTGGGCGGCCGCCATTTCGCCAAACATCATGCGCACACCCTCACCATCGTCAATGTTGGGTGGCAGCGGAAACTCCCGCAGGTTTTGCGCTACCAGTGGGTTGCGTGCCTTGGAGCGCGCCCGCTGGATGTTGGCCGGCGTGATCGTGCCCGGAAACGCGCCCGGGCTTTCCACCGTGATGCGGTCGTCGAAGATGCGGATCACGATGTCGCGGTTGAGCCGGTAGTCGCGGTGGATCACCGCGTTGACGATGGCCTCTTTCACCACCCGTTCGGGGTACTTGTGGCGGGTCTTGAAGCCGCTGCTGGCCAGGGTGAGCCCCTGTGCCAACTCGTCCAGCACCGAACGAACGGCGGTGTCGATCTGTTCGATCAACGGGCCGCGGATGGTCTTGGGCGGCTTGCGCAGATTGGGCGTGGCGCCGTGGCCCACCTCTTTGCCGGCATACACCATCAAGCGGATGTCAGCGCGCGAGCCAAAGGCGGCCAGCAGGCTGCCCGGCTCATCGGCAAACAGCAGCACTGCCGCGCGGCGTGGCGTCAACTCATCGCCTGCCGCGCCCTTCACCACCTCGGCCAGACCGATGCGCTGCATTTGCTCAGCCATGCTGCCAGCGCGCAGC
>JANLOP010000255.1:0-4254 GCA_031366635.1 Betaproteobacteria bacterium | reverse complement strand
CATTCGCAACGACGGATCAGCCCATTGCCAGCTTCAACCCGAAGGGCCGGGGCGATTTTCGGTGCCAACCGTCGTTGCCGGCTCGTTGTGGGGGCCCATCCCACGCCTCACCGACGCCTAGGCTGGCACCGAAACTCGCCCCGGCGCAGGCCCGACCCAAAGCCCGACAAGCTCCTAGCGCCGGTGCCAGAGGCCTGACGCCGCAACAAGGGGGTCAGACCAGGCCAGTTGCCACACGTCAGTCCAAAAGCCTTTGACGCAGCCGCAGGCCATTGCTATTGTTTGCACCAGATTCGCAACACACAGAGGTGAGTGCATGGGTGATCCGACATCTGGCAGCCCCTACGACGGTTGGCAAAGCTGGGCACACCCAAGCTCTCCGACGGGCGGCGGTGGGCCGGGCCGCTTCAGGTCAGCGCAGCCCTTGGGCAGTGAGCCCTGGTATTTGGCCGGCGAGGTGCACCCGCTTTCTCCGGTCGCGCTGAGCCAGGCGGCGGCACCCGACACCGGGGTTGCCGCAACGCTGCTGTCGCTGGACTTGATCACCGACGACATCGGCATCTACTCAAAGGATGCGCTCAACGCCGCGCTGAAAACAAGCTTCGGCGAGATTTCACCCAATGTGAGTGACACGCTGCTGGCCGAGGCCAATGCCGTGGTATCGACCATCTTCAACCGCTTCGATGGCATACAAGCCGCGCGCAAGTCCTGTACCTTGGCAAAGCAGGCGTTGTCGCCTTGCAGGCAGCCGTAGACGCCACCAAAGCCAGCTATGAAGACCTGACCAAGTACCCGTCAAAGTACAAGGCGATCCTGAAGGACAACTACGCCGAGGCCACAAAGCAAGCCCAACAGCGCTACAAAGAGGCGCGGAGCGCGTTCGCCAAGCAGCAGAAAACGCTGCACGATTTAAGCGACGAGAAATTCAAGATGCAGTCCTACGTCGACGAACGGCGGCGCGATGCCACCGACCTGACGCTGGCCGACATCGTCGAACCCGACAGCCAGTACGAAGGCACCAAAAAGGGTCGCAGCGACCACGACCGTTTTCACAAAATGACCGGGGAAGATCAGAAACGCAACCTGCAACGCTGGCAAACCGCCAAGAGCGCCGTTGAATCCTTGGCAAAAGACGCCAGCAAGCGCTTGAAGTACATGCAGTTCCGTGCAGCAAGCCGCGACGCCAAGGGCAATCTCCAGCCGCCAGCCAGCGGCCGCACGCGCATCGGTGGCGATGATTTTTTCTAGCCCCGCGCCAGCCACACGGCGGCGGCTGGCAGGCGTGCTGGCCGTGCTGCTCGCCGGGCTTCTGGCGCTTCAGGCGCTGGCGTCTGACTGCGCATGGACCTTCGTGCGTTCAGGCCGCCCTAGCGCTTTCAGCCAGTTTCAGTTCATCGATGCACGGACTGGTTTCGCCCACGACACCGAATGCCTCTGGCAGACCGACAGCGGCGGCCGCCAGTGGGCGCGCCTGTGGTGTTCAGACGCGCAAGGGCCGGACTGGCGCGAGCGCGGTGCCATTGATCGCTTCGAGTTCACCGGGGCCAACACGGGTTGGCTGTTGACGCGCGGCGGCGCGCTGCGACGCACGCGCGACGGCGGTCGCAACTGGGTCGAGCAGACTTTTCCAGGCTACCTGGTTCGCGCTGTCCGCTTTGCTGACCCGCTGCACGGCTGGTGGGTGGGTGAGCAGCCACTGGACAGCATGCCTGATGCCCGCGGCGTGGCGTTTGTCACTTCGGACGGCGGTGAGCACTGGCATGAACAAGGCTTGGGCGTGGCCTCTGCAGCGCGCTGGCGCCTGGTCGATGTGTGGCCGCAAAGCGCCCACGAGGCCTGGGCGGTGGGCAGCGACCTGCTGCTGCATACCCAGGACGGTGGCGCGTCGTGGCAAGACCGCAGCTTTGCCGAACTGGGCCGCTGGCGCAATGACAGCATTCGCTTCAACCGCAGCGGCATTGGCGTCATCGTTCGCTCGCCAGCACAGGGCTTTTTGCTGAGCGTGGACGCAGGCCGGCACTGGCAGCCACGCCGCACGCCGGTTAGCGCACCGCTGCTCGACGGCCTGGCCTTCATGGACGCGCGCCAGGCCTGGGCCAGCATCGCCGGGCAGATCCACCGCTCATCGGACGGCGGGCGGTCGTGGCGGCCCATAGCGCCTGGCCCGGCGGCACAGCGCGACGAGCCTGCCCGCTACCACGGGCTGCAGTACATTGAGGCGGGCCGCCTGCTGGTGGTCGCCGAGGGTGCCGACGCTTTCGGGTTCTGCGCACTTCGGTGAGAGCGCCCCCAAGGCCGCCGCCATGCGGCGTCCGCCCCCCCGAGGGGGAGGAGAAACACTTGGGGCGGCCCGGCGTTTGTTTCTCATGAGCGCCTTGCAGCGCGCCAGTGCTTCATCGATGGGCCCGCGACTGCCGGCATCGCCCAAAGCCCGAGAGCCTCCTGGAAGCGATCCGGTTTCACCTTGCCCTGTGCGATCAGCAATGGGTCTTCCACCGGCAGCGCCGTGTGGGCCGCCGCCTCGAATCGCGTCACTGCCCAACATTTCAGGCCAAGGACAGGCCGGGGGGGCCAGCGTTGTGGGCCGCGCGGCGCCGCGCTATGCTCAAGCGCTTGACCAGGACCCCGCCCAGGCGGGTTCAGGCTTGCAGCGGCACGGGGAGACAAGGCCAGCCCACGGCAACCATGCAAACAGCCATGCAAACAGCCATGCAAACAGCCATGCCAGCGCATCCGGCAGCGCACCCCTCCAGGCAGTTTCCGGTCGTTTGTGTCGGTGGTTCAGCCGGTGGCCTCGACGCCTACATCCGGTTGCTGAAATGCCTGCCAGCCGACTTGGGGGTGGCGATCGTGATCGTCAATCACATCACCCTCTTTCCGACCCGCCTGCACACCATTCTTCCGAGCTGCACCACGATGCCGGTCGATCTGATCACCGATCGCTTGTTGATCGAGCCCAACCGGGTTTTCATCATTCCTGAGAACCGGGACCTGCACGTCGAAGACGGTGAGTTCCACTTGAAGCCGATCTCCAAGCCACGCGGCTGGCCCGATGTCATCACGGTTTTCCTGCGCTCACTCACGGCCGGCTGGGACGGCAAATTGATCGCTGTGATCGTCTCCGGCTACGACGGCGATGGCGCGGCCGCCCTATGCGGCATCAAGGAAGTGGGCGGCATCACGATCGCGCAAAAGCTCAGCACCGCAGCCCAGCCCGACATGCCGCGCAGCGCCATCGACACCGGCTGCATCGATTTTGTGCTGTCACCTGAAGACATCGCCCTGGAAATCAGGCGCATCGCCAGTGCCGAAGCCTGAGCGCCTGCTGGCCTGATGGTTCAGCGCACAGCCATTTGTTGCTCCTGGAGCAGATCATGACAAAAATAAATACCGCGCCACCGAAGGCCGTGAAGCTGCCGGGCAAGCCGGCTGAGGCCGTTGCGGCGGCGCCCGGCGGCCCCGCCCCCGAAGCCGCGCCCGCGCCCATGCCTGCGCCCGGCCCTGCCCGCGCAGCAACTGCCCCCACCACCGGGCTGAGGGTGCCGCCGATCGCCGAATCCGAAGGCTCGCGCTTTCCCATCGTCGGCATCGGCGCCTCGGCCGGTGGGCTGGCTGCGTTCGAGGCTTTCTTCTCGGCCATGCCCGCCGACACCGACCCCGGCATGGCCTTCGTGCTGGTCCAGCATCTGGCGCCTAACCACAAAAGCATCTTGTCCGATCTGATCCAGCGCTACACACGCATGCGGGTCTTCGAAGTCGAAGACGGCATGGTGGTGCGGCGCAACTGCGCTTACATCATTCCGCCCAATTGCGACATGGCCTTCCTGAATGGCGCGCTGCAATTGCTGGAGCCTGGCGCGCCGCGCGGGCAGCGCCTGCCGATCGACTTTTTCTTCCGGTCACTGGCGCAGGATCAACATGAGCGCGCCATCGGCGTCGTACTCTCGGGCACCGGCAGCGACGGCACCCAGGGTGTGCGTGCCATCAAGGGCGAAGGAGGCATGGTGATGGTCCAAAGCACCGCTTCGACCGAGTTCGATGGCATGCCACGCAGCGCCATTGCCACCGGCCTGGTGGATTATCAATTGGCGCCGGCCGACATGCCGGCCCAATTGATCGCCTACGCTGCGCATGCCTTCGGCACGCTGCCGCGCGCCGCCAGCCCGGTGGCATTGAAAACCGAAAACGCGCTGAAGAGGATCTTTGTGTTGTTACGGGCCCAGGTGGGGCACGACTTTTCGCAGTACAAGCCGA
>JANLOP010000250.1:0-22519 GCA_031366635.1 Betaproteobacteria bacterium | reverse complement strand
CGCCACCGCTGCGCCGGGTCGCGGCCAGGCCGGCGGGCGCGGGGCCGGCTGCGGCCGGGTGGGCGGGGGCGTCGCGGGCGGCGTGGGCGCTTTCGGCGCTGGCGGGCCGCCGCGCCGCGTGACCCACCGGTACAGCACGACGACGACCGGGATCGCGACGATCAGCGGAACCAGCAAGCCATTGAGCGCATCTTGAATCCCGGAAAGCATCGGCTTGCCCCTTGCGTGCTGCCCACCAGACCGGCACGGCGGCAAGGTGGATACCCTTGCCCGTGTGCCAGTGCCGGTGCGGCCCGGCCGCCCCGACGGGCGGTGGTCGGCTTGATTTTGTGCCAAGCCGCAGCGTTAAACCAGCCGGGATGGCGTGCGGTGGGCGCCGCCGGTGCACCGCCGGTGCGGCGGCCAGTGCGGCGGTGACTGCGGCGGCAACTGTCGTGGTCGGCGCAGCGCTGAGCCCGCCAGCGCCGGTTGCGGGACAACGCCTTGCCGGCTTGTAGGTGTTTGCCTGACAGACCCCCCGGTAAAAAGGGGACTCAAGAAGACGAATTGGCCTGATGTTGCTGCTTTGTTTCACTCCATACAGTTCGTTTCACACCCGCCCCACCCCCCCACCCGCCCAACTGACCCCGAAAGCCATCCCATGAACAACGACCAGATCCTTGCCGAAATCCGCGAAGCCAACCTGTCGTACCTGATGTTGGCGCAGACGCTGATCCGGTCGGACCGCGACCAGGCCCTGTTCCGCCTCGGGCTGAGCGAGGACAGCCTGGCCATGATCGACGCGCTGACCCCGGCGCAGATGATGAAGATCGCCTCGGGCAGCACCTTGCTGTGCCGCATGCGCTGTGACGACGACCTGGTGTGGAGCCTGCTGACCAGCCACGGCAAGAGCGCGGCGAACGAAAGCGTGTCGCGCCTGCATGCGTCGATCCTGATGGCCGGCCGGCACCAGGAAGCCGCGTGAAATTTGTCCCCCCGAAGCGGCCAAGGCCGCGCCAGCCGGCAAGCATGCCGTCTGGCCTTCGCGGGCGAGGAACAGTCCGCAGGGACTGTTCCACGTCGCCGCTCAGCCCCCCCGGGGGGGGCAACACCAGCAGCCCAGCAAAGCTGGATCTGCGGTGTTCACTTGTTAATGCACGACACATCCACAACCGAGTGAGCCCACCATGCGCGTCAAAAGCATCCTGACCGAAGCCAAGCAGATCGACACCGCAGTTGAGCTGATCCGCCTGGGCGCCCGCCTGCAAGTGCTGGAGAGCGAAACCGACCTGAGCTACGAGCGCTTGCTGCGCTTGTACAAAGAGGTGGCGGGCAAAAGCCCGAGCAAAGGCCAGTTGCCGTTTTCCACCGACTGGTTCATGACCTGGCAACCCAATATCCATGCCAGCCTGTTTCTCAATATTCACGAATACCTGAACAAGGCCGCTGCGCTGGACGAGATCGACTCGGTCATCAAGGCTTACAAGCTGTACATCGAGCAGATCGCCGCCCAGGGGCTGGAGCCACAACTCTCGGTCACCCGGGCCTGGCGGCTGGTCAAGTTTGTGGACAACGGCATGCTGACGATGACGCCGTGCAGCAAATGCGGCGGCCACTTTGTCACCCATCCGCACGAGATCGCGCGGCACTACGTCTGCGGCCTGTGCAACCCGCCGGCCCGCGCCGGCAAGGGCCGCAACGCCGGCGCCATCCGCCTGCCCAGCGTGCAGGAATGCCTGGCGGCCTGAGATTTTGTGGATGTGGCGGGCGCGCCGGCCTCGAGCCCCGGCGGCGCCGGCCGATAAAAGGTGGGTCGGGGCTGTTTTGCAGGTCTTGGCGGGTTTGATTTCTTGTTTGTCTCCTCCTGGCACCGTGGATGTGTCTTACGGGCGGTCCTCTCACAGGGGCCGCCCTTTTTTTGGCCGTCTGTCTGGCCGTCTCCGGGCCGGCAAGCGCCGGCTTTTCGGCCGATCAGCCCGGCCGCCCGGGCCGCACACTGGCCGCATGCCTGCCTTGCCCGCACCCATCGACGCTGTGCCGCTACCGCCACTGCCACCACCACCGCCACCGCCACCGCCACCGCCACCGCAGCGCGCATTGCCCTGGCCGGCGCCGGCGCTGCTCACCTGGCTGGCCGCCTGGGCGCTGGCCTGGGCCCTGCTGCGCGCCGGCCCGGCGCTGGGCTGGCCGCCGCTGCTGGCCTGGGCCGCAGCGGCCAGCCTGGGCGCGGCAGTGGCCGGCGGTTTGCGCCGCGCCAGCGGCTGGCGCCGGCTGATGGTGGCGGGCGGCTTCCCGGTCTCTGCGCTGGCCGGTGGCGCTGCGGCCGGGCTGGGTGCGGCGCTGCCGGCCTGGGCCTGGCTGCTGCCGCTGGCGGTGCTGCTGCTGGCCTACCCGCTGCGCGCCTGGCGCGACGCGCCGCTGTTCCCCACCCCGGCCGGCGCGCTGGCCGGGCTGGCGGCGGCCGCGCCGCTGCCGGCCGGGGCCCGGGTGCTGGACGCCGGCTGCGGCCTGGGCCACGGCCTGGCGGCACTGCACGCCCAATACCCGCAAGCCTTCGTCGAGGGCATCGAATGGAGCTGGCCCTGGCGGCTGGCCGCCGCCGCGCGCTGCCGCTGGGCGCGGGTGCGGCAGGGCGACATGTGGGCGGCCGATTGGTCAGGCCAGGTGCTGGTGTATTTGTTCCAGCGGCCCGAGAGCATGGCCCGTGCGCTGGCCAAAGCCGAGGCCGAGATGGCGCCCGGCACCTGGCTGGCCAGCCTGGAATTTGCGGTGCCGGGCGTGGCCCCGGCGGCGCTGCTGCGCCCGGCGGGTGGCACCACGGCTGGCAAGCCGGTCTGGCTGTACCGCATCGGCGCGCCCGCTGCGGGTGGCCCGGCGCTGGATGCGGGCGTGAATGCGGCACTGCAACCAGCGGCTCAATCCGCCCCCCCGCTGGCCGATAACCCCCACAACAAGCCAGCCCAGCCGGGCCGGCGTTGACCCAAGCACCCCCACCCCACCATGTTTGTCATCGTTGGCTGGCTTCTGGCCATGGTTTGCATCTTCGGCGTGTACATCTTCCACGGCGGCAACATCCAGGTGGTGCTGCACGCCTTGCCGTTCGAGATGATCACCATCTTCGGCGCGGCGATGGGCGCATTCCTGGCCAACAACCAGATGAAGGTGGTCAAGGCCTCGATCAAGGGCCTGGGCCAGTGCTTCAAGGGCAGCAAGTTCAGCAAGAAGCGCTACCTGGAGCTGCTGGCGCTGATGTTCGACATCCTGCAAAAAGCCCGCAAAGAGGGGCTGATGTCGATCGAGAAAGATGTGGAAGACCCGCACAGCTCACCGCTGTTCCAGAAGTACCCGGTGGTCGGCAGCGACCACCATGTCTGCGAGTTCATCACCGACTACCTGCGCATGATGGTCTCGGGCAATTTGAACGCCCATGAGATCGAAAGCCTGATGGACAGCGAGATCGAGACCCACCACCAGGAAGAGCATGCCGCCGTGGCCGCCATCGGCCGTCTGGCCGGCGGCCTGCCGGCATTCGGCATCGTGGCCGCCGTGCTGGGGGTGGTCAACACGATGGGCTCAGTGGGCCAGGCACCGGCCATCCTGGGCGGCATGATCGCCTCCGCCCTGGTGGGCACCTTTCTCGGCATCTTGCTGGCCTACGGCTTTGTTGAGCCGCTCGGCGGCCTGCTGGAGCAGAAGGTGGAGGACGCCGGCAAAGAGTTTCAGTGCATCAAGACCACCTTGCTGGCCAGCATGCAGGGCTATGCGCCGCAGGTGGCCATCGAGTTTGGCCGCAAGGTGCTGTTCTCGGGTGACCGCCCCAGCTTCACCGAATTAGAAGCCCACGTGAAAAAGAAATAGTGCCCCCAAGACGTTGAATACAACGTCGGCCCCCCGAGGGGGCGCGTTCGCCTTGGGGCGGCCCGGCGGCGAACCAGTGCCCCAAGACGTTGATTACTGAGAGCCGCGGCTCCGAGTCCGCCTTGGGGCGGCCCGGCGGCGAACCGGCCTTCGGCCGCCCGCCTTAACCTGTTCAGGAGTTGTCTGATGGCCGGTGACGCGAAAAAACTACAACCCATCATCATCAAAAAGGTGAAGAAGGGCGGCCATGCGGTGCATGGTGGCGCCTGGAAGATTGCCTACGCTGACTTTGTCACGGCGATGATGGCTTTTTTCTTGCTGATGTGGCTGCTGGGCAGCACGTCCGAGGGCGACAAAAAGGGCATTGCCGACTACTTTCAAAGCCCGCTCAAGGTGGCGCTGCTGAACGGCGGCTCGGGCTCGGGCGATTCATCGTCGGTGCTCAAAGGCGGCGGCCAGGACTTGACGCGCTCGGGCGGCCAGGTCAAGCGCGGTGATGTTGAGGCGCCGCGCAGCACCATCAACCTGCAGGCGCTGCGCCATGAGCAGCGGGTGGCCGAGGCCACCAAACTGCAAGAGCTGAGCGAGCAGGTGGAGTCGGCGTTGAAGAACAACCCCAAGCTGGCGCCTTTTGCCGCGCAGATCAAGCTCGACATGACGCGCGACGGCCTGCGCATCCAGATCGTCGATGAGTTGAGCCGGCCGATGTTTGACAGTGGCAGCGCGGTGGTCAAACCGTATATGCGCGAGTTGCTGCGCGCCATCGGCAGCGTGCTGGTGGAGGTGCCCAACCGGCTGACGCTGGAGGGCCACACCGACGCCACCCCCTTCCCGGGCGGCGACCGCGGCTACAGCAACTGGGAGTTGAGCGCCGACCGGGCCAATGCGTCGCGGCGCGAGCTGGTGGCCGGTGGCCTGACGGAGGAGCGGGTGCTGCGCGTGCTGGGCCTGGCCAGCAGCCAGCCCTTCAACCGCAATGAGCCGGCCGAGCCGCAAAACCGCCGCATCAGCATCATCGTGATGAACCGCGATGCCGAAGACCGGTTTTATCGGCCCACCGCCGACCGGGTGGAGCCGATGGCCAAACCCGACGCCAACGGCGGCGCCGCCGAGCCGTCGATCCGGCCTGAAAAGCCGACGCTGGTCTCAACTACCGCGCCGGCCGGCCGATAGACCCGTGATGGCCGTTGTCAGGCCAGCCCCCCACTTCTTTGCACCCCAGCCCCAAGGACTGCCATGAGCCACCTGTCCGACCTCAAGTTTCTGGTCGTCGATGACTTTTCCACCATGCGGCGCATCGTGCGCGCCTTGCTCAAGGAAATGGGTTGCAACAATGTGGACGAGGCCGAAGACGGCGCCGTGGCGCTGCAGATGCTCAGGGCGGTGCGCTATGACTTCATCATCAGCGACATCAACATGCCCGTCATGAACGGCTTTGACCTGCTCAAGGCGCTGAAAGAGCAAGACAACTTCAAGCACATCCCCGTGCTGATGGTCACCGCCGAGGCGCGCAAAGAGGACATCCTGCTGGCCGCGCAAAGCGGTGCAGCGGGCTATGTGGTCAAGCCCTTCAACCGGGCCACGCTGGAAGACAAAGTCAGCAAGATTGTGCAAAAGCTGACCCTCACCGCCTGACGTGGCGGGTTGATTGCGGGGGTGGCGCTGGCCACCGATCTGCACAACCGCCGGGTCAAGGGCTGGTGCGGGTGCTGCCGCCCGGCCCGCGCGACAAGGTCGAAATGGACGACTTGCTGGCCAGCCTCGGGTTTTGACGCTGGGCGGCCCGGGCGCATGCCTGGTAAGCGCCGGCGCGGCGCATTGCGCCGGGATCAAAAAGCCCCCGCTTGGCCCGGCTTTTGCCGGGCTGGGCACGGGCCCGGCGCTTCTACGATGGCTTGCCCCTTTGCCGTGCCCACGAGACGCCATGCCCAACGCTCTTCTCAGCCGATCCACCACTGCCACAGCGGCCGATGCCACGGTCGTCGATGCCACGGCCGCCGATGCCAGAGCCGCCGACCTGGCCCCGGCCAGCCTGAGCCTGGCCGACCTGGTGAGCGAAGCCCAGCGCCTGCACGCCGCCGGCCAGGCCGATGCCGCCGTGGCGCTGTACCAATGCTGGACGGCCGACGGCCCGGCGGCGATGCGCCATGTGGCCTGCTTCAACCTGGGCACCTTGCTGGGCGGGCTGGGCCGCACGGCCGAGGCCGAAGCCGCTTACCGGCAGGCGCTGGCGCTGCAAGCCAATTTCCCGCATGCCCGGCTCAATCTGGGCCATTTGCTGGAGCGTGCCGGCCAGCCCGAAGAAGCGCTGGCGCAATGGCGGGCGGTGCTGGGCAGCGGCGCGGCCCTCGATTTGCGGGTGCACGCCTGGAACAACCTGGGCCGGCTGCTGGAATCGCTGCGCCGCTTTCCGGAGGCTGAGGCGGCGCTGCGCGAGAGCTTGCAGCTCGACCCCAACCAGGGCAGCGTGATCCAGCACTATGTTCACCTGCGGCAAAAGCAGTGCGCCTGGCCGGTGTACCAGCCGGTGGGCGCTGTCACCGTCAACAAGCTGCTCACCGGCACGTCGCTGCTGGCGATGATGAGCGCCAGCGACGACCCTGCGCTGCAACTGCTGTCGGCCACCCGGTTTGCCCACGAGCGGGTGCCAAAGCTGGCGCCCGCGGCGCTGCACAGCAGCATGCCGGCGCGCACCGGCCGCATCAAGATCGGCTATTTGTCGGGCGATCTGCACATGCATGCGGTGGGCCTGCTGACACCCGAGCTGCTGGAGCTGCATGACCGCAGCAAGTTCGAGGTTTACGGCTTTTGCTGGACGCCCGAGAGCGAGCAGCCGCAGCGAAAACGCCTGGTCAAGGCGCTCGACCATCTGGTGCGCCTGGCCGGCGTGGACGACGCCACCGCAGCCCGGCTGATTGCCGAGGCCGGCATCGATGTGCTGGTCGATTTGCAAGGGCTGACCAGCGGCGCCCGGCCCGCCATCCTGGGTTACCGGGCGGCGCCGGTGCAGGTCAGCTACCTCGGCCTGCCGGGCACATCCGCGCTGCCCGGGGTGGACTGGATCCTGGCCGACGATTACGTGATGCCGCCCGCACTCGAGCCGTATTGCACCGAGCGCCCGATCCGCCTGCCGCATTGCTACCAGGTGAGTGACCGCCAGCGTGAGGTGGCGCTGCGGCCGGCCCGCGCCACCTACGGCCTGCCTGACGACCGGTTTGTGTTCTGCTCGTTCAACAACACCTTCAAGATCACGCCCGAGATGTTTGGCGCCTGGATGCGCATCCTGGCCCAGGTGCCCAACAGCGTGCTGTGGCTGCTGGCCGACAACGACACCGCCCGCGACAACATGCTGGCCGCCGCCGCTGGCCACGGCGTGCCGCGCAGCCGGCTGATCTTTGCGCCCCGGGTGGCGCCGCCCGAATACCTGGCGCGTTTTCAATGTGCCGATCTGGTGCTCGACACCTTTCCGTACAACGCCGGCACCACCGCCAGCGATGCGCTGTGGATGGGCACGCCCATCGTCAGCTTGAGCGGGCGCAGCTACATCTCGCGCATGGCCGGCAGCCTGCTCACTGCCGTCGGCCTGCCCGAATTGGCCACCACCACGCTGGACGATTACCAGCGCCTGGCCGTGCGGCTGGGCCAGCAACCGGCGCGCGTGGCGTCGTACAAGCGCTATCTGGCCGAGCACGGCCGCAGCTCAGCGCTGTTTGACCTGCCGCAAATCGTGCGCGACATCGAGACCGAGTTTGAGCGGCTGGCGCTGCTGCACCGGCGCTGATCGGCCTCGCATCACGCGCCGCGCCTGAACCCCTGCCGCCCACCGCACTGCCGCCCACCTTCTACCCACCTGCCACCGTGGCCGTCCGCGACGATCCTAATTTGCAGCCCCAGCCAGCCGCCGTCCCGTCGGCTGACGGCGAGGTGGCGGACGATCCTGCCAGCCTGACCGAAGACGCGCTGGCTCAATCGCTCGTCTGGCTCACCCGCTATCACGGTCACGAACGCTCGGTGGTCTCGCTGTTCGAGGGCCAGCAGGTCAGCGGCCTGATCGGGCCCGACCAGGCGTTGCGCGCGCTGCGCGAGGCCGGCTACAAAACCGGCCTGGTGCAGCGGCCGATTGCCGAGATTCACGATCTGCTGATGCCCGTGGTGCTGCTGCTGAAAAACGGCGACGCCTGCCTGCTGCTGGCGCGCCGGGCGCAAAGCGCCGGCCCGGCGATCTGCACCGTGGTGCTGCCCGGCAACCCGGCAAAAGAGGTGGTGGCCAGCGAGACCGAGCTGAATGCAGAGTATTCGGGCCTGGCGCTGGTGGCCACGCTGCTGCCGCAAGCCGCCGCCCCGTCGGCCCACGCCAGCACGGAGGAGGCCGCCGCGCTGCGCGACCCGGCCCGGCACTGGCTGTGGGGCACGGTGCGGCGCTTCATCCCGTATTACCGGTCGGCCCTGCTGGCCGCACTGCTGTCCAACACCTTGATGCTGGTCACCGGCACCATCACCTCGGTGATTTACGACAAGGTGATCCCCAACCAGGCGTTTGTCACGTTGTGGGCTTTGGCGGCGGCCGGCGGGCTGGCCCTGGTGTTTGACCTGGCGGCCCGCCAACTGCGCGCCCACCTGATCGACCTGGCCGGCAAAAAGGCCGACTTGCTGGTGGGCGCGATGCTGTTCCGCCAAAGCCTGGGCGTGCGCATGGAATGCCGGCCCGAATCGGCCGGTGCCTACTCCCACACCGTGGGCCAGATCGAGCTGGTGCGTGAGTTTTTCTCAAGCGCCACGCTGTCGGCCATCAGTGACTTGCCGTTCATCTTCATCTTCATCGCGATGACCTTTGTGATGGGCGGGCCGCTGGGCTGGGTGATGGTGGTGGCGGTGCCGACGATCCTGGGTATCTCGTGGTTGATGCAGGGCTCGCTGCGGCGCAGCACCAGCGCCAAGATGCAGCAGCAGGCGGATTTGCACGGCTTGTTGGTCGAGGCGGTGGAGGGCATCGAGGACATCAAGGCCACCGGCGCGCAAGGCCGGTTTTTGCACCAGTACGAGCAATCGTCGGCGGCGGCGGTGGCCAACCAGATGCGCAGCCGGCGCATCACCAGCCTGACGATGAACTTGTCGATGCTGTCGCAGCAGGTGGTCACGCTGGTGATGCTGGTCTGGGGCGTGTACCTGATCGAGGCCAAGGTGATCTCGGGCGGCGCGCTGATGGGCGGGGTGATGTTTGCGATGCGCGGCATCTCGCCGCTCACGTCCATCGTGATGCTGAGCACCCGCTACCAGGGCGCCCGGTCGGCCATGCGCGCGCTGGACCGGGTGATGCGCCAGCCCACCGAGCGCGAAGCCGGCCGCCACTACATCCCGCTGCGCGAGGTGACCGGGCGCATCGGCCTGCACGATGTCACTTTCAGCTACCCGGCGGCCGCCGGGCAAGAAGCGCCCAAGGTGCTGAAGGGGGTGACGCTGCGCTTCGAAGCGGGTGAGCGGGTGGCCATTCTGGGCCGCATCGGCAGCGGCAAATCCACCATCCTGCGGCTGACAGCCGGGCTGTACCGGCCCAGCGAAGGCGCGGTGGAGGTGGACGGCGTGGACCTGCGGCAGATTGACCCGGGCGACTTCCGTGCCGGTGTCGGCTATGTGCCGCAAGACTCGCGGCTGTTCAGCGGCACGCTGCGCGACAACGTGCTGCTGGGCCGGGCCAGTGCCGATCCGGCCCGCCTGGCGGCGGTGGCCCAGCTCACCGGGCTGGCCCGCTTGGTGGAAGGCCATCCACTGGGCTGGGATTTGCCGGTGGGCGAGTCGGGCGCGCTGCTCTCAGGCGGCCAGCGCCAACTGGTGGCGCTGACGCGCAGCCTGATCACCGAGCCGAAGATTTTGCTGATGGACGAACCCACCAGCTCGATGGATGCGCAGAGCGAGGTGGCGTTTTTGCGCCAGTTGAACGGCGCGGCCGCCGGTTGCACGCTGGTGATGGTGACCCACCGGCCGGCGGTGCTCGAGCTGGTGCAGCGCATCGTGGTGGTGGACGCTGGCAAAGTGGTGATGGACGGGCCCAAGGCGGCCGTGCTGGCCGCCCTGTCGGGTGCCAAGCCGGCGGCCCAGGCCGCACCACCCCAGGCCAACGGCCAGGCCTCACCGCCCACCAATGTGCACCGCCACCCCAGCACCCAGCCGGCGGACAGCCGGGCGGCAGTATGACCCCCCCCCGTAGCGGCTGCGCCGCTCCCCCCCAGGGGGGCCGAGCCCGGACGAGCAAGGTCCAGTGGACCTTGCTTGCCTGGCGAGGGGTCGGGCCGACAGGCTCGACGCGGCCTGCAAGGCGCACCAGCGGCCCGGCAAAGCCGGTCTGCGGCGCCTGCTTGATCTACTCCGGCGGCCTGTGGCCTCCTTCGCGTTGGTCGGATCACCTTGGCTGATCGCGCCCCGCTGCAACGTGGCGACATCGCCTTCCTCAGCGCGGTGCAAGCCGCGCGTGAGCATGAGCCGGCCACCGCCGCCACCTGGGCCATCTACCTGATGTTGGCCGCGCTGGCCTGCGCCCTCACCTGGGCGGCCATCGCCAAGGTGGACATGATCACCCGCACCGAAGCCCGGGTGGTGCCGGCTGGCCGCGAGCAGGTGATCGCCAGCCTGGAAGGCGGCATCCTGCGCGAGCTCAAAGTGCGCGAAGGCGAGGCGGTGGCTGCCGGCCAGCCGCTGGCGCTGCTCGATCCGACACGGGTGGAGGCCCAGCAAAACGAAGGCCGGCTGAAGCGCCTGGCGCTGCTGGCCACCGTGGTGCGGCTGCAAGCCGAGGCCAACGGCCGGCCGCTGCGCTTCCCGGCTGAGCTGGACTCGGTGTCGCCCGTTGTGCAGGGCGAGACCGACTCGTACAACGCCCGCCAGCGGGCGCTGAACGAGGGCGTGTCTGTCAACCAGCGCAACCAGCGCCTGCTGGAGCGCGAATTGAGCATGGCCGAGACGATGGCCGGCAAAGGCCTGATGAGCGAGGTGGAGGTGATGCGGCTGCGGCGCCAGGTGAACGACTCGAATTTGCAGACCCAGGAGCGCATCAACCGCTTCCGCCAGGACGCCAGCGCCGAGCTGGTGCGGGTGCAGACCGAGCTGGCGATGCTGGGTGAGCAGCAGGTGGTGCGCGACGACATCCTCAAACGCACGGTGCTGGTCTCGCCCGTGCGCGGCCTGGTCAAAAACATCCGCATCAACACGCTGGGCGGCGTGGTGGCCGGCGGCGCGGCGGTGATGGAGATCGTGCCGGTGGGCGACCAGGTGCTGGTGGAGCTGCGCATCAAACCGGCCGACATCGGCTTTATCAAGCCCGGCCAGGTGGTGGAGATCAAGCTGTCGGCGTATGACTACACGGTCTACGGCAGCCTGCACGGCCAGGTCGAAACCCTGAGCCCCGACGCGCTGGGCGACAGCGAGCAGCGCAGCGCCGGCGCCAGCGCCGATGCCACCTGGTACCGGGCCCTCGTCAAGGCCGACCCGGGCACGCTCAAGGCCGCCGGCAAGCCGCTCACGGTGCTGCCCGGCATGGTGGGCACGGCCGAAATCCGGGTGGGCCACCGCTCGGTCTTGAGCTTTTTGCTGCGCCCGATGCTGAAGGCGCAAGAGGCGTTTACCGAGCATTGAGCGGCGGGCTTGGCAGCCAGAACTGGCGCCCAAAACCCAGCAGACTTTGGCGATCACTGCCCGCCCGCCCGGCATCTACTGCCGTTATGTTTCCCCGCTTATTTATCCTGCCTGCCTTGCTGGCAGCGGCCTGCCTGCTGGCCCTGCCAAGCCCTCTGTTGGCCGCCTGTCTGGACGAGGACAAAGTCGAGCCTGCCGGCAGCGCGGCGTCGTCGCCGTCAGCCGCCGTGGCCCAAGCACGCGACCCGCGCAGCCAGCTTCAAGCCCTGGTGCATGACGCGCTGCTGCGCAGCCACGGCATCGGCGCCGCCCGCCTGCTGGCCGAGGCTGCCAGCCAGGATGTGGAGGAGGCGCGGGCCAATAAAAAGCCGCAGGCGTCGCTCACCGGCTCGATCAGCCCCAACTTGAGCATCGGCAGCAGTGGCAACAACAGCAGCGAGAACAGCAGCAGCCAAATGCAGGCCCGCGCCGGCATCAGCATCAGCCAAACGCTGTACGACGGCGGCCGGGGCGACCGGCTGATCGACTGGCGGGCCCAGCAGGCCGAGGCCGCCCGGCTGGGCATGCTGTCCACGCAGGAGCAAATCACGCTGAGCACCACCTCGCTGGCGTTTGAGCGCAGCCGCTTCCGCATGCAGGCGGTGATTTATGGCCAGCAGTTGCGCAAGATGGCCTGCCTGGTGGAGTCACTCGAAACAATAGTGGCAGCCGACAAAGGCCGCACCAGTGAGCTGGTGCAGGCCAAAAAGCAGTTGCAGCAGACCGAGTTGCAGCAAACCCAGGCCCAATCCCAAGCCCGCCAGATCGAGGCCAAGTTGCGCCGCATCGTCGGCGACGGCCTGCCCGGCACCGACGGCCTGAGCACCTTGCTGCTGGCCGTGCCCGACCTGCCGGCGGTGCTGAGCGCCGCCGAGCGGTCCACCGACATCACCCAGCTCGATGCCAACACCGCCGCGCTGCGCGAGATTGCCCGGGTGGTGGAGGCCGGCAACAAGCCGCAGCTGAGCTGGAACATCGGCGGCAATGCGCTGGTGGCCGCCGGCGGTGGCAGCCCACGCAATGCCGGCTTGACGGCGGGTGTGACGCTGAACATCCCGCTGCTGAACCCGGCGCTGGCGTATTCAGCCCTGGCCGCCCGCAAGCGCGCCGATGCCGCCGCACTGCAACGCGCTGACGTGCTGGAGCAGCGCCGCCAGCGCATCGTCGAGGTCCATGAGCAAGCCGCTGCGGCGTTTGACCGCCTGCGCCGGGTGGGCCTGGTGCTGCGCGACAGCGACCGGCTGCGCAACTTCACCTTGCAGCAGTGGCAGCAATTGGGCCGGCGCTCACTGTTTGATGTCATCGCCGCCGAGACCGACCACTACGGCCTGCGCGTGCAATACGCCAACGCGCTGCACGACGGCCAGCAGATGAATGCCACGCTGACATCGCTGGGCACGGGCTTGACGGCCTGGTTGCAATGAAATCGCTCGGGAGACCGCCCGCATGAAAACGCTGTTGATCGAAGGCTGGCGCGGCGTCAGCCACTCCATCGCGCTGGTCAACCAGCACCAACTGCTGGTGCTGCTGGGCCAGCCCGGCTGGCAGGTCTTCCACCGCGACCTGCCGTTTTTCATGAAGCACTGGAATGCGCGCCAGATGCCGGCCGGCTTTTCAGCCGACGAGCAAGCCCGTATCGACGCCGTGCCGCCGCCGCCCGACGGCCAGCCGCTGGATTGCCTGCTGCGCATCTCATCGCCGTTCTGCTCGGCCATCGACCCGGCGCAAAAAACCATCACCTTCATGGTCACTGAATGCGGCCTGGTGGATGAATGCTTTGACGCACCGCCGCCCGACCTGGCCGCCTTTACCCGGGGCGAGAACCGCATCGTCACCCCGTCCGCCTGGTCACGCGACCGGCTGGTGGACCACGGGCTCGACCCGGCCGGCATCGTGGTGGTGCCGCACGGCGTCAACAGCCAAGTCTTCGCCCCGCTCAGCGATGCCGACCGCGCCGCCAGCCGGCAAGCGATGGGGCTGGCGCCCGACGACATCCTGTTTGTCAATGTGGGTGTGGCCACCTGGAACAAGGGGATCGACTTGCTGGTCCAGGCCTTCGCCCACGTGCGCGGGCGCCATCCGCGCGCCCGGCTGCTGCTCAAAGACCACAAGCAGCTCTACGGCATCGGCGCCGAGCGCACGCTGGCGCAGGTGAGCCGCGACCACCCGGGGCTGGTGACGGGCGATGTGCTGGCCGGCATCTCGCTGGTGTCGGGCAGCCTGGACCCGTCGCAATTGCGCTCGCTGTATGCCATCGCCGATGCCTATGTCTCGCCGTACCGGGCTGAGGGCTTCAACCTGCCGGTGTTGGAGGCGATGGCTTGCGGCACGCCGGTGATCGTCACCGGCGGCGGCGCCACCGATGATTTTTGCCCGGCGGCGCTGGCGCTCAAACTGCCGGCCCGGCCGGGCACCCGGGCCGATGAGCCGACGATGACAGGGCAGTTTTTGGTGCCCGATCTGGATGCGCTGATCGAATGCATGGCCGCCGTGGCCGAGCAGCGCGTGCCGCGCCACACGCCCGAGCGAGCGCAGGCCAGGGCGCTGCTGGCCCAGCAGTACGGCTGGCCGCAAGTCAGCCAGGGCCTGCTGGCGCTGCTGTAGGAATCTGCCGATGAAACACCGCTTGTTCAACGACAGCTTTGGCTTTGTGCGGGCCATCAGCCTGCGCACGCCCGGCGTGACTATCACCGATGTGCGCATCGGCGCAGCGCGGGTGATGGAGCCGCTGGCCTGGGAAACCCCCGCCTGCCGGCTGACGATCCACGGGGATTCGGCCGAGCTGGTGTTTGACCGGCCCGACAACTGGGCCCGTTTTGGCTTTGACATCGTGGCCGGCGCGCCGGCGGCCGGCACCACGCCAGACGCCGCCCCGCTGGGTGCGTTGCACTTGCTTGAGCCGCTGCCGATGGCAGCCCTGCGCGATCGCCTGCGCGGCCAGCGCATCGTCTTTCTCGGCACCGCGCGCAATTGCGCGGTGGCGCTGCCGGCGTCGGTGCGCAAGCTGCGCGAGCTGGGTGCGCTGTTTGGCCATGCCGAAATCCATGTCTACGAAAACGATTCGACCGATGCCACAGGCAGCCTGCTGGACGGCTGGGCCGCCGACGGCGTGCTGCATGCCATCCGCGAGCAGGGCATAACGCAGGCGATGCCGCTGCGCACCGAGCGCCTGGCCTACGGCCGCAACCGGCTGCTGGACAAAGTTCTGAGCACCGCCTCAACAGGCCCCGCCTGGGACTACGTCTGCTGGGCCGATCTGGACGGCCTGGTCGGCGACCGCTTCAGCGTCGAGGGTTTTTTGAGCAATTTTCAGTTTGAGGCCGCCTGGGACGCGGTGTTTCCGCTGTCCTGGCCGCTGTACTACGACCTGTGGGCGCTGCGCGAGCACAGCGTGAGCCCGCATGACTATGTGTGGGACGGCAAGCACCGGCTCAATGCCGCGCTGGCCACTGGCCGGGAAATCCATGCCGCCACCCAGCAACTGGCGCCCGGCCGGGTGGCGGGCTGGGTGCCGGTGAAGTCGGCCTTTGGCGGCTTCGGCCTGTACAAAGCCAGCGTCGTGCGGCGCGGCCGCTACAGCGGGCTGGTAGACGGCCGCGAGGTCTGTGAGCACGTGCCCTACCACCAGGCCCTGTGCCAGGCCGGCGCCCGGCTCTACCTCAACCCACGCTGCATCACCCACATTGCTTGATCTCCCATTCACTGCACCCCGCCACGCCATGAGCCAGCTCACCCTCATCACCCATGTCTACAACGCCCAGCAGCCGGTGCAGCTCCAAATGCAACGCTGGCAGCAGTTCGATCCGGCGCTGCTGGCGCGGCTGTCATTTTTGGTCATCGATGATTTTTCGGCACCCCCGCTGACCGTGCAAAAAGGCCCGCTCAATTTGAAGCTGCTGCGGGTGCAGGACGACATCGACTGGAATATGCCGGGCTGCCGCAACCTGGCCGCCACGCTGGCCGGCACCGAGTGGCTGCTGTTTTTTGATGTGGACAACGTGGCCAGCCAGGCCGACATCCGCAAGATCGTCGATGCGCTGCCGCGGCTGGATACCAGCCGGCTGTACGTCTTCCGCCGCACCCAGGACGGGGTGGATGTGGAGCCGCACATCAACAGCTTTTTGATCACCCGCGACGGCTTTTTTCGCGCCGGGGGTTACGACGAGGATTTTTGCGGCCACTACGGTTTTGAGGACGTGCTGTTCAGGATGATGTGGCGCCAACGGGTGGGTAGCGAGGTGCTGCTCACCGATATCGCCTTTGAGCAACTGGGTTTTCGCACCGCCGGTCTCGACCGCGACACCACCCGCAACCAGGCGCTGATCCAGGCCCGTGCCGCAGCCGGCATGCCCAAACCACGCGGCATGCTGCGCTTTGCCTGGGATGAGGTGGCTTGTTAGGCCGCGCTGATCAGGGCAGTGCCTTCAGCCGGCCGGCCACGCCCTGCCAAGCCCATCACGCTGCGGCGGCCAGCGCCGCCTGCGCTGCCCGCACCTCCACCCGCACCTGCTCGGTCAGTTCGGCCTTCAAGGCTGAGAATGCAGGCGTGGTCTTGATCGAATAGTGCCGCGGGTGGGCCAGCGGCACGGCCCGGTCGAGCTTGATGCGGCCGGGCCGGGCGCTCATCACCACCACCCGGCTGGCCATGAACACGGCCTCGTCGATGTCGTGGGTGACGAACAAAACCGTCTTGCGCTGCGCCTCCCAAATACCGAGCAGAAGCTCTTGCATCAGCTCGCGGGTCTGGTGGTCGAGCGCGCCAAACGGCTCATCCATCAGCAGGATGCGCGGGCTGTTGGCCAGCGCCCGGGCAATCGCCACCCGCTGCTGCATGCCGCCCGACAGTTGTTTGGGAAAGTGCTGCTCAAAGCCGCGCAGCCCGACCTGGTTCAAGAATTGGTCGGCCACCGCCAGTTGCTGCGCCAGTGCCCAGCCGCGCTCGCGCAGGCCGAAGCAGATGTTTTCACGCACGGTGAGCCACGGAAACAGCGTGTAGCTTTGAAACACCATGCCCCGGTCGGCGCCCGGACCGGCGATTTGCTGGCCAGCCAGGGTCACCTCGCCCGAGGTTTGGCGGTCCAGCCCGGCGACGATGCGCAGCAAGGTGCTTTTGCCGCAGCCCGACGGGCCGAGGATGGTGACAAAGTCGTTCTCGGCCACCGCCAGATCGGTGGCTTGCAGGGCCACCGTGGGCTCGCCGCCCCGGGCTGACGCGAAGCTGCGCGAGATGCCGCGGATCGATAGCAAGGGCTGGGTCATGGTGGATTCAGGCTTGAATGGATCGGCAAGACAAGCGAGTTGTCCAGAGCGGCCTCTTTATAAACCCGCTGGGCGACTCGGTCTGGCGGGCTGATCTGCCGGCGTTTCAGGGCCTGGCCCCGGGCGTGGCTGATTCGGGCCGACCTGCCGGTTGCCGGTGGGTGTTGCCAGCCGGCGCCCGCACGCCACCCCGCGCCACCCCCGCGCCACCCCACGCCGGTCTGCCAACGTGAAGCCGACGTAAATCTTGCCCGCCTGCGCCCGAATGGCTTGACGCCCAGCCGCCGCCCGGCCTCTACTTCAAGCTGTCCACTGGAGCCCCGCATGGCCCACATCCTGCGCACCTTGCCCACCGCCGCCGTCGCCGCCGCCACCACGGCCCTCGCGCTGGCGCTGTGCCCCTTGCCCGCTGACGCCCAAAGCCGGCACGGCGGCTGGCAGTCCCGGGGCGGCCACAGCAACGGCCACGGCCATTGGGGGCCCGGATCGGGCTGGGTCTGGGGCGGTGTGGGGCTGGGTATCGGCTTGGGCATCGGGTCGTATTACTCACCCTATTACGGGCCGGGCTACGGCCCGTATTACGGCTACCCGGGGTACACGCTGGTGCAGCCGCCGGTGGTGGTCTACAACGAGTTGCCGGCCGCGCCCCGGGCGCCGGCGGTGGCCGCGCGGCCCGATCCGGTGGTCTACCCGCGCAACGGCCAGAGCGCCGAGCAGATCGAGGCCGACCGCCAGGCGTGCAACCGCTGGGCCACCACCCAGCAAAACGCGATGCAGGACGGCAGCGTGTTCCAGCGCGCCACCGACGCCTGCATGGACGCGCGCGGCTACACGCTGCGCTGAGCCGCAGCGCGCCGCCGGCAAGCCACCCCGGCCCGTGTGGGCCCGCCGCCAGCCGCCAAACAGCGGCGGCGCGCCGGCCCGTAACATCTGGCGATGTGGCGCCATTTGCTGTCGTTGTCGGTGGCCGAATGGCGCCACCACCCCTGGCGCCACGCCGCCGCGCTGGGCGCGGTGGCACTGGGCGTGGCGCTGGCCAGCTCGGTGCAGATGATCAATGAGTCGGCGCTGGCCGAGTTCTCTCAGGCGCTGCGGTCGGTCAACGGCCAGCCCGATGCGGTGCTGGCGGCCAGCGCGCGCGACGGCTTTGACGACGCGCTGTTTGCCCGGCTGGTGCTGGACGATGCGGTGGCGCTGGTCAGCCCGGTGCTGGAGATCGACACCCAGGCCTGGGCCGGCCCGGGCCCGCCTGCCGACGCCGCCGAGCTGACCGCCCCGGTTGATCCGGCCAGCGCCCCGCGGCGCGTGGCCCTGCGCCTGCTCGGCATCGACGCCTTGAAAGTGGCCACCATCACACCGGGGTTGTTGCCTCGGCCGGCGCCGCCGGCTGGGCCCGCCGCGCCGGCCACCGCCACCGCAACGCCGGTGCCGGGCGCGCCGTCCGAGCCCGGCGCCAGCGCCTTGTTCGACCCCGATGCCGCCTACCTGAACCCGGCCGCCGTGGCCGCGCTCGGCCTGGCGCCGGGCGCCACGCTGTGGTTGCAAGCCGCCGCCGGCTGGCAGCCTTGGCGGGTGTCGGGCACGGTGGCCGCTGGCGGCACGCCGCTGGTGGTGATCGACATCGCCGCCGCCCAGGCCCGCTTCAACCGCGCCGGGCGGTTGAGCCGGCTTGACCTGCGCTTGCAGCCGGGCGTGGACGTGGCAGCGTGGCAGGCCGGCTTTGCCGGCAGCGCCGCGCCGCCGCAGGATGCGCAGCCAGCGGCCGGCCCGCCCGCTGCCGTGCTGCCCACCAATGCGCTGCCTGCAGGCGTGCGCTGGGCGGCCGCCGATGACGCAGTGCAGCGGGTGTCCAACCTGTCGCGCGCCTACCGCGTCAACCTGGGCGTGCTGGCGCTGGTGGCGCTGCTGGTGGGCGGGTTTCTGGTCTATTCGGTGGTCTCGCTGTCGGTGGCCCAGCGCACGCCGTCGCTGGCGCTGCTGGGCGTGCTGGGGCTGGCCGCCCGCGATAGGCGCACCCTGGTGCTGGCCGAGAGCGCAGTGGTCGGCGCCGCCGGCAGCGCGGTCGGCCTGGCTGCCGGTGCCGGCCTGGCCGCGCTGGCCCTGCGCTTGCTGGGCGGTGATCTGGGCGGTGGCTACTTTGCCGGTGGTGCGCCGGCGCTGGCCTGGCCGCTGCCGGCGCTGGCGGCCTGCGGCGCGCTGGGCTTGCTGGCCGCCGTGGTGGGCGCCTGGTGGCCGGCGCGCCAGGCCGAGCGGCTGTCACCGGCGCTGGCGTTGAAAGGCCTGGGCGGGCTGAACACCGGCGCGCTGCCGGTCTGGCCCGGGCTGGCGCTGCTGGGCGCCGGCGGCGGGCTGGCGCTGCTGCCAGCGGTGGGTGGCCTGCCGCTGGCGGCCTACGCGGCGGTGGCCGCGCTGCTGGCCGGCGGCGTGGTGCTGGTGCCGGTGCTGGTGCAGGCGCTGTTGGGCGGCGCGGGCCAGCGTGATGAACGCCAGGGCGGGCAGCGCCGCGCAGCCTGGCAAGCCACGGTCTGGCGACGCCTGACCGGGCAGAACCCGATCGCGCTGCTGGCCCTGCGCCGCGCCCGGTTTGCCCGTCAGACCGCCAGCGCCACGGTGGCGGGGGTGGTGGCCAGCCTGGCGCTGTCGGTGGCCATCACGGTGATGGTGACCAGCTTTCGCAGCGCCGTGGCCGATTGGCTGGACAGCGCGCTGCCGGCCGACCTGTACGCCCGCAGTGCGGCCAGCAGGGCGGCCGTCGACGCGGTGTTTCTGCCGCCGGGTTTTGTTGATCGGGTGGCCGCGCTGCCCGGTGTGGCCCGGGCGCAGGCATCGCGCCAGGTGGCTTTGCAACTGCGGCCGCAGCAGCCGGCCGTGGCGCTGCTGGCCCGGCCGCTGGGCGCTGACGCCGCCGCCACGCTGCCGATGCTGGGCATCGTGCGGCCGGCGCAGGCCGGTGAGTTGGGCGTATTTGTCAGTGAGCCGGCGGCCGCGCTGTACGGCTGGCGGGTGGGCGATCTGATCCGCCTGCCGCTGGCGCAGATCGCACCGGCTGGCGCGATCAATGCCCCCCCGCCCGACGGCGTGCCGGTGCGGGTGCGCGGCGTCTGGCGCGACTACGCCCGCCAGTTTGGCGCCATCGCCATCGACGCTGGCGACTACCAGCGCCTGACCGGCGACGCCCGGTTGAATGACCTGGCGCTGTGGCTGGCACCCGGCGCCGCGCCGGCCGAGGTCGAGGCCGCCCTGCGCCGCGCCGCCGGCCCCGGGCTGGCGCTGGACGTGGCCAGCACCGCCACGCTGCGCCAGATGTCGCTGCGCATCTTTGACCGCAGCTTCGCCGTCACCTACTACCAGCAGGCAGTGGCCATCGGCGTCGGGCTGGTGGGCGTGGCGGCCAGCCTGTCGGCCCAGGTGCTGGCGCGGCGCAAAGAGTTCGGCCTGCTGGCCCACCTCGGGCTGACGCGCGCCCAGGTGGTGGCGCTGGTCGGCGCCGAGGCGGCGGCCTGGCTGCTGGCGGGCACGCTGATCGGCTCGCTGCTCGGGCTGGCGATGGCCGCCGTGCTGGTGTTCGTCGTCAACCCGCAGAGCTTTCACTGGACGATGCCGCTGCAGGTGCCCACCGCCCGGCTGGCCGCGCTGGCCGGCACGGTGCTGCTGGCCGGCGTGGCCACCGCGCTGTGGAGCGCGCGGCGCGCTGCCGGCCGCCCGGCGGTGCTGGCGGTGAAGGAGGACTGGTGAGCGCGCGCCGGCGCTGGCTGCGCCAGATCGGGCGGGCCGGGCTGGCCGCGCTGGCGCTGCCCGGCCCGGCCGCCGTGGCCGCCGCCGACGCCGCCGACGCAGACCGCATCACGCCCGGCCGCGCGCTGGCCTTTCCGCGGGATCACGGCGCCCATCCGGGGGCGCGCATCGAGTGGTGGTATGCCACCGGCTGGTTGCAAGCCGATCTGCAAACCGATCAGCCGGGCGCCGGGCTGATCGGCTTCCAACTGACGTTTTTCCGCAGCCGCACCGGGCTGGCGACCACCCTGCCCGGCCGCTTTGCGCCGCGCCAACTGCTGTTTGCCCATGCGGCGGTGAGCGACATCGCCGGCAAAAAACACCGCCATGCCCAGCGCATCAGCCGCTGGTCGGGCGACGAGACGCTGGCCGATGGCCACGCGCTGCGCGCCGACACCGCCGTGGCGCTGGGCCGCTGGACGCTGCGGCGCCAGCCGGCCGGCGGCTACCGCGCAGTGCTGGCCGCGCCCGAGGCCGCCTTCACGCTGGATCTGCAACTGCAAGCCACCCAGCCGCTGCTGCTGCAAGGCCAGGCCGGCTACTCCCGCAAAGGGCCGGGCGCGGGCCAGGCCAGCCACTATTACTCGGTGCCGCAGCTTGCGGTGAGCGCCGATCTGGGCCTGGACGGCAAACGCCAGGCCCTGGCTGGCCGGGGCTGGCTGGACCATGAGTGGAGCGACCACCTGCTGGACGCAGCGGCGGCGGGTGGGCCCGGCGGTGCCAGCGGCTCTGGCGTTTCTGGCGGTGCTGGCGGTGCGGTCGTTTCTGGTGGCCCAGGCCAAAACGCCGCCACCGGCTGGGACTGGATCGGCATCAACCTGGTCGATGGCGGCGCGCTCACCGCCTTTGTGCTGCGCCGCGCTGACGGCAGCATGCTGTGGGCCGGCGGCAGCCACCGGCCGGCGGCGGGCGCGGTGCGCGATTTTTTGCCCGACGAGGTGGTATTCACGCCGCTGCGCGACTGGGCCAGCCCGGCCACCGGCGTGCGCTACCCGGTGCAGTGGCGCATCCGCTGCCCGGCCGGCCAGTTTGAGCTGCGCGCGCTGCTGGACGCGCAAGAGCTGGACAGCAGCGCGTCCACCGGCCTGGTTTACTGGGAGGGCCTGGCCGAGCTGCTGGGCCCGGGCGGCGCCCGCATCGGCCTGGGCTACCTGGAGATGACCGGCCGGGGCCGGCCGCTGCGGCTGGGCTTGACTTGAGCCGCCCGGCCGCTCAGCCGCTCAGCCGCTCAGCCCGCTGAGCGGGCCGGCGCCGGGTTGCGTTTGGGCGGGATGGGGGCGGCGCGCACGCAGTTGCGGCCCGCCGCCTTGGCCTCGCGCAGCGCCGCACCGGCGTCGGCGATCACCGCGTCGAGTGCGGCATGGGCCGCGCCGATGCCGGCCACGCCCACGCTGATGGTGGCTTTGACCTTTTTGCCCTGCCAGCCCAGGCGCAGGCCGGCCACCCGGTCGCGGATGCGCTCGGCCACGTCCAGCGCGCCCAGCAAATCGGTGTGCGGCAGGAAAACCACCAACACCCCGCCGCCGAAGCGCGACAGCAAATCGTAGGGCCGCAAAGTGCCCGCCGCCTGGCGCGTGATCTCGACCAGCATCGCGTCACCGCAAGGCATGCCGTGCTCGTCGTTCAGGCGCTTGAAATGGTCCACGTCCACCATCAGCAGGGTGGCGTCCTCGCCGTGGCGGCGGATGCGCGACCACTCGCGATCGGTCGCGGCCACGAAGTGCAGCTGAGTGTAGGCGCCGGTCAAGGCATCGCGCGCCGGTGCCTGGGCGTCGGTGGCAATTGGCGCCTGGGCCCGGGTGGCAGTCGCCGCGGCAGCCGCCTGGCGCAGCGGCCTCAGGTCTTTGACCGCGGCCAGCGCCGGCCGCCTGGGGCTGGCCGGCGCGACGATGCGGATCGCCGCCCAGCCGCTCAGCGGCACCAGCAACGCAGCCACTGCCGCCCCCACCCAGGCGCCGGTGGTCGCGCGCCAGGCCGCCGGCAG
>JANLOP010000241.1:0-31154 GCA_031366635.1 Betaproteobacteria bacterium | reverse complement strand
CTTGGGGCGTCGAAGCGTTCACGCAGTGCGGCGTAGCCAAATTTGGCCCCAGCGAGGACAGTTTTTGCCGGGTTTGCAGGCCCATAGCCGTAGCTATGGGACAAAAAACCGGTGTTCACGAAGTGCGGCGAAGCCAAAAATGGACCGCTGCGGCCAAATTGCAGCCGACGATCCCCAAGCCCGACAGGCTCCTGGTGGCCTGCGGTTTTGGCGCCGGTTTTGGGTCGGTCTGGGTCAGGTTTTACGCACCCTGCTGCCCAGCCATAAATACGCGACAATGTATATTATGTAAAATTAAGAAGAGGTGGCATAATACATGCCGCTGGGCCGGATCTTGTATCTAGCCGCAGTGTCGTGCAGATCCCTGCGCCGCCACTTCAACGCCCATCCGCACCTACCTATGGCCAAAGCCGATACCAAGACTTCCATCGATTCCGACGGCCTGCGCTATCGCAGCAAGACGCCGGGCTCACCGTTCACCGCCGCCGGTGCTTTTGGTGCGGCCACGATGTCGTGTTTTCTTTGCGGCAAGCACCGACCGCGCAGCCTGCTGAAGTCTCGCCGCTTGCTGGGCAAGGCACAGTTTGTCTGCTCGCCGAGTTGCAAAGAGGCTGACGTCGAGACCAGCGCCAAGCCCTGACCAGGCCGCCCATCCGGGCGCCATGACGCCGGGCATAACGCCGCCGACCCCTGGCGCAAAACCCCGCAATCGCTTCGGCGACGGCGGGGTTTTTTTGTGGGCGGATTTTGTGGCTGGGCTTTGCGGATGGGTGTTGCGAATGGGTGTTGCGGACGGTCTTTGCGGACGGTCTTTGCGGACGGCTGCCGCCCCGGCCCACAAAAAAGCCCCCGTCGCCGCGTGGCGCCGGGGGCTTGCATCTGGTAGGCGGTAGAGGACTCGAACCTCCGACCCCCACCATGTCAAGGTGGTGCTCTAACCAGCTGAGCTAACCGCCTGCGTAGACCCAAAACTATAGCATGGCCCTGTGCCATTCAGCGCCGTCTGGCGTGCCGGACGCCCGGTACCTGCGCGACTTGGCGCAGCGTGGCGGCCAGCCGATGGGCGTCGGCCACCTCCACGGTAAAGGTCATGTAAGCGGTGCTGCCGCCGGCGCCGCGCACCGACTGGGTGTGCACGCCGGTGACGTTCATGCGCACTTTGACAAACACCTCGCTGATGTCGCGCAGCAGGCCGGGCCGGTCGGTGGCTTCGACCAGCACGTCCACCGGGTAGGCGCCCTCTTTGCCGGCTGGCGCGGCGCCCCAGGCCACCGCAATCACCCGCTCGGGCTGCTGCGCCGCCATGTGGTGGAAGTTGCTGCAGTGCGCGCGGTGGATGGCCACGCCCTTGCCGCGCGTGACATAGCCGCCAATGGCGTCCGGCGGCGCCGGCCGGCAGCAGCGCGACAGCACGGTGAGCAGTGATTCCACCCCCACCACCAGCACGCCGCCCTCGGTGGCGCGGGTGCGCTTGAGCACCAGCCCGCTGTCGGGGCCGTCGGCGGGCGCTGCAGGGCGCAGCAGCAGCTCGATGTTGCGCAGCGAGAACTCGTCTTTGCCCACCACTTCGAACAGCGCGTCCGCGCCTTTGAAGCCGAGCTGGGCGGCCAGATCATCCAGTTTGATGGCCGTGCGGCCCTCGCGCTGGAGCAATTTCTCGACCAGTTCGCGGCCGCGCGCGGTGGTGGTTTTCAGCGCCTGGACATTGAACCAGGCCCGCACCTTGGCCCGCGAGCGCTGGCTTTTGAGGTAGCCCAGATCGGCGTTCAGCCAGTCGAGCGACGGCCCGCCCTCTTTGGCCACGCTGATCTCCACCGTCTGGCCATTGGCCAGCGCGGTGTTCAGCGTCACCATCGCGCCGTCCACCCGGGCGCCCCGGCAGCGGTGGCCCAGATCGGTGTGCAGCGCGTAGGCAAAGTCCACCGGCGTGGCGCCAGCGGTCAACTCGATCACCGCCGCCTGCGGGGTGAAGACGTAGATCCGGTCGTCAAACGACGGGCCTTGCGCGGGGCTAGCTCCCGCTTCATCCGCAGCCGCGCCCGAAGCAGTGCCCAAGCCAGCGCCCTGCCCCGCGAAATCGCGCTCCCAGGCCAGCAACTGGCGCAGCACGGCCTTGCGCGCTTCGGCCACCCGCTCTTCAAACTCACCGGCCGCCAGCACGCCGGCATAACCCTTGGCACCGGCTTCTTTGTAGGCCCAGTGCGCGGCCACGCCGTGCTCGGCATGCTCATGCATGGCCAGGCTGCGGATCTGCACCTCCACCGGCCGGTCGTCGTCGCCCAGCACAACGGTGTGCAGGCTCTGGTAGCCGTTGCCTTTGGGCCGGGCGATGTAGTCGTCGTATTCGCCCGGCACGGCGCGGTAGCGCTCATGCACCCGCGATAGCGCGGCGTAGCAGGCCGGCACGTCGGCCACGATGACGCGCAGCGCACGCACGTCAAACACCTGGGCCAGCGCCAGGCTTTTGCCCTGCATCTTCTTCCACAGGCTGTACAGGTGCTTCGGCCGGCCCTGCACCTCGGCGGCCAGGCCCACCGCCGCCAGCTCGTCTTGCAACTGCCAGCGGTTCTGGTCGATGCCGCGCTCACGCTGCACGCGCTTCTCGGCCAGCAGGCTGGCCAGCTTTTGATAGTCGGCCGGCTGCAGCGCGCGGAAAGCCAGGTCTTCCATCTCCCACTTGATCTGCCAGATGCCCAGCCGGTTGGCCAGCGGCGCAAACACCTGAAGGGATTCTTGCGCCAGCGCCGCCGGGCAGGGCTGACGGGTGGCAGCAAACCAGCGCAGTGTTTGCAGCCGGGACGCCAGCCGCAGCAGCACCACCCGCAAGTCGCGCGAGAACGCCAGCAGCATCTTGCGCACCCGCTCGGTCTGGCGGGCGCGCTGCTCATCCTCGACCTGCGCCTGGCGCGCCGCGCGCTGGATTTGCACCAGCTTGCGGGTGTTGGCCACCAGGCTGGCGTAGCTCGCACCAAAGGCCTTGGCCACCACCTCTTCGGGGCGCTGCAAATAATCCCCGGCATAAACCAGGTAGACGGCGGCGCGCAGCGTGGGCCCGGCGCCGATGCCGGCCAGGATGGCGGCCACGCCGTCGGCATGGCCCAGCGCGTCTTCGCCGGTGTCCAGGCGCTGGCCGGTGAGCAGCGGCTCGGCAAAGCTGCGGGCCCGTAACAAGGCCTGCTGGCCTGCCGCATCGGGGCTGTCGCCCGGGGCGTCGCCCGAGGCAACCGGGCCGGCCGGGGCGGTGCCCGCCGGGCCGTCTGCGGCCATCACCGCACCCCGGCCGTCGGCCAGCAGCACGATGGCGGCGGCCGCGTGGCGCGGCAACAGCGGGGCTGTTTTCATGGGCCGGGCCAGACCGCTCAGCGCGGTGACAACTGGATGCTGCCGCTGACGTTGACGGTGACGGTGGCCTTGCCGGCTTCCACCGGCTGCGCTTCGTCAACGGCCTGCGCCGACATCGTGCGCACCGAGCGCATCTGCGCCACCGGTGTCGAGACATCGCCGCTGCCCACGCTCACCTCGCGCAAGCTGTAGGCAGCAAAGCCGAACTGCCGGGTGTAGCTGTCGGCCCGGGCTTTGAAGGCGGCGATGGCCCGGCTGGCCACCTCGGCCTCAGCGGCCTCACGGGCTTCACGCGACAGGCTGAAGACGACCCGCGACACGGTCAGCCCCGCCGGGTTGACGGCGTTGGCCGAAGTGCCAGAAGGGGCCGACCCAGCCAAACTGCCCAGGCGCCCGGCCAACTGGCTGATGGCGCCGATGTCGCGCCCCTCCAGCAGCAGCTCGGCCCGGCCTTGCCAGCCGATGATGCTGTTGCCCGCCACCGGCTTGACGGCATAGCGTGGGTAGATTGAGAACGCGCCGGTGCGCACCGCCAACTGGCCGGGCCGCACGGCTTTGCGGGCCTCGGCCAGCGCGGCGTCCAAGGTCTGCCGGAGCTGGCTTTGCACGGCGGCGGCGTCCGCGCCCTCGCGGGTGGTTTGCAGGGCGATGGTCAGCGTGTCCTGCACCACCTCGGCGCTGGCGTCGGCGGCCAGCACCAGCACGTTCTGCGGCGGCGGCAGGCTTAGCGACTGGGCCGGTGCGCTGGCGGCGCCCAGCAGGCCAACCAGCAAGACGGCCAGCGCGGCGTTGCTGGCGAACAGGATGGGGATGGGGGCGGTTTGGTGGCGCGGGTTCATGGCAATCCTGGGGCGGCGATGGCCGATTGTGCGGGGCGCCACCGGCCGTTGCCGACCGCTGCCGATCACTGCCGATAGGCCAGGATGCGACATTTGTCACTTTGTCCAGCCCCTGCGCCCGCGCCAGCCGGTCGATTTGTAACAGACGGTCAGGGGCGGCAAAACATCGCCCTACCCCACCGGCACAATGCCGCTGTTACAAATCGGGAGCCTGCATGACCCCCCCTGTCAACGCCAGACCAGACCGCATCGTGGTGGTGGATGACGACGCGCGCATCCGCGATTTGCTGCGGCGCTATCTGTCGCAAGAGGGCTTTGACGTGCTGCTGGCCGAGGACGGCAAATCACTGAACCGTCTGCTGACGCGCGAGAACGTCGATCTGATCGTGCTCGACCTGATGCTGCCCGGTGAAGACGGCCTGTCAATTTGCCGCCGGCTGCGTGCCGGCAATGATTTGACGCCGATCATCATGCTGACGGCCAAGGTCGAAGACGTCGACCGCATCGTCGGCCTGGAAGTGGGCGCCGACGACTACCTGACCAAGCCCTTCAACCCGCGTGAATTGCTGGCCCGCATCCATGCCGTGCTGCGCCGCCGCCCGGCCCAAGAGGCGCCCGGCGCACCCAGCAAAGAGGCCCAGGTGGTGAGCTTCGGGCCGTTTGAATTTGATCTGTCGCTGCGCCGCTTGACGCGCCTGGGTGAGCCGATCGCGCTGACCACCGGTGAGTTCTCGATGCTCAAGGCGCTGGTGCGCCATCCGCGCCAGCCGCTGTCGCGCGACAAGCTGGCCCAACTGGCGCGCGGCCGCGATTTTGAGCCGTTTGACCGCAGCCTGGACGTGCAGATATCGCGGCTGCGCAAGCTGATCGAACCCGACGCCGCCCAGCCGCGCTACATCCAGACGGTGTGGGGTGTGGGCTATGTTTTTGTGCCGGATGGCGCGGCCTGACCAATGCCGGCGGCCATGAGCCGGCTGCCGGCGATGCGCCCGCGCAAGGTGGGCTTCAGCCTGTTCTGGCGCACCCTGGTGCTGCTGCTGCTGCTGCTCGCCTGCGGCGTGTTTGCCTGGCTGCAGACGCTGCATGAATGGGAGGGTGAGCCCCAGGCCGTGAGCCGCAGCGCGCAGCAACTCGCCAGTGTGGTGCGCCTCAGTGAGGAAGCGCTGCGCCTGGTAGACCGCAGCAACCGGCCCGCGCTGATCAAGGCCATCGGCGCCCGGGAAGGCTTGTTTCTGCAACCGCGCACCGCCGCCGACGCCTGGGTGGCCACCGGCCAAGACCCGTTCATGAGCCAGCTTGACAGTGAGCTGCGGGCCCGGCTGGGCGGCAACATCCTGCTGGCCACCAGCGTCAACGCCCTGCCCGGCCTGTGGGTGGGTTTTGCGGTGGACCGCGAGGCCTGGTGGCTGCAAGCGCCCGCCGCCCTGCTACAGCGCCCGGGCTCAGACCGCTGGCCGGCCTGGCTGGCGCTGGCCTTGGTGATCACGCTGGGCGGGTCGGTATTGATCGCGCGGCGCATCAACCGGCCGCTGCGCGACCTGCAGTTCGCCGCCAGCAAGATTCGCGGCGGTGAATACGACTCGCGGCTGGACGAGACCACCGTCACCAGCGAGATCCGCGAGGTCAACATGGGTTTCAACCGCATGGCGCGCGAGCTGGCCAAGGTGGAAGAAGACCGCGCCGTGATGCTGGCCGGTATCAGCCACGACCTGCGCACGCCGCTGGCCCGGCTGCGGCTGGAGACCGAGATGAGCGTGGGCGAAGAAGAAGCGCGCATCAACATGGCCTCCGACATCGACCAACTCGACGCCATCATCGACAAGTTCATGGACTACGCCCGGCCCGGTGCCAGCCGGCTGCGGCCGGTGCTGCTGTCGCGGCTGATCGACAAAGAGGCGGCGAGTTTCAGAGACCCGAGCGAGATCCGCATCACCTCGCGGGTGGCGATCGACCTGGAGGTGCAGGCCGACGAGGTGGAGCTGGCGCGGGTGTTTGCCAACCTGTTCGAGAACGCGCGGCGCTACGGCCGCACCACCGACACCGGCATCGCGATGGTCACGGTGACGTATGTGCGCACCGGTGGCTGGGTGATCTGCACCGTGCGCGACCAGGGGCCGGGCGCGGCGCCCGAGAAGCTGGGCCAGCTCACCACGCCGTTTTTCCGCGGTGATGCGGCACGCACGGCGGCCACCGGCGCCGGCCTGGGCCTGGCCATCGTGGACAAGGCGATGCAGCGCATGGGTGGCCAGGTGGACATTGCCAACGCCGCAGACGGCGGGCTGGTAGTGCATCTGCGGCTGCGCCAGGCGCGGCCGGCGCGCACCTGACGGGCTCTCCTTCTCCCGCCTGCCGCAGAAGGCGGAGATGAGGGCGCGGCGCGGGGCCGCAGCACTGACCCGCTTCACCCGGCCCAGGGCTGCGGATGGCCCTACTTCACGTCGATCTCGACCAGCCCGTAAGACGCGGCGTCCGGCGTCAGCGCGCCGGTTTCGATGAACGCCGTGCCCAACACGTAGACCTGCGGCTCCAGCACCAGCCCCTGGTGCAGCAGCGCATGACCGCTTGCGTTGACGAACAGCGTGGCGTTGCCCACGCTCTTGCCCAGGTGGCGCAGCAGCGGCCTGCCACGCGCCGGCGACAGCGTATAAAACTTGAACCGGCCCTGGATGCGGTCGCGGAACTGGGTGAAGTACGCGTGCCAGTCGGCATAGGCTTCGGACGCCAGCAGCGTCTTGTTCTGCTGATCAATCAGCACGGCGACAAACGCCTGCCCTGCCTTCAGGTCGCGCTGCAAGCCGGCCTCGGTGACGGCGGCCGACGGCGCCGAGGCCATGACCTGTGGCGTGCCGCTCGCAAAAGCGGCTGCCAGGGCCATCATGGTCATCAGCACCAGCCCCGTGATACCGCCTCGCAGCCGAGCCCGGCACCGACTCGACAGATGCATCATGCGGTTCGAAGCGGGTGCTGTGCAGAGAATGATCGCTGCGCAAAATAGAATGAAAAGGCGTAGTCCTCACTCGACGGCAACACGAAGTCGTCGAAATGCGGCGGGTCTTTCGGGCTGAAGTCGCCGCCCCAGCGAATGCCGTCTTGCTTGACCCCTTTGATGAAGTCCTTCGCACCTTGGCTTTGGCTGCCGGCGATAAACATGGCCGAGGTATTGACCGTGCTGCCGTCGACGATGTTCAGGTCCAGCGCATGGCCGATGAGATGTTGCGAGTTGCTGGCCGGCGGCACCACTGCGCCGGTCGGCGGCAGGCCCTGCACCCGAAAGGATTGGTTGATGCGCAAGCCCACCGAGGCGGCGTTGGCCTGGGCGTTCAGGCGCGCGACGGTGGCAACAAAGCCCTGGTGCACGAGGAATTCATTCGCGCCGGCAGCAGGATAGGTCAGCACGGTGAAGGTCGGTGCGAGTTCGATGTTCGACAGCGTGGTGGTGCTCTGGCGCACCAGCGGGCTGGTCAGCACAAAGCCGCCTTGCTGCCACGCGAGCAGTTCGTTGAGCGTGGTCGGTCGCACAAATCCATCGACCACGATTGCCGCAGGCGCGGCAAAAACCTGCAAGCTGCCGTGAACCTCCTCGCTGCCCGCAGCCATGCGCAAGCGCACCGGGATGGTGTTGAAGTACCACTGCAAGCGCCTGACGGCATCGGTCGTCTCGTTGCCGAAATCGCCATCGGGTTTTGCGCTCATGGCGCCGATGGCCAACAGTGCTTGCTGCAGCTCATGCACTGCCTGGCCGCTGATGGCACTGCGCACTTTGCCGCCCCAGGTGTGGCGCGCGTCGTTGTCGCCAGGCTGCAGCGTGATGCCGGCAGCCGGCGCGGCCAGCGCCGCCAAGGTCAGTAAGGGCTGTTCGCCCGCCGCAGTTGCCATGATGGGTGCCTCGGGTGGGGTTGCTGGATCGTCGGCAGCGTAGCACCGCAACCGGCCGCGCGCGCTTAGCCCACCGATCACGGCCCTTGGCCAGCCCGGCGCCGCTACGCCTTGTTGAGGATGCCGGGTCGGCCGTGCACGCGCGAAGTGGGTCGGGCCGGTTGCCGGGCCAATCGGCGCTCTTGCCGTGGTAGTCGGTGCGCAGCAGGTCGTGCACGCCCTGGGCTGCGCGATGCAGGTCGGCATTGGCCTCGCGGCTGGCGTAGTGCCACCGGTCGTGGTTGAGCGGGCGCGGCAGGGCCGCCAGCGCGGCGTGTACATCGGCGCTGGCCGGCATGGCCTGCTCTGTCAAACTTGGCTGCTCCACTCGCCCAGCAGACCCTGTCCGCGATGACCCGACTCTTCATCTCCCACAGCTCAGAAGACGATGCCTTCGTGCGTGAACTGCGGCAGATGCTGGCCGACCAGGGGCACGAGGGCTGGATCGACTCAGGCGAATTGCGCGGCGGCGATCCGCTCTGGCCCGAAATCCAAAGCGCCATCGAGGCCGCATCGGCCTACGCGGTGGTGGTCAGCACGGACGCCTTGCAATCGAAGTGGGTGGGCAAGGAGCTGATGCACGCGCTCAAACTCCGGGGGTGATCGTGGCAAAGGCCAATTCCCCGTCATCCCGCTTTCGCTGGACGGCACCCAGCTCGGCGTGCTGGAGACGCTCTTCGGCGAGGAACCGGTTTACATCCCGGTGAGCAGCCAGGCCGGCGGCGCCGAGGCGGCGATGAATGCGCTGCTGGTGGCGCTGCGCCAGCGCCAGGCCGCTGACCTTGCCGCCGACCTTGCCGACACGCCGCAGCCCCAGGCCGCAGCGCTGGAAGAGCTGGTGCTTGAACTCAGCGACTTCCGCTTCATCGAGCAGGGCGGCGTGCGCCGCGCCAGCGCCCGTGCAAGGCTGGTCTACGAGCCTGCAACCCCCGGCCAGGAGAGCGTGCACAGCGCGCAGCCCTGGCAGCTCATCGCGCCCATTGGCCCGATCGAGGCGGAGGACCTGCGCTGGTATCTGGAAAAGTTCGCGATCTGGCCGAACGAGATTTTCCGGCAGCTCGCCCGCCAGGTCGAAGCCGACCTGGTGAAGTGGGGGCAATGGCTGCACCAGGCTGCGCTGCCCGCCGCCCACCGCGAAAAAGTCATGCAAGCCTGGGCCAGGACAGGCGACCAGGCCGGGCGCCGCTTTTCGGTGCAAGTCGATGCGGCGCTGGAAGCCGGCGCGCCCGAGGCCAACCAGGCCAGCGCCCGCCAAGCCGCCACCGAGCTGCTCGGCCTGCCGTGGGAGCTGCTGCACGACGGCGACGCTTTCCTGTTCCAGGGCGCCAGGCCGACGCACGTGCGCCGCCGCCTGCCGAACACGCGCGACCTCGCCCTGCCGGTGGTCGCCACCCCCATCCGCATCCTGCTGATCACCGCGCGCCCCGAGGACGATGCCTGCGGCTACATCGACCACCGCGCCAGCGCGCTGCCGCTGGTCGAGGCGATGGAAGTGCTGGGCGGCCTGGTGCGCCTGCACCTGCTCAGCCCACCCACCTTGCCCGCGCTCAGCCAGGCGCTGCAACGCGCCCGGGATGCCCGGCAGCCCTACCACGTCGTGCATTTCGACGGCCACGGCGTTTATGACCGCAGCGTCGGCCTGGGTGGGCTGTGCTTCGAAGACCCGCAGGACCGCGACAAGCTCGACCAGCGCCGCCACGCCACCGTCTTCACGCCCGAGCTCGGTGCGCTGCTGCGCGACCACCGCGTGCCGCTGGTCTTTCTGCAAGCCTGCCAGACCGAGATGTCGGACCTGGCCAACGAGTCTGTGGCCACCACGCTGCTCAGCGTTGGCGTGGCCTCGGTGGTGGCGATGAGCCACAGCGTGCTGGTCGAGACCGCGCGCCGCTTTGTCAAAGCCTTCTACCAGGCGCTGGCCCAGGGCAAACGGGTAGGCGACGCCATGCTGGCCGGCCAGCGCCGGCTGAAGGACGACAGCTTGCGCGGGCGGGTGTTTGGCGTCGGCGAGTTGCGACTGGCAGACTGGTTTGTGCCCGTGCTCTTCCAGGGCAAGCACGACCCGCAGCTCTTCCGCGCCACGCCGTCAAAGCAGACGCAGGCCGACTACCAGACCGCGCTAACCCGCCGCCTGGGCCGGCTGCCCGCAGCACCCGCCACCGGCTTCATCGGCCGCAGCCGCGACCTGCTGGCACTCGAACGGCTGCTGCGCGACGGGCGTTATGCCGTGCTGCGTGGCCAGGGCGGCGAGGGCAAAACCGCCCTGGCGGCCATGCCCGCACGCTCGCCCTGCTGGCGCCCGAATTGCGCAGACTGGGTGTGGACGCCACCCACGCCGCGCTGGTGGCGTTGATGGCGGCGATGGCGCAGCGCTTCCCCGGCAGCCGGGAGCAGTCGCTGTTTGCCAGCGTCGAGTTGTCGCTGCGCCGCCTGTCGCCCGCGAACCGGGGCCGGGCACGGGTGCTGGCGGTGTTTCACGGCGGGGTCGATCTGGACGTGCTCGCGATGATGATGGCGTGGGAAAAAGCCGACGTGGCCGCGCTGGCGGCCGAGTTGATCGGCACGGGGCTGTCAACGCTGAACCGCTACAACCATCTCACGCTCGATCCGGCGCTCTGCCCTTATTTGCGCGGGCGGATGGACGCTGCGGAGCGCCAGGCGCTGACGGCGCGCTGGGTCGAGGCGATGCGCGGCTATGCCGGGTTCCTCAGGCAGCAGCGGAGCCAGAACGCCGAAGTCGCGGCGACGCTGACGCTGGTCGAGCTGCCGAACCTGTTTGCGCTGCTTGATCGGGTGCAGCGCGCGGGGGATGCGGCGGCGACGATAGCCCTGGCCACGTCGCTCTACAGCCTGCTGCAAGCGCTCGGCAAGCCACGGCTGCTGGAGCGCGTGGGGCTGGTGCGCGACGCTGCGGCGGCGGCGCTGGGCGATGCCTGGAATCACGCGCAGTTCGAGGCGGCGCGGACCCGGATTGAGCAGCAGCGTGGCGACGGGCGCCTGAGCGAGGCATTGGCGGGCGCACAAGCATTGCTGCAGCGCACCCGGGTGGGCGGCGGGCAGGCGTATCCCCACGCCGACTACGACCTGGCAATGGCTGGCATTCTGCTGGCCCGTGCGTTGAAGACGGCCGGCAGCTCTGAACAGGCCTTGCCGTTGTTGGACGAAGCCCGCCAGCGCTTCGAGGCGGTGGCCAAGGAGCGTGCCAATAAATCTGCGGAACGGATGGCGGCTACCTGCATCACGGAACAAGGCGACTGTCATCGCAACCTGGGCCGGCTCGACCAAGCGGCAGCGGCCTACGAAGAGGCCATCCGTCGCGCCGAGCAACTCGGTGCCGACCGGGGTGTCGCCGTCGGCAAAGGCCAGCTTGGGACCGTGCGCCTGCGGCAGCGCCGCTACCCAGAGGCACTGGCGGCGTATGCCGAAGCGCGCGATCAGTTCACGCAGTTGGACGAACCGGGCTCCGTCGCCGTGAGCTGGCATCAGACCGGCAGGGTGTATCAGGCGGCGGGCGAGCCGGAAGCGGCGGAGATGCCTACCGGAAATCACTCGTGATCGAGGTGCGGCTCGGCAATGTCGCTGGGCAGGTAAGCACGCTCCTGCAACTGGGGAACCTGTACGGCGATGTCCTCGACCGCCCGGAGGAGGCAGCGGACTTCTACCGCCAAGCGGCGGACAAATATGTTGTGACTGGCGATACGGCGAATGAAGGCCGCGCAAGGAGCAACCTCGGCAGCACACTGCGCAAGCTCCGGCGTTTTGACGAAGCGCGCCAGGAAATCTACCGGGCGGTCGAATGCAAGGCGCAGTTCGGCCACGCATCAGAACCGTGGACGACCTGGCACATCCTCGCCGACATCGAGACCGACGCCGGCAACCCCGATGCCGCCACAGCGGCACAGCGCAAGGCCATCGTGGGTTACTTCGAATACCGCCGCGACGGCGGCGAGAACCACGACGGGCCAGGCCGCCTCAGCCTCGCCGTGACCCAGCCCCTGCTCGCCGGCGACCCAGCCCAAGCCGCGTCCCGGCTCGGGCAATTCGCCGCCAACCCCGAAGCGGCCTGGCTACTGCCGTTCATCCGCGCCCTGCAAGCCATCGTCAACGGCAGCCGCGACCCCAGCCTCGCCGACGCGCCGGATTTGCACTACGGGATGGCCGCCGAAATCCTCTTGCTGATCGAAACGCTGTGCAGCGCGGGCCGGTAGACCCGGCGCTGTGCGCCCGGCCTCAGCAAAATCGTCACCCGAGGGGCTGGCCCACCTGCTGGCCCGCGAGCTTGCAGCCCAGCCGATCCGCCCGGACGGGGCCACGCGGGACGGGGTCAGGTCTTGCTTTTTGCCTGCCGCTGAATCGATGAAATTCGGAGCCGCTTGGCTTTGGCACTTAAAACCGATGGCGGCCAAGAAAGCCGCCGACCGGCCACCCATACCGGGATTGACTTGCACGCCAACCCCAGCGGGGTGAGGTGTTGCACCTGCGGCAGCGCCAGGCCCGACAGTCCAAAAGCCCGGCTCAAGCCGCCATCAGCAAGCACACCGCCCGGGCCTCGATGGCCAGGCCCTCGCCCACCGGGCCCATTTTTTCGGCCGTCTTGGCCTTCACATTCACCTGACCAATCGCCAGCCCCAGCACACCGGCGATGCGCGCCACCATCGCCGGGATGTGCGGTGCCAGCTTGGGCGCTTGCGCGATCACCGTGGCATCCACATTGACGATCAGCCAGCCGGCTGCGCGCACCCGGCGCGCGCACTCGGCCAGAAGATCGGCCGAATCCGCGCCCCGGTAGGCCGCGTCGGTGTCAGAAAAATGCCGGCCGATGTCGCCCAGCGCCGCCGCGCCAAACAGCGCGTCGGTGATGGCATGCAACAGCGCGTCGGCGTCGGAGTGGCCCAGCAGGCCGTGGCTGTGCGGGATGGTGATGCCGCCCAGCACCAGCGACCGGCCCGGCACCAGCGCGTGGGTGTCCCAGCCCTCGCCGATGCGGATGGACGGCATGGCCGGCATGGCCGGCATGGCCGGCAGCGTCGGCAAACTCGTCAAAGTGTTCTCCCGGGTTTGCAGCAGCCGCTCGGCCAGTAAAAAGTCAGCCGGCCAGGTGACCTTGAAGTTCTCCAACTCACCCGGCACCAGCAAGGGCCGGTGGCCCAGTGCCTGCACCGCGCTGGCCTCGTCGGTGACGCTGCCATCGGCGCGCCGCAACGCCGATTCAAGCAGGCCTAGGCGGAACATCTGCGGCGTCTGCGCCGCCCACTTGCCCTGCCGGGTGATGGTGGCAAACACCCGGCCGGCCGATTCACCCGCCAATTCGCCGGCAAACTCAGCTTTCAGCGTGTCGGCCAGCGGCAGTGCCAGCAGGCCGCCCACCGCGTCGGCGGCGCAGGCGTCGATCAACCTGTCCACCCAGGCCGGGCGCAGCAGGCAGCGCGCCGCGTCGTGCACCAGCACCCAATCGACGTCTTGCGCGCCGCGCTCGCGCAGCGTCTGCAAGCCGTTGGCCACGGTCTGGGCCCGGCTGGTGCCGCCCACCCGGGCGACCCAGGCCCGCGCGCCGGCAAAACCGGGCACTTCGGCCTCGAACCTTGCATCGTCCGGCGCCAGCACCAGCAGCGTGGCGGCCAGCCGCCCGACTTGCGCCAGCGCGGCCAGCGTGTGCGCCACCAGCGGCCGGCCGGCCACGGCGGCGTACTGCTTGGGGCCCACGCTGCCGGCGCGGCTGCCGGTGCCTGCACACGGCACCAGGGCGTAAAAGCGGGGCTCTGGCGTGGCGGCGGCGGGGCTCATCGGGGCGATTCTAGAATTGCGGCCATTCCACGCCCCCGCGCCATCGCGCCGGGGCGTGTTGCCGTTTTCAGTCTGAGTCCGTCGCCATGCACTTGCCCGTTATCGCCGCTGGAAAGCGCTTCACCCTGCCCCGCCCCACCGGATCGGCCGACGCGCTGCTGCTGGCGCGGCTGGCCCAGGCCCAAAGCGCCGAGAGGCGCCCCGATGGTCGCCCGGCGGACAAGCGCCTGCTGGTCATCATCACCGCCGAGCCGGCCGACGCCCAGCGCCTGGCCGACGAGCTGCCGTTCTTCGCCCCGGGCGTCAAGACCACGCTGTTCCCGGATTGGGAGACGCTGCCCTACGACACCTTCAGCCCGCACCAGGATTTGATCAGTGAGCGGCTGGCCACCTTGTGGACCATCCATTCGGGTGAGGCCGATGTGGTGCTGCTGCCGGCCACTACCGCGCTGACCCGGCTGGCGCCGCCCAGCTTTTTGGCCGGCACCACCTTCCAGTTCAAGCAAAAAGCCAAGCTGGACGAAGCCGGCTTGAAAGCCCAACTCACGCTGGCCGGCTACAACCATGTCAGCCAGGTGGTGTCACCCGGTGAATACGCAGTGCGCGGCGGGCTGATCGATTTGTTCCCGATGGGCTCACCGGTGCCGTTCCGGGTGGATTTGTTCGACAACGAGGTCGATTCGATACGCACCTTCGACCCCGACACCCAGCGCAGCCTGTACCCGGTGCCCGAGGTGCGGCTGCTGCCGGGGCGCGAGTTTCCGATGGACGAGGCGGCGCGCGCCACCTTCCGCGCCCGCTGGCGCGAAAAGCTGGACGGCGACCCGACCAAATCGCGCATCTACAAAGACATCGCCCAGGGCATTGCCACCGCCGGCATCGAGTACTACCTGCCGCTGTTCTTTGAGCAGACCGGCACGATCTTCAGCTACCTGGCCGAGAACGCGCAGCTCGTGCTGCACGGTGAAGTGGATGTGGCGCTGGAGCGGTTCTGGGCGGACACCAAAGAGCGCCACCGCTTTATCGCCGCCGATCCTGAGCGCACCGTGCTGGCGCCCGAAGATATTTTTCAGCGCAGCGATGAGTTTTTCACCAACGCCAACCGGTATGCGGTGCTGGCGCTGCGTGGCGGCCCGCCCCACAGGGACTCGAACGAGTCCGCTGCTGCGGTCTCGTGGGCCCGGCCGCTGCCCGACGTGGCGGCTGACCGCAGCGCCACCGAGCCGCTGGCCGCGCTGGGCAAGCTGCTGGAAACCACCCCGCACAGGGTGCTGATCGTGGCCGAGAGCGAAGGCCGGCGCGAGAGTTTGTTGGAGTTGTTGCGCGACCACAAGATCGAGCCGCCCAGCGTGGCCAGCCTGGCCGAGTTTGAAGCCAGCGACGAGAAATTTGCCATCACCGCCGCCCCGCTGGCGGCCGGGTTCTTCTGGCATGAGCGCGAGGCCCAGAAGGCGATCCAGTTCATCACCGAAACCGAGCTGTTTGCCAGCGCGCCGCAGGGCCGGCGCCGCCGCAAGCAAGAGCAGACCAGCAGCCTGGATGCGCTGATCAAGGATTTGTCCGAGTTGAAGGTGGGCGATCCGGTGGTCCATGGCAACCACGGCATCGGCCGCTACGTCGGGCTGATCAGCATCGACCTGGGCGACGGCGCGAGTGAATTTCTGCACCTGGAATACGCTGACAAAGCCACGCTCTACGTGCCGGTGAGCCAGTTGCACCTGATCAGCCGCTACACCGGCGTCAGCGCCGATGAGGCGCCGCTGCACCGGCTGGGCTCGGGCCAGTGGGACAAAGCCAAGCGCAAAGCCGCCGAGCAGGTGCGTGATGCCGCCGCCGAGCTGCTCAATCTGTATGCCCGCCGGGCGGCGCGCGAAGGCCATGCCCACCGCTACTCAGCGCATGACTACGAGGCTTTCGCGTCCAGCTTTGGTTTTGAGGAGACGCCCGACCAGCGCGCCGCCATCCATGCGGTGATCCAGGACATGGTGAGCCCGCAGCCGATGGACCGGCTGGTCTGCGGTGACGTGGGTTTTGGCAAGACCGAGGTGGCGCTGCGCGCGGCCTTCATCTCGGTGATCGGCGGCAAGCAGGTGGCCATCCTGGCGCCCACCACCTTGCTGGCCGAGCAGCACTACCAGACGCTGGTTGACCGCTTTGGCCGCTGGCCGGTGCGCATTGCCGAGCTGTCGCGCTTTCGCTCGGGCAAAGAGATCAAGATTTCGCTGGCCGGGCTGGAAGACGGCACCGTGGACATCGTCGTCGGCACGCACAAGCTGCTGTCGCCGGATATCAAGTACAAAAGGCTGGGCCTGCTGGTGATCGATGAAGAGCACCGCTTTGGTGTGCGCCACAAAGAGGCCATCAAGGCGATGCGGGCCGAGGTGGATGTGCTGACGCTCACTGCCACGCCCATCCCGCGCACGCTGGGCATGGCATTGGAGGGCCTGCGCGATTTGAGCGTCATCGCCACCGCGCCGCAGCGCCGCTTGGCGATCAAGACCTTCGTGCGCAGCGAGGGCAACAGCGTGATCCGCGAGGCCGTGCTGCGCGAGCTGAAACGCGGCGGCCAGATCTATTTTTTGCACAACGATGTGGCCACCATCAACGCCCGGCGCGACCGGCTGGCCGAGCTGGTGCCCGAGGCCCGCATCGCCATCGCCCACGGCCAGATGCCCGAGCGCGAGCTGGAAAGCGTGATGCGCGATTTCATCGCCCAGCGCCACAACCTGCTGCTGTGCAGCACCATCATCGAGACCGGCATCGACGTGCCGAGTGCCAACACCATCGTCATCAGCCGGGCCGACAAGTTTGGCCTGGCGCAGTTGCACCAGTTGCGGGGCCGGGTGGGCCGCAGCCACCACCAGGCTTATGCCTATCTGCTGGTGCCCGACACCGAAACCCTGACCAAGCAGGCCCAGCAGCGGCTGGACGCGATCCAGAGCATGGAGGAACTGGGCTCGGGCTTTTACCTGGCGATGCACGACCTTGAAATACGCGGGGCCGGCGAGGTGCTGGGCGAGAACCAGAGCGGCAACATGATGGAGGTCGGCTTTCAGCTCTACAACGACATGCTGGCCGAGGCGGTGCGGGCCCTAAAAGCCGGCGAGGAGCCGGATTTGCTTAGCCCCACCGGCGTGTTTGGCGGCGCCACCGAGATCAACCTGCACGCCCCGGCGCTGCTGCCCGACAGCTACTGCGGCGATGTGCATGTGCGGTTGAACCTGTACAAACGCCTGTCCACGGCCGACCGGCCCGAGCAGCTCGACATCCTGCTTGAAGAAGTGACAGACCGGTTTGGCAAGCTGCCAGCGCAGGGCCAGACGCTGTTTGACACCCACCGGCTGCGCGTGCTGGCTCGGCCCTACGGGGTGCTCAAGATCGACGCCAACCCCAAGCTGATGAGCATCACCTTCCGGCCCAAACCGCCGATCGACGCGCTGCGCATCATCGAGCTGGTGCAGAAGAACAAAAACGTCAAACTGGCCGGCAATGACAAATTGCGCATCGAGCGTGAGTTTGCCGAGCCGAAAGACCGGGCGCAGTATGTGAGGGATGTGTTGCGGGCCCTCGGGCCGCCGGTGGCGGCACCTCGGTAAATTGCGGGCCGCCGGTGGCGGCATCCCGGTAAATTGCCGGCCGCCGGTGGCGGCCCTGCGGTAGCACTGCGGCACACTGCGCGCATGGCCCTGCATCCCCAACTCGCCCGCTCCCCGTACGCGCTGCTGGATCCGGCCTACCGCTGGTTTCCGGCTGATGAGGCCCTGCGCAGCACCGGTTACGAGCGCTTGCTGCCGCCGCTGGTGGCCCAGGTGCGCCGAGAAGTCCACGCCTGGCGCGCCTCAGGCTATGCCGGCGCCTCAGCCACCTCCCGGGCACTGCTGCAATGGTGGTTTGAGCGCGACCACCTGGTGGCGCGTGCCGACGGCAGCAGCGAGGTGTTTCGCTGGTACTTCTCGCAGCGCGAAGCGGTGGAGTCGGTGATCTGGCTGCACGATGTGCGGCGGGCCCGCGACAAGTTCGACCTGATGCGCTTTGATGCATCAGGCGCCGTCTCGGCCGGCATGTTCCCGGAGGACTGGCCGCGCTATGTGGTCAAGATGGCCACCGGCGCCGGCAAGACCAAGGTGCTGTCACTGCTGATCGCCTGGAGCTACTTTCACAAATGCTACGAGCCTGAGTCCACGCTGGCGCGCAACTTTTTGCTGATTGCGCCCAACATCATCGTGTTGGACCGGCTGCGCGCTGACTTTGACGGCCTGCGCATCTTCTTCCAAGACCCGGTGCTGCCCGACAACGGCTGGGCCGGGCAAGACTGGCGCAACGACTTCCAGTGCACCGTGCACCTGCAAGACGACGTGCGCATCGGCCGCCGACATGGTGAAGTGAGCGGCAACCTGTTTCTCACCAACATCCACCGCGTCTACCTGGGCCAGGTGCCGCAACCGTCGCTGGACGACGACGACCTGACCGACTACTTTTTGCAGCCCTTTGGCGCCCAGCCCAGCGGCAAGACCACCGACAGCAAGACCGACCTGGGCGCCTTGATCCGTGAGATCGATGAGCTGGCCGTGTTCAACGACGAGGCCCACCACATCCATGACGAGCGTTTGGCCTGGTTTGCCAGCATCCGCGACATCCACCACCGCATGCTGCAAAAAAACAGGCGGCTGGCCCTGCAGATCGATGTCACCGCCACACCGCGCCACGACAACGGCGCCATCTTTGTGCAAACGATCAGTGACTACCCGCTGGTCGAGGCCATCCACCAGGGCGTGGTCAAACACCCGGTGCTGCCCGATGCCCAGAGCCGGGCGCGGCTGATCGACCAGCCCAGCGCCCTGTTCAATGAGAAGTACGCTGACTACCTGGCACTCGGTGTGGCCGAATGGCAAAAAAGCTTTGCCGACCATGCCCGCACCGGCAAGAAGGCCGTGCTGTTTGTGATGGTGGACGACACCCGCAACTGCGATGACGTGGGCGCCCACCTGGAGCGCACCTGCCCCGAGCTGCAAGGCGCGGTGCTGGTGATCCACACCAAGAGAAACGGTGAGATCGCCGAAGCCGCCACCGGCAAGGACAAGGAAGAACTGGAAATCCTGCGCCGCCAGGCGAATCAGATCGACAGTTGGCACAGCCCGTTCAAGGCCATCGTCTCGGTGCTGATGCTCAAAGAAGGCTGGGACGTGCGCAACGTCACCACCATCGTCGGCCTGCGCGCCTATGCCGCAGCCAGCAACATCCTGCCCGAGCAAACCCTGGGCCGGGGCCTGCGCCGCATGTACTTTGGCAGTGACACGCCTGAGACCGTGTCGGTGATGGGCACGCCCGCTTTCATGGCGTTTGTTGAAGGCATCCAGCGCGAAGGCGTTGAGCTGGACCAGGTGCCGATGGGCGGCGGCGCGCCGCGTGAAGACTCGCTGGTGGTGGAGGTGGACAGCGGCAATACCGCCAAAGACCTGGCCGCACTCGACATCGCGCTGCCCCGACTGGCGCGCCGCTGGCAGCGCGAGTTCCAGCACCTGGACAAGCTCGATGCGCTGGCGATGGCCTGCGCGCCCCTGCCGCTCAAGCCGTTCAATCCGCAAGAAACCCGAGAAATCGTCTTCAAAACCATGCTGGAAGGCGCCGAACACCACACTGTGCTGCTGGACGACACCGGCATGGGCGACGGCCGCAGCGTGGTGGCCTTTTTCGCCCGGCAGTTGATGAAGGATTTGCGCCTGGTCGGCGGCTATGACCTGGTTTATGCCCAGGTCAAGGCTTTCATCCGGCAGCGCCTGTTTGCCGGCGGCCCGGTCGATATCGATGACCCGGTGGTGCTGCGCAACCTCAGCGAGAGCCTGGCAGCCGAGCGCTTGCTGGGCAGCTTCAAAGCCGCCATCCATGCGCTGACGGTGCAAGACAGCGGCAAGGTCCACATCGAAGACCACATCCGCCTGCGCGATGTGCGGCCCTTCCGCACCCAGCACCGCGACTGGCTGCCGGCGCAACGCTGCATCTTCAACCGCATCGTGGGTGAGCCGCAGGCCGGCGGCCTGGAGCTGCGCTTTGCCAGTTTTCTGGACAGCGCCGACGGCGTGGCCGCCTTTGCCAAAAACTACCTGGCCATCGGCTTCAAGCTCGACTACGTCAAAGGCAACGGTGACTTGTCCACCTACACGCCGGATTTCATCGTCAAGAGCGACGACGGCAGCATCTGGCTGGTTGAAACCAAAGGCCGCGAAGAGCTGGACTTGCCGCGCAAGATGGCCCGACTGGCCCAGTGGTGCACCGACGCCAGCGCCGCCAGCCAGGCCGCAGGCGGCCCCGCCTACCGCTTTGTCTACGTGGACCAGGCCCGCTTCGACAAGCACCCACCGGCCAGCCTGGCGGGCCTGGTGTCGATGTTCCGTGACTACCAGCCCGGTGCTTGACGCCACGGCGCAGGTGCTCAAACCCGTTGCCGAGTCATGCCCTGCCGCCTGCTAGCATTTCGCTTCCGTTTTACTTGCTGAGTGCCCCACATGCCCACCCTTGTTGTCAAAAACCTGCCCGGGCCATTGCACCAACGCCTGAAGGCGCAAGCCCAGCAACACCACCGATCCATGACCAAAGAAGTGCTCGCGCTGATCGAGCAAGGCTTGCTGGCCCCACGTGCGGGCGTGCCGGGCGCTGATAAGCGGCCGCTGCCACCGCTGATTCGCTTGCCCGGCGGCCCCGTGACCACCGAGTGGATTGAAGCGGCCATTGCTGACGGTCAAAAGTGAGCAGCGGGCGTGAAGCTTGTCGACACCAATATCGTGGTGAATCTGCTGATAGACGGCCCGTACAGCGACTCGGCGCGCGCGCTGTTTGCGCTGGACCACGACTGGCAGAGCGACGCTTTGCTGATGATGGAGCTCGTCAACGTGTTGGCCACCGCTGTGCGTACGCTCAAGCACCCGCTTGCGCAGGCCGCAGCCACCTTGGCCGAGGCCCAGCACATCATGTGGCCGGGCCTGCGCAGCGTGGCTGACCAAGACGTGCTGAACGCAGCCGCACACTTTGGCGTCAGCGGCTACGACGCCCGCTTTTTGGTTGTCGCCCGCGCCTTGGGCCAGCCGCTGATCACTGAAGACGCCAAGCTGCGCCGCGCCGCGCCCAGCCTCACCTGCTCGATCGCCGACGCGCTGGCTGGCTGACCCGCTGGCGTTGCCCAAACCCATGCCCCGCCCAGACCCCAACATCGACCTCACCGACACCGAAAAGCGCGACTTGGTGGCGCTGATCCAGGCCGGCAAGGCGCTGCCCGAGAAATACCGCTTCATCCTGTTCGAGGACAAGCGCGAGGTGGAGCTGGTGTGGAACGGCAAAACCCGCGATGTCTGCACCACCGTGCTGCCGTTCCAGACGCTGGAGCATGTGGACGAGCCCCGGCCCGAGAAGCCCGATGCACCGCAGCGTGAGTTGTTTGACGCACGCGGCCGGCAGACAAAAGGCTGGACCAACAAACTGATCTGGGGCGACAACAAACTGATTTTGAGTTCGCTCAAATCCGGCCCGCTGCGCGAGCAGATTGAAGACGCCGGTGGCCTGAAACTGATCTACATCGACCCACCGTTTGACGTGGGTGCCGATTTCTCGATGGACATCGAGATTGGCGGCGAGACCTTTCACAAAGAGCCCAATATCCTGGAGCAGATTGCCTACAGGGATACCTGGGGGCGTGGCGCCGACAGTTTTATCGCGATGATTTATGAGCGGTTGATTCTGATGCGGGATTTACTGGCGGAGGACGGGTCGATTTATCTTCACTGCGACTATCGCGTAAACAGCTTCGTCCGAATGGCGATGGATGAGGTCTTCGGCAGGGATCGATATCGCAACGAGGTTATCTGGACCTACAGCGGTGGCGCGATACCAGTCGACGATTTGCCGAGAAAGCACGACACAATTTTCAAGTATCGAAAGGGCACTGCACACACTTTCAATACGCAGTACCGACCCTACAACGAACTGACCGCGAAACGGATGCAAAGCATCCACAAGGGTGTGATGGTCGACGTTGATCGAGGGACGCCAGTCACTGACTGGTGGACCGACATCAAGGTGCCGACGGGACCGGCCAACAAGGAAAAGGTTGGCTATCCGACGCAGAAACCAGAAGCGCTCCTGGAACGTATCATCAACATCAGCACGAATCCTGGCGACCTAGTAGCCGACTTCTTCATCGGCAGCGGCACCACCGCCGCCGTGGCCGAGAAACTCGGCCGCAAATGGATTGCCACCGACCTGGGCAAGTTCGGCATCCACACCACCCGCAAGCGGCTGATCGGTGTGCAGCGCCAAATGCAGAAACAGGACAAACCCTTCCGCGCTTTTGAGGTGCTGAACCTCGGCCGCTACGAGCGCCAGGCTTATCTGCACATCGGCGGCCGGCTCAATGCCGAGCAAAAGCAGGCCGCGCTGGCCGCCAAAGAGCATGAGTTTCGGGCCTTGATCCTGCGCGCCTACAAAGCCCAGCCGCTGGCCGAGGGCGGCAACGCCTTCTTCCACGGCGCCTGCAATGGCCGGCTGGTGGTGATCGGCCCGATCAACTTGCCGGTAGGCCGGCTGTTTGTCGAAGAGGTGATCACCGAATGCCGCAAACGCGGCGCGTCCCGGGTGGATTTGCTGGCCTTCGAGTTTGAAATGGGCTTGTTCCCGGCGGTGCTGGACGAGGCGCGCGGCAAAGGCATCGAGCTGGCGCCCAAACAAATCCCGCCCGAGGTGTTTGACAAACGCGCGGTGGACCGGGGCCAGGTGGTGTTTCACGACATGGCCTTCATCGAGGCCACGCCGCGCTACGACGCCCACGACCGCCATGCGCTGGCCATCGAGCTGACCGATTTCTCGGTTTATTACACCCAGGGCGCGATGGACGCGGTGGTTGCCCAACTGCGCGAGGGCAAAAGCCAGGTGGTGTGCGACGCCGGCCAGCTTTACAAGGTGAACAAAAGCAAGGCTGGCCTGGTGAGCCGCGAAAAACTCACCAAAGCCTGGACCGATTGGGTGGACTACTGGGCGGTGGACTTTGACTACGGCTCACGCAAAGAGATCATCAAACGGCCGCGCAGCCTGGCCCTGCAGGGCAGCCTGGTGGCGCCCAGCCAGGGTGAACTGGTGGAGTGGGAAGACTGGTGGACCGGCGGCTATATCTTTGAGAACGAGTGGCAGAGCTTTCGCACCCGGCAAGACCGCAAGCTCGATCTGACATCGGTGACGCATGTCTACACCCGGCCCGGCCGCTACCAGGTGGCGGTGAAGGTGATCGACATCTTCGGCAATGACACGATGACCATCGTGCCGGTGCAAGCCGGGTAAGCCGGCCAAAGCAACCGGGTGGGCCGATGCGCGGTGGGCCGGTGTGGTCTGCCAGCGTGCAGGCCGCCTGTCACGCAACCGGCGCTCAGCACGGCCGATGGCTTAGTAACTCCAGGCCAACGAAACCCGGAACGATCTTGATTCGATCGGATGCAGGTGGATATCGTTGACGCCGGCCGCCGGCTCACCCTTCAGGCGCGACCTGTAGTAATAGTCGATGGCCGACGCCTGCCGGTTGGTGAGATTAAATCCTTCCAGTTCAACGCGCATGCGCGGGCTGATTTTGTAGCCGACCCGGCCGTTGATGGTGGCGGTGCTGGACGAGCGAACGCTGTTGTCTTCAATCAGCGGCCGCGGGCCGAAATAACGGAACTGGACGGCACCGAACCACGGCCCGAGGTTGTCGACGGCCAAGGCCAGCGACGCCACGCCTTCAACCGACCCCGGAATTCGAAAACCGATGCGGCCCGGGTCGTTGTCGTGGAAGCGCGATTGTGCGAAGGCCAGATCGGCATCCACCGTCAACCAGTCTGAAAGTTTGTAGTAATTCGCCAGCTCGAAACCTGTGCGACGGCTTGGCCGGCCCGGCTCGGTGGTGCCCGCATCGCCGGCAAATATCAACTCAGACCCGAAGTCGAGCCGATAAATCGACAGGGCTGTTTGCAAGCCCGGCAACAGGCCGCTGCGAACGCCGAATTCCAGCCCCTTGGCCCGCACCAAAGCCGGCACTTTGTCGGCCGCTGCGCCCGACTTCGGGTCAACCGTCAAGGATGTGCCGCGGGCGTCATTGCTGTGGAAGCCACCGCCCAGGTTGATATAAAAATCGGTTTTTCGCCAGGGCCCAAAGATCAGCCCGAGTTTGGGGTTGGCGATGCTGGCACTGACCTTGCCAGAATTGGCCGGATTGTCGCTTTTCACATTAAAACGGTAGGTGTCGGCGCGAATACCCAACACGGTTCGAAACCACGGCGTCCAGCGGGTGGCGTTCTCGGCATACAGGCCGACGCTGGTTTCGACGATGTGGTCTTGACGGGTCGTAGACAGAATCTTGCGCTGCCGGGTACTGAAGAGACCATTGAAGATATTGTCGTTCTGAAACTGCAGGCCGACAGTATTTTCAGATTCCGTGCCCAGCCCGGGCATGTCCCAGGTCTGGCTCGCATTCAGCCCGGCGGTGCGCCGGTGATCGGGCTGGTGGAATTGGTCACCGTTTACCGGGTCATCCAGAAAATAGGTGAAGTTGGAATACAGCTTGAGCTGCCAGTCGATCAGGTAAGCGTTGATGTGCGTGCTTGAAGTGGCGTCGCTGCGCCGCCATGCGCCTGCCAGGCTGTAGCGGTGCGCCTCGCCACCGTCGCTCGGGTCAATGGCGTCAAAGCGGCCAATCTGGCCTGCATCGACGGCGCGCTTGGCAATCTGGTCGCTTGCGTTCCAGGTTGCGCGATAGCCCATCGCCGACACATTGAAGCCATTCGCCGCATCGCCTTGGCTGTAGCGCAGCACGCCGTTGACCTTGCCGTAGTCGTCCGGATGAACGAACGGGCCATCGTTGTGCATGGCCTCCAGCGCGTACAGCAAATTGCCGTCGCCAAACTTCGGCGAGTCAGCAATCAGCGCCCGGCGAAACCCATTTTGCCCCAGCCCGATGCTGGCGATACCCTGGGCCAGCGTGTTGGCATACTTGACGCTGACCGCGCCAGCCGAAGAAAAGTCGCCTTCGCTGGCGTAATACGGCCCTTTTTTGTACTCCAGTCCCGTTGCCAGTTCCGGGATTATGAAGTTCAGGTCGGTCCAGCCCTGGCCGTGGGAATGCGACCGCTGGTTGACCAACATGCCGTCAACCGTGGTTCGCAAATCGGTGCCATGGTCGAGGTTGAAGCCACGCAGGTAAAACTGGTTTGCTGTGCCCTCGCCGCTGTGCTGGCTGACGATCAGCCCGGGCGTGGCTTCAAGCAGCTCGCCCGGCCGGTACACCGTGCGGGCTTCAAGCTGCTTTTGGCTAACGGTGCCCACGTTGGCCGAGTCGGCCACACCGACCAAGCCGGTGCTGATGCCGGTGATGACCACCTTCTCAACAATCTGTTCACCGCCGGCCCAGGCCCATGAACAACACAGCGACGCGACAGCGACGGACAAGGTGTTGAGTCGGGCAGGCGCACCGGTGTAGCGTCTTTTCTCGGCCATCACGCGTCCAATAAGATGATTTTCAAGTTCGTCTTATACGGCAGCCCCGTGTCATCGGATGCACCGGGCGGTTCGAGATTTCGCCCCTCGCATCGCCGGTGTTGGCCGAAGCCCACACCGTCAATCGCCTTCACGCGCCCCATGCTGCCGGTCCAGCCGGTTCATCGCCCAGGCGTAGTACCAGACGATGGCGCAAAACACGCCCAGCGCGCCTTGCGAGGTGGCCCAGAAGCCGAACGGCCAGCCGAAGAAGTTGAAGTCCATCGCCTGCCCGAACAAACCCAGGCCCACGCTCACTGCCAGCCACAGCAACAGCAGGGTTGCGCTCAGGCGCAAGGTCTGACGCCAGTACGGTGTTGCGGGGCTGGGCGGTGTGGCGGCGGCCATCATTTCGCACGATGCTAGCCCACGCCAGCCGGTGCACCACGGCCCACCCCCATGCGAGAATCGCCGCTTGCCCGGGCCGCCCGGGCCAGCCCAAAAACCTGCCGCAAGAACCCCTCATGGACATCGAACAAGTCAACGCCATCGGCTCCCTGCTCGCCGATCTGAGCGCCCGCACCGAGCAGCTTCGGGGGTATCTTTGACTACGACCGCAAATCCCTGCGGCTGAACGAGGTCAACGCCGCGCTCGAGAATCCCACCGTCTGGAGCGAGCCAAAACGCGCCCAAGAGTTGGGCCGCGAGAAAAAGCTGCTTGAAGACGTGGTCGGCACCATCGATCACCTCAAAAGCAATCTGTCGGACAACACCGAGCTGTACGAGATGTCCAAGGCCGATGGCGCTTTTGATGATCTGGCGGCCATCGAGGCCGACGCCGGCATGCTGCGCGAGATTGTTGAGGGGCTTGAGTTTCGCCGCATGTTCAGCAACCCGGCCGACCCGCTGAATTGTTTTGTCGATATCCAGGCCGGCGCCGGTGGCACCGAGGCCAATGACTGGGCCGGCATGCTGCTGCGCCAGTACCTTAAATACTGTGAGCGCAAGGGTTTTGTGGCGACGCTGGAAGACGAGACACCGGGTGAGATTGCCGGCATCAAAAATGCCACCATCAAGGTGGCGGGTGATTACGCCTTTGGCCATTTGCGCACCGAGACCGGCGTGCACCGGCTGGTGCGCAAAAGCCCGTTTGATTCAGCCGGCGGGCGCCACACCAGTTTTGCGTCGCTGTTTGTCTACCCCGAGGTGGATGATTCGATCGAGATCGACATCAATCCGTCGGATGTGCGGGTGGACACCTTCCGCGCCAGCGGCGCCGGTGGCCAGCACATCAACAAAACCGATTCGGCCGTGCGTCTGACGCACCTGCCCACCGGTATCGTGGTGCAGTGCCAGGACGGCCGCAGCCAGCACAGCAACCGCGATGTGGCGTGGAAGCGTCTGCGTTCGCGCCTGTATGACTTTGAGCTGCGCAAGCAGCAAGAGGCCCAGCAAAAACTTGAAGACACCAAAACCGACGTGGGCTGGGGTCACCAGATTCGCAGCTACGTGCTGGACCAGAGCCGCATCAAGGATTTGCGCACCAATTACGAGACCTCGGCCACGCAGAAGGTGCTCGACGGTGATCTTGATCCATTTATCGAGGCATCGTTAAAGCAGGGCGTCTGATGGCCCACCCTGCTGCCCGCCTCATGTTGCAACCCAATTTTTCAGGAACCCTTCATGCTTCAAAAGCTTGACGCCAGCGGAGCCGGACAAGGCCCATCCGTTGCAATCAACCGCGCCGACTATTCAGCGCCCGCCTACTGGATCGACAGCGTCGATCTGTGTTTTGACCTGGACCCGGCGAAGACCCGCGTGCTGAACAAAATGAAGCTGCGCCGCAATGCGGATTTACCGGTTCAGGCGCTAAGGCTGGACGGCGAGGAACTCAATCTGTCGCGCGTGCTGGTCAACGGCCAGGGCACCTCGTTCAAACTCGAGGGCAACCAGCTGGTCCTTGACAACCTGCCGGATGCGTTTGAGCTGGAGATTTTTACCACCTGCTGCCCGGCCAAAAATTCGCGGCTGATGGGCCTCTACGTCAGCAACGATTCGTTTTTCACCCAGTGTGAAGCTGAAGGTTTCAGACGCATCACCTACTTTCTGGATCGCCCTGACGTCATGGCCAGCTACAGCGTGACCCTGCGCGCCGACAAAGCCAGGTACCCGGTGTTGCTGTCCAACGGCAATCTGGTCGGGCAAGGCTTGCTGGAGGACGGCCGCCACTTTGCCAGATGGCTTGATCCGCACAAAAAGCCTGCTTACCTGTTTGCGCTGGTGGCGGGGCAGCTGGTGTCCAGAGAGCAGCGAATTACTTCCCGTGCTGGCAAACAGCACACGCTGCAGGTTTATGTTCGCCCCGGTGATCTGGACAAGACCGGGCATGCCATGACCTCGCTGATGCACTCGGTCGCGTGGGACGAAGCGCGTTTCGGGTTGCCGCTGGATCTGGAGCGCTTCATGATTGTGGCAACCAGCGACTTCAACATGGGCGCCATGGAAAACAAGGGCCTGAACATCTTTAACACCAAGTACGTGCTGGCAAACCAGAGCACCGCTACCGACCTTGACTTTTCCAATATCGAGAGCGTGGTGGGCCACGAGTATTTTCACAACTGGACCGGCAACCGCGTGACCTGCCGCGACTGGTTCCAGCTGTCTCTTAAAGAAGGCCTGACGGTTTTCCGTGATCAGGAGTTCTCGCAAGACCTGTGCGGCGAGGCATCGGCCCGCGCCGTCAAGCGAATCGAAGACGTGCGCGTATTGCGCACTGCACAGTTCCCCGAAGACGCAGGCCCGATGTCGCATCCGGTTCGGCCTGACAGCTACGTCGAGATCAGCAATTTCTACACCGTCACGATTTACGAAAAAGGCGCAGAAGTCGTTCGCATGATGCAGACGCTGGTCGGCAGAGAAGGGTTCGCCAAAGGCATGACGCTCTACTTCGCACGCCATGACGGCCACGCCGTGACCTGCGACGACTTTGCGCAGGCGATTGCCGATGCCAATCCGGCCTCTGACCTGGCGCGCCTGCTGCCGCAGTTCAAGCGCTGGTACAGCCAGGCCGGCACGCCGCGGGTGAGCGCGCACGGCAGCTACGATGCTGCGGCCGGCAGCTATACCCTGCAGCTCACACAAAGTTGCGCGCCCACGCGGGGTCAGCCGCTCAAGCAGCCGCTGGTGATTCCGGTGACGCTTGGCCTGCTCGGGATGGATGGTAGCGATCTGCCCTTGCAGTTGTCGGGCGAGCTTGTGGCACAGACAGGCACACGCACCCTGGTGCTGACGCAGGCCAGCGAGACTTTTACTTTTATCGGCATCACGCAGGAGCCGGTCCCGTCCATCCTGCGCGGTTTCACTGCGCCTGTGGTGCTGGTATTTGACTACACCGATGCACAGTTGCTGCACTTGCTGGCGCACGACAGCGACCCCTTCAACCGCTGGGAAGCCGGACAGCGCCTGGCTGTCAACCAGGCGGTACGTGCTATTAATTCAATAGCTGGTGATGCGCATATACAGTGGGCTGCAGCACTAAATGATGTGCTAGACCAGCCTTATGTGGACGCCATGCGCCAGGTCTTGCATCATCCGGCGCTCGATGCAGCCTTCAAGGAACTGGTGCTCACATTACCGTCCGAAACCTATCTGGCCGAGCAGCTGGAGGTGGTGGACCCGCAGCACATACACGCCGTGCGTGAAGCGATGCGCCAGCAACTTGCCAACGCGCTTCAGGCCGACTGGGCCGTGGTGTATGAAACCATGCAGGACACCGGAGCCTATACACCCGACGCTGTCTCGTCAGGTCGCCGCGCCCTTGCCGGCATGGCGCTTGCGCATCTGTGCCTGGCAGCGGTTGCCAGTCCTTCGCCCCTTCGACAAGCTCAGGGCAGGCCAAGCTCAGAACGCACGGACGAATGGCCGGGCAAGGCACTGCAGCGCTTCAAGGATGCCGGCAACATGACCGACCGCTTCAACGCCCTCGCGGCGCTGGTCTCCAGTGGCCACCCGCTGGCAGCGCAGGCGCTGCAGCGCTTCCACGAAATGTTCAACGACGAAGCGCTGGTGATTGACAAGTGGTTTGGTTTGCAGGCCGGTGCGCCGGACCGCGGCGGCAATGTTTTGCCAGGTGTCAAGCAACTCATGAAGCACAGCGATTTCAGCTTGCGCAATCCGAATCGCGCGCGCAGCGTCATCAGCACCTTCTGCCAGGGCAACCCTGCTGCATTCCACCGTGCAGATGCAGCAGGTTATGTGTTCTGGAGCGAACGCGTGATCGAGCTCGACGCCATCAATCCGCAAGTTGCAGCCCGCCTGGCACGTGCGCTGGACCGCTGGAGCAAACTGGCCGAACCCTATCGCAGCGCGGCACGCGAAGCCATCAGCCGCGTCGCCAGCAAAAGCGACCTCAGTAAAGATACGCGCGAAGTCGTCACGCGCGCCCTCGGTAGCTGACAGCCGATACGCGCACATTCAAAATCAAGCTTGAAGGAAATCAGCAATATGGCAAAGAAAAACGCTTTTTACGCGCAATCAGGCGGAGTTACTGCGGTGATCAACGCATCGGCTTGCGGTGTGATTGAAACCGCGCGTGCAAACAAGGACAAGATCGGCAAGGTCTACGCTGGCCGCAACGGCATCATCGGCGCGCTGACGGAAGACCTGATCGATACCAGCAAGGAATCAGTTGCCGCCATCGCAGCCCTGCGCTCCACGCCAGCCGGCGCATTTGGCTCATGCCGTTTCAAGCTCAAATCACTGGAAGCCAACAAGCGCGAATACGACCGCCTGATCGAGGTTTTCAAGGCGCACAACATTGGTTATTTTTTCTACAACGGCGGCGGCGACTCGGCCGACACCTGCTACAAGGTGAGTCAGTTGTCAGAGGCCATGGCTTACCCGATCCAGGCCATCCATGTTCCGAAAACGGTGGACAACGATCTGCCGATTACCGATTGCTGCCCGGGCTTTGGCTCGGTGGCCAAATACGTGGCCGTCTCGACGCTGGAAGCTTCGCTCGATGTGCGTTCCATGGCCAAAACCTCCACCAAGGTTTTTGTGCTTGAGGTCATGGGCCGGCATGCAGGCTGGATAGCCGCAGCCGGAGGCCTGGTTGAAGACCACGGTATCCCGGTGGTGGTGCTCTTCCCCGAAATCGAATTCGACCAAAACAGGTTTCTCTCTCGTGTGGACGCACTCGTCAAATCGCATGGCTATTGCACTGTCGTGGTGTCCGAGGGCTGCCACTACCCGGACGGAAAATTCCTCGCCGAACAGGGCACGCGCGATGCGTTTGGCCACGCGCAACTCGGCGGTGCCGCGCCGGTCATAGCCAACATGGTCAAGCAGGCGCTGGGCTACAAATTCCACTGGGCAGTAGCCGACTACCTGCAGCGTTCGGCGCGCCACATTGCATCGAAAACCGATGTGAAGCAGGCCTATGAATTGGGCAAAAAGGCCGTCCAGCTCGCCATCAGCGGTCACAACGCCGTCATGCCCACCATCGATCGCATCAGCGACATTCCCTACAAATACAAAATTGGCATGGCGCCACTGTCAAAGGTGGCAAACGTCGAAAAATTCATGCCGCGCAACTTCATCACCGAAGATGGTTTCGGCATCACCGAGCCCTGCAGGCGTTACCTGCTGCCGCTGATTCAGGGCGAAGACTATCCAAAATACAAAGATGGTTTGCCGGTTTATGTCACGCTGAAAAATGTGCCGGTGGCGAAAAAACTGTCGGCTTTCGAGCTGCGTTGACTAGCCGGGACGGCAGGCTTTTTGGTGGTGGAC
>JANLOP010000236.1:0-26061 GCA_031366635.1 Betaproteobacteria bacterium | reverse complement strand
TACTGCTCGGGCGGCGTGATCATCGCCAAAGACGGCGCCATCAAGACCGCCGCCGATCTGGCCGGCAAGGTGATTTCGGTGCAGACCGGCACCACCTACCTCGAAAACGTCAAAAAGGTCTCGGCGGTCAAAGAGGTGAAGAACTTCCCGCAAGACACTGACGCCCGGGCGGCCTTGGTCAGCGGCCGGGTGGATGCCTGGGTGACGGATCGTTTTGTGGCGCTCAACTCGCTCACCGCCAACCCCGGCGCTGGCATGAAGATGGGTGATTTTTTGTTCATCGAGCGCATCGCGTCCGCCGTGGCCAAGGGCAATACCGGGCTGGCGGCCGATGTGAACAAGGCGCTGGCCGCCATCCTGGCCGACGGCAGCTACGCCGCCATCTCGAAGAAGTGGTTCAACGAGGACATCCGCTGCAAGTGAGCGGCGGCTGAGCGCCGGCCCGGCGTCTGCGGGCTGGCTGTCTGCCCGCCTGGCCGCCTGGCCTTCAACTTTGGATTGCGAGCCCTTTTTGGACCGTGCGCTTTCTCTCTGGCCCGCTGGCTGGTCGCGCCAGCAACGCAGCAGTGCCACCATGCTGGCTGCCTCGGCCGTGCTGATGTTGATCCTGTGGCTGATCCCGATCCCGCTGGCGATGGCGCCTGATCCGATTGGCAACAACGCCCAGTTGTTTGCCGACGGCACGCGGGTGACGGTGCAGCTCACCGTGGTCTCAGGCGTGATCGGCGTGGTGCTGGGCGTGCTGGCCGCGCTCGGCAAGGTCTCGCGCGTGGCGCCGCTGCGCTGGATTGCCGGCTTCTACATCTGGGTGATGCGCGGCACGCCGCTGCTGGTGCAAGTGCTGTTTGTCTACTTCGCCTTGCCTGAGATCAGCCCGTGGTTGCGCTTCAGCGAGTTCACCGCCGCCTGCATGGCGCTGGCGCTGAACGTGGGCGCCTACAACGCCGAGGCCATCCGCGCCGGCTTGCTGGCGGTGCCCAAAGGCCAGATCGAGGCAGCGCGCTCGCTCGGCCTGTCGCGCTGGCACACCTTCATCGACATCACCTTTCCGCAGGCCTTCAAGATTGCGCTGCCGCCGCTGGTCAACAACATCGTCGCGCTGCTGAAAGATTCATCGCTGGCCTTCACCATCGGCGTGGTGGAACTCACCAACGCCGGGTCGCAGGTCAAAAGCACCTCGTTCCAGGCGGTGCCGGTGTTCATCGCCACGGCCATCATTTATCTGACGCTGACGACGGTGATGACGCAGATCAGCGACGCGGTCGAGCGCCGCTACGACATCGAAGGGAAATTGACATGACCCCCCGAAGCGCCTTCGGCGCCTCCCCCCAAGGGGGGCCGAGCCCGGACACACGAGGTCCAGTGGACCTCGTGTGCCTGGCCAGGAGCCGGGGCAACCGGCCCGGCGCGGCCTGCAAGGCACGCCAGTGGCCCGGCGGAGCCGGTTCCACGGCGCCTACTTGCTTGGGTCTGATTCCTGCGCCGGGTGTTGCGCTTGCCTTTGAGGTGCGAGATGCGTGACGTCAAGCCGCTGATCACCGTGGACGGCGTGAACAAGCATTTCGGCCCGCACCATGTGCTCAAGGATGTGTGCACCCATTTCAACGCCGGCGAGGTGGCGGTGATCATCGGCGCGTCGGGCTCGGGCAAATCCACCTTGCTGCGCATGCTGAACCGGCTCGAGGCCCATGACTCGGGCCACATCGTGGTCGATGGCATCGAGGTCAATGACGACAGCAAGGCGCTGGATAAATTGCGCGCCGAGGTGGGCATGGTGTTCCAGCAATTCAACCTGTTTCCGCACCTCACCGTGCTCGAAAACGTGGCGCTGGCGCCGCGCCGGGTGCGTGGCCTGGCCCGGGCCGAGGCCGAATCACGAGCACGTGAGCTGCTGGACCGGGTGGGCCTGATCGAGCACATCCACAAACACCCGTTTCAGTTGTCGGGCGGCCAGCAGCAGCGGGTGGCGATTGCGCGCAGCCTGGCGATGCAGCCCAAGGTGTTGTTGTTTGATGAGCCCACGTCGGCGCTCGACCCGGAGATGGTCAAAGAGGTGCTGGACGTGATGAAGCAACTGGCCAAAAGCGGCATGACGATGTTGGTGGTCACGCATGAAATGGGTTTTGCCCGCGAGGTGGCCGACCGGGTGCTGTTCATCGACCAGGGCCGGGTGGCGGCCGATGCCCCGCCCGAGACGTTTTTTGCGGCCCAGGACAACGAGCGCATCCGCGCTTTTCTGGGCCAGATTCTTCACTGACCGCCGAGCGCGGCAGGCCCCCGATTTCAAAACAGGAGAAGACCATGAAACTTCAACCCACGCTGATCGCGCTGGCGGCGTCCCTGCTGGTGCTGGGCACGGCCCCGGCGTTTGGGCAATCCAATCCGGCGATGGACGAGATGCGCGAAGAGTTGCGCAAGCTGCGCGAAGAGGTCAATGCGCTGAAAAAGGCCCAGGGTGGCGCGGCTGCGCCGGCCGACGCCAGCGGCTGGGGTGAGCGGCTTGAGCAGCTTGAGATCAAAAACAAGGACGCGGTGACGCTGGGCGATATCGGCGGGGGCTTCCGCCTGCCGGGCTCAGAAACAACGCTGCGCCTGTACGGTTATGCCGAGGCCCACCTGATCCACGACGTGGGCCGCTCGGGGCCGAGTGACAACTTCACCGACCTGACGTTTCAGCCAGTGAGCAGCGAGGTGCTGGGCAATCCCACTTTGGGCCAGAAGGGCAAGACCAAGCTGACAGCGCAGACCTCGCGTTTTGGTTTCGAGACCTCTACGCCCACCAGCGCGGGCAGCTTCAATACCCGGGTCGAGGCTGATTTTTACGCCTACGGCAGCGGCAACCGCAACCGCCTGCGGTTGCGCCATGCTTACGGTGAGTACGGCGGTTTTTTGATCGGCCAGACCTGGTCCACCTTCATGGATTTGGACAACCTGCCCGAGACGGTGGATTTCAACGGCCCGATCGGCGCACCGTTCTCGCGCCGCACGATGATCCGCTACAGCTACGGCGACAGCAAAGCCGGCTACAAGGTCACCGTGGCGGTGGAAGACCCGGAAGACCAGTTTGGCGGCGGCAGCGCGGCCGAGCGTTTGCCGCAACTGGTGGCCCGCTTTGACCAGAGTTTTGACTGGGGCGCCATCAATGCGCGCGCCCTGGCGCACGAGAAACGCTCACTCACCACCACCAAACGCGGCTACGGCGTGGGCATCGGCGGCAACTTCAAGCTCACCGACAAGGATTTGCTGATGGGCCAGTACACCGCCGTTGAAGGCGACATCGACCAGCTTTACGGCAGCAACGGCTACCGCATTGACAGCAGCACCGGCGCCATCACCTTCGACAAAAACCAGGGCCTGGTGGTGGGTTATTCCAAGACCTTCAACGACCAGTTGCGCGGCACGGTGGCCTTCGGCATGAACCAGGGCAAGACAGCGCAGGCGGTGGACAACAAACGGCTGCAGCAGTTGTTTGTCAACCTGATTTACTCGCCGATCAAGAACGTTGAGCTGGGTGGTGAGGTGATCGTCGGCGAGCGCACGACATTTTCGGGCGAGAAGGGCGCGATGCAGCGCCTGGATTTGATGGGCCGCTACTCGTTCTGATTGGCTTTATCGCCCTGCTGCCCGGCAGCAGGACCGGTGCCACCAGCACAGTGGCCATCTTCCGGAGACAGAAGCATGATTTTTCGTCAACCGCTGGCCGTTCTGGGCGCCTTGGTCTGGTTGGCCGTTGGCAGCGCCGCCGCCCAGACCTACCCGGGCCGTGCCATCACCCTGGTGGTGCCATTTGCCGCTGGCGGCCCCACCGATGTGGTGGCCCGGGCGATCAGTGTGCCGATGGCCAAAGCGCTCGGCCAGTCGGTCGTGGTGGAAAACCGCACCGGTGCCGGTGGCACATTGGCCGCCGGCCTGGTGGCCCGGGCCGCGCCCGACGGCTACACCCTGCTCATCCACCACAACGGCATGGCCACCGCACCGGCGCTGTACCGCAAGCTGCCGTACAACCCGTTGACTGATTTTGAGTACATCAGCCAGGTGGTGGACGTGCCGATGACTTTGGTGGCCCGCAAAGACCTGCCGGCCAAGACCTTGCCCGAGCTGCTGGTCTACCTGCGGGCCCAGGGCGACAAAGTCAACCTGGCGCATGCCGGGCTGGGCGCGGTGTCGCATTTGTGCGGCATGGTCTTCCGCCAGGCGGTGGGGGTGGACCTGACGACCGTGCCCTACCAGGGCACCGGCCCGGCGATGGCCGCACTGCTGGGCGGTCAGGTCGATTTGCTGTGCGACCAGACGACCCAGACCGTGCCGCAGATCAAGGCCGGCACGGTTCGTTTTTATGGCGTCACCACCGCCCAGCGCATCAAGGCCCTGCCTGACGCGCCCACCTTGGCCGAGCAGGGCCTCAAAGGCTTTGAGGTGATGGTCTGGCACGGCATTTACGCGCCCAAGGGCACGCCCAAATACGCCATCGACAAGGTCAACGCCGCCGTGCGGGCGGCGCTCAAAGACCCGGTGGTGATGGCCCGCCTGGCCGACCTGGGGGCCGAGATCGTGCCCGATGCCAAGCTCACGCCCGATGGTCTGCGCACCTGGTTGAAGCAGGAGACCGAGCGCTGGGCGCCGGTGATCAAGTCGGCCGGGGTGTACGCCGATTGAGAGCCTGAGAGTTTGGCCGCCCCACGGCGGGCGCAGGCCGGCGTCCGGGCTTTTGGCAAGCTTGTCAAACCGATGCGCGACGCCGCTTGCAGCGAGTTTGTGTGCATTGATTGATAGAAGTCGTAAAAGACCATAAATTCAACGGCCGCAGCCCAATGGCAATGGCGGGAATACTGCAATAAATGCCTCAAATAGATTGATGTCACCCCGCAAATGCGGGTCGCCAACTGGCTGCCGCGCGCAGGGGCGCTCCCTACAATCGTGCGCAGAGGGCGTTCACCTTTGAACGACCTGGGAGCCAGGCAATGACCGTTTTGAAACCCGAGCAAAACATCGGCGATGCACTGCACGACAGCACCGTCTCGCGGCGCTTGTTGTTGCGCCGCAGCCTGGGCGTTGCAACGCCGGTGGTGATGACCCTGGCCAGCTTGCCGTCGCACGCGGCGGCGGTTTGCGTCAACCCATCCGGCTTCATCTCGCAAACCACCTTCAACAGCCGGCACCCCGGCGCCATGGTGTGTACTGCCCGTGGCCCCAACTACTTTGCAACGCTGGCGCCGGCGTCCTGGCCGTCCACTGCGCTGTTTGCGACGGTCTTTGGTGCGCTGGCCAGCCCGTCAGCCAACCGGTCGGTGACGCTCAAGCAGGTGCTGGCAGGGTCGTACTCCGAGTTTGCCAAATACTGTGTCGCGGCTTACGCCAATGCGTCCAACCCGCCGCCAAACTTCCCCATGACGGTGTTGCAGGCCCGGGCGCTTTTCAAAACGATCACCACCGGCACGCCGCCCACCGGGCTGGCCGCCTTCCCGTCGTTTACCTGGACCGAGGCCCAGGCGCTGGACTGGCTTCGCACCGTCATGAATGCCTGAGCTTGCGGCGCCAGCCGGCTGGGTCGGCTGCGCCGGCCTGCGCTACCAGGTGGCGCCGGACGTGTGCTGCTGCACGCTGGACCGCGACATGGTGGTTTATGTGGCCGGCCGCTTCGAAACCCATTTGCTCGATCCGCTGGCCGCGTCAGCGCTGGCCTGGTTGCAGGCGCAAAACACGCCGTGCCGGCTGGGCGACATCTGCTGCGCGCTGTTCGGCAGCGACGCTGTGCTGGACGCCGATGCCGCGCTGGCCGACCACCAGGCGCTGCGCCAGTTGCTGGGCCCGCTGGTGCAGGCCGGCATCGTGGTAGAGCGTTGATGTTGACGCTGGCCGCCTTGTCGGACGCCGCGCTGCGTCACCATCTGCGTGGCGACGGCCTGCGCCTGTGCACCGGGCCGCTGGTGCTGTGCATCCGCTCGCCGGTGGCCGACGTGGCGCGGGGTTTGCGCGCGCTGTATGCCGGCCACCGCGTCGCCGCGCCCGACAGGTTTGCCGATTTTCATGTCAGCGTCGAGCCGGCCCGCGGCCTGCGGCGCTGGCTGCGGCCGCAGTTGGTCTTCAAGATGGACGGCAACAATGCGTTTGCCCCGCTGCCCGGCGGCCAGGGCCTGCCGATGCTGGAATGGGGCATGAACTGGTGCGTCACCACGCTGTGCCACCGCTACCTGATCCTGCATGCAGCGGTGCTGGAGCGCGGTGGCCGGGCGCTGGTGCTGCCGGCGCCATCGGGCTCGGGCAAAAGCACCTTGTGCGCGGCACTGCTGTTTCGCGGCTGGCGCTTGCTGTCCGATGAGTTGGCGCTGATCGACCCGGCCAGCGGCCACCTGGTGGCGATGCCGCGCGCGGTGAGCCTGAAAAACGCCTCGATCGACGTGCTGCGGGCCTTCACCGCCGGTGCGGTGCAGTACGGCTCGGTGGTGCGTGACACCGTCAAAGGCACGGTGGCGCACTTTGCGGCGCCGCCTGAGTCGGTGCGGCGCGCGGCTGAGACCGCCGCGCCGGGCTGGATCGTCTTCCCGCGCTACCAGGCCGGCGCCGCTACCGCGCTGGCGCCGCTGGCGCGCGGGCGTTGCGTGATGTCGCTGATCGAAAACGCTTTTAACTTCAACGTGCACCAGGCCGCCGGATTCGACGCGCTGACCGGCCTGGTGCGGCGCAGCGATTGTTTTTCATTCACTTACCAGAACCTGGACGAGGCCGTGGCCACGTTTGAGCAACTGGCCACGCCGGCCCTGGCCGCGTGAGCGTCGCCCGGCTTCAGCCCGACGGGGGGCGCAACGCAGCTCGCAGCGCAGCGCGCAGCGCGCAGATGGCCTGATGGCCGCTGCGCCGCCCGACCTGGCCTGCTGGGCCTGGACCCACGCCGACCGCCTGGCCGGGCTGGGCGCGCCGCAGTGGGAGCTGCTGATTCGCCAGGCGCGCAGCGCCAACCTGCTGGCCCGGCTGGCGCAGCGCCTGGCCGACCAGGGCCTGCTGGCCAGCGTGCCCGATGCGCCGCGCCGGCATCTGCTGGAAATGCTGACCGTCGTGGCGGCCCAGCAGCGCGAGATCGTGCGTGAGATCGGCCTGATCCTGGACGCGCTGCGCCCGCTGGGCCTGCCTGTCGTGCTGCTCAAGGGCGCGGCGTATGTGGCCACCGCCCTGCCAGCGGCGCAGGGCCGGCTGTTCTCGGACATCGACATCCTGGTGCCGCGCAGCGCGCTCAACCAAGTGGAAAGCCACCTCACGCTGGGCGGCTGGATGACCACCCAGCACACGCCGTACGACCAGCGCTACTACCGCGAGTGGATGCATGAGCTGCCGCCGATGCAGCACCTGCGGCGCCAGACGGTGCTGGACGTGCACCACAACATCCTGCCGCTCACCGTGCGCCAGGTGCCCGACGCCCAGCGCCTGCTGGCGGGCGCTCGGTCGGTGCCCGGCCTGCCCGGCGCGGCCGTGCTGGCGCCGGCCGACATGGTGCTGCACAGCATGGCGCACCTGTTTCACAACGATGATTTGTCGCACGGCCTGCGCGATCTGACCGATCTGGACCTGCTGCTGCGCCATTTCAGCGCCGAGCCCGGCTTCTGGGACGGGCTGTTTGAGCGCGCTGCGCAAATGCACTTGCAACGCACGCTGCACTACGGCCTTTGGGCCACCCACCACCTGCTGGCCACGCCGGTGCCCGAGGCCGCGCTGGCGCTGGCCCGGCGCAGTGCCGCGCCAGCGCCGCTGGACGCGCTGATGCGCTCGCTGTGGCGCCGGGCACTGCGCACGCCGCACCGCACAGCCGCGCTGCGCTTTGATGCCAGCGCCCGCTTTGCGTTGTATGGGCGGGCGCACTGGCTGCGCATGCCGCCGCTGATGCTGGCCCGCCACCTGGCCACCAAAGCCTGGATGCGGGCAACGGCGCAAGGCGACGCAGCGGCGCCGGCTTGATGCGCCCGCCCGGCCGCATCGCCCGGCCGCCTGGCTTGGTCGCCTGGCCCGGTCGCCTGGCCTGGTCGAATCACACGGCCGTGACCGACCGACTCAATCGTCCGGTGCGCTCAGCGCCGCCAGCTCGGCCTCGGTAAACCCCGCCGCGCGCCGCGCCGCCAGGTTGAAAGGCGGGCGCAGCCGCGGTGCGGCGTAGCGCGCCACCAGTTGCGGGTACAGCGCCACCGCGTCCAGCCCGTCGCGGGCGCACAGCCAGGCGTACCAGCGGTTGCCGATGGCGACATGGCCGATCTCGTCGCGCAGGATGAGATCGAGAATGGCCACCGCGCGCGCATCGCCGGCCCGTTGCAACTTGGCCTGGATGGGCGGCGTGGCATCCAGCCCGCGCGCCTCCAGCGTGCGCGGCACCAGCGCCATGCGGGCCGTGATGTCACCGGCGGTGGCCTCGGTCATGCGCCACAGGCCGTCGTGGGCATCAAAGTCACCGTAGTCGTGGCCCAGGCTTTGCAGGTGGTCGCGCAGCAGCGTGAAGTGCAGCGCTTCTTCAGCCGCCACCTGCAGCCAGTCGAGGTAATAGGCCTCGGGCAGGCCGGCAAAGCGCCACACCGCGTCCAGCGCCAGGTTGATGGCATTGAACTCGATGTGGCAGATGGCGTGCAGCAGCGCCGCCCGGCCGGCCAGCGTGAAGGGCGAGCGGCGCGGCACCTGGTCGGGGGCCACCAGCCGGGGCAGGGCCGGGCGGCCGGGCAGGGCGGCAGGCGCGACAAGGCTGGCAGACGGGTCCAGCCGGCCCTGCCCGCTGTGCGCGGCCGCCCCCAAGGCACGGGCCTGGCCGGCTTTGCTGGCCGGGTCGGTGAGGCACAGAACCGCCAGAGCTTGGTGACGAATATCCATCCCTAGAATCATAGGCTTCGACATTTCAGGGCCCGGCCAGCGCTGGCAGCCCGTCAATCAGGAGCCCCGCGATGGCGATCTACCAGCTTGAAGACGAAGCGCCCGACGTGCATCCCAGCGCCTGGGTGGCCGACAGCGCCCAGGTGATGGGCCGCGTCACGCTGGCCGAGAACGCCAGCGTCTGGTACGGCGCCGTGCTGCGCGGTGACAACGAGCGCATCCGCATCGGCCGCCAGAGCAATGTGCAGGACGGCAGCGTGCTGCACACCGACCTCGGCTGCCCGCTGACGGTGGGCGACGGCGTGACCATCGGCCACCAGGTGATGCTGCACGGCTGCACCATCGGCGACAACTGCCTGATCGGCATCCAGAGCGTGGTGATGAACGGCGCGCGCATCGGGCGCGACAGCATCGTCGGCGCCGGTGCGCTGGTGACCGAGGGCAAAGAGTTCCCGGACGGGGTGCTGATCGTCGGCACCCCGGCCAAAGTGGTGCGCGCGCTGACGCCCGAGCAGATCGCCCGGCTGCGCGCCAGCGCCGCGCACTACGTGCAACAGCAGCAGCGCCACGCGCACGCGCTCAAGCGCATCGATTGACCCGCCCGGACGGCGCGCGCCTGCATGGACAAGCTGCAAAAATTCCTGTTTGAAGGGCTGCCAGTGCGCGGCATGCTGGTGCGGCTGGGCGCGAGCTGGCGCGATTGCCTGTCGCGCCGGCGCAGCGCCAGCGATGGTGGCCATGCGTTCCCGGCACCGCTGCGGGCCTTGCTGGGCGAGATGGCCGCCGCCGGCGTGCTGATGCAGGGCAATCTGCAGTTCAACGGCGCGCTGATTTTGCAGATGCAGGGCGACGGGCCGGTCAAGCTGGCGGTGGCCGAGACCCAGGCCGACCTGGCCTTTCGCGTCACCGCCAAGCTGGTCGGTAATGTGCCGGACGACGCCCGGCTGGAGGCGATGCTCAATGTGCACGGCCAGGGCCGCTGCGCGATCACGCTCGACCCGCAAAACCGCCTGCCCGGCCAGCAGCCTTACCAGGGCGTGGTGCCGCTGCACGGTGATCAGCATGAACCGCTGCAAAAGCTCAGCGAGGTGTTGCAGCACTACATGCTTCAGTCTGAGCAGTTGGACACCCGACTGGTGCTGGCGGCCGATGATGCAGTGGCCGCCGGGCTGCTGATCCAGCGCCTGCCGGTCAGCGGCGTGGCCAACCTGGCCGGCCGGGTGCTGGTGAGCGCCGATGAAGACCAGATCGGCCGCAACGAGGATTTCAACCGCATCGCGCTGCTGGCCGCCACCTTGACGGCCGACGAGCTGCTCAGCCTGCAGCCGGCGCAGTTGATGCACCGGCTGTTCTGGCAAGAAACGCTACGGGTTTTTGAGCCGCAAGTGCCGCGCTTTGCCTGCCGCTGCTCACGTGATCGGGTGGCCAATATGCTGCGCGGGCTGGGCGCGGCCGAGGTGGTCTCGCTGGTCGAAGAGCGTGGTGAGGCCGAAGTGGGCTGCGATTTTTGCGGCCAGATGTACCGCTTTGACCCGGTGGATGTGGGCGAGCTGTTCACGCCCGGGCGTGAGGCGCCGCCGGCCTCGGGCCAGGTGCATTGAGGCGCTGACGCCCCGGCGCCGCCACGCCCGGCGCGGGCCGTGCCGCCGTAGCGCGCCGTACCGCTGCAGGGCCTCAGGCGCTGAAATGGCCGCTGCTGTGCAACGCCTGCGTCATGCCGTTGGCCAGGTACACCTTGCCGGCCGGCACGGCGCCGGGCATCAGTACGTCGATGGCCCGGTCGAGCGCGGCGGTGGCGCGCGCCAGGGCCTCGCGCTGGCGCGCCAGTTGCGCGCTGGCGCGCGCCAGCCGCAGCCGCATCGGCTCGGGCACACCGCCGTGTCGGGCGGCGTGCACAAAACAGTCCACCGCCCGGGCCAGCGCCTGGTGCAGGCCATTGGCCTGTTGCTCGATGGCGATGATGTCGCGCTCGCGCAGCGAATCGGCCAGCGCGCCCAGCCGCTGCTCCACCTGGGCCACCAGCGGCTCCAGCAGGTCATGCGGGGCGGCATCCGCCGGCAGCGGCAGATCAACGTGGGAATGGCTCATGCCGGCGCCCGGTGCGCGCTCAGCGCCTGCCCACCTTGCCCACCAGCTCTTGCGCGTTGGCGATCAGCTTGTCGGCAATCGCCGCCGGGTTGACGACAAACTTGCCGTCGCGGATGGCATCCGAGATGCGCTGCACCTTTTGCGTGTCGAACACGCCCTCGGTGCCGCCCGCAGCCAGTTGCGCCACGGTGGACGACAGCGCCACCGTGGCACTGGGCTCGACCGCCGGGCTGGCGGGCACCGGCGACGCGGTGGCCGGCCCTGGTTTGCGCTCGCCGACGGCCGGCGTGACCAATTTGTTTTCGAGATGACCGATCTTCATGATTCACTCCAGCAGAAGGGGGCCAAGTGAGCCGGCCCTGAGACATGCTCGGTGTATCGGCTTGCCGTCCGGGGACTTTAGGGCTTTGCCGCCAGATTTTCGCTGAACCGCGTGGTTCGGGGGTGGCGACGCCGCGTCGCGGCGCGGCGGTTTTTTCGGACAGCGCTGACAAACGCCATCCGCAGCGCCCTCTTCACAGCGCTGCCTGCACAGCGCCACCCTCACAGCGCCAGCTCGATGCGCCGCTCGCCGGTGGCGATGCCGGTGATGACGCGACCGCTGTCGGTGCGCACCCGGGCGCTCTGGCCGTCCAGCCCCGGGCTTTGCGCCTGGCCCTCGCTGCTGATGGCATAGCCCGGGCCCACCGCGATGATGCGCACCGTGTCACCGGTGTTGAACCAGAGGCGGGTTTTCAGGTCGCCCTGGCGCAGCGCCTCGCCCGCCGCCAGGCTGCGCGCCAGCGTGCGGCCGATGGCCGCGCCGGCCTGGCTGACGGCCACATCAGCGCGTTCGGCCAGGTCCACTTCGGCGGCCACCAGGTGGCGCGCCAGCAGCACGGTGCCGATGGGCAGCGCCGTGGCCGCCACCAGCGACGGCGCCCAGACCCGCACGTCCACCGCCAGGCTGACATTCCAGTGCGCTGTGCCCTGCACGCAGCGCAGCCCGACGCGGGTGCGGCCCAGCGGCCGGGCCCCCGCCGGCAGATAGGGCACGATCTGCTGGCAGGGCGCCAGCTTCAGGCGCGCATCCAGCTTGCCGACCACCACCTCGATGCGCGGTGCCGGCGCCAGCGGGCCCCAGACGGTGGCCGCAGCGTCTTGCGCCAGGCGCTGCACGTCGGCGCGCAGGCCGGTGGGCAGGGTGTCGGGTGCCGTGTCGGGTGCCGTGTCGGGTGCGGTGGCGGGTGCGGTGGCGGGTGCGGTTGCGGTGGCGGGTGCAGCCGCTGGCGTGGCGTCCTGCCGGGGCGGCGGCAACTGCGCGTGCACGCCGGGGCCCACCAGCAGCGCATGCAAGGCCAGGCACGCAGGCAGATATGCACAAAGCCACGCGCGCAACCACGTGGTTTGACGGGGAGGCAGACAGCAAAACGGCAGCTTGTTCACCGCCTGGATGTTGTGGCGGGTGGCCCGGCCGCAGCGGCCCGAAATGCACCGCCTTGCGCCTGCTGTTCGGCCCGATGCCGGCGCCGCGCGCTGCCCACAATGCTTTCACATCGGCCCACCCCGGGCACCGCAGATCAGCAACAGGGGCTGTGCATGCAACGTCTGACCGAAGCGCTTGATTTCCAGTCCCAGGCCTTGTTGCTGCGGTCTGAGCGCCAGCGCCTGATCGCCAGCAACATCGCCAATGCCGACACGCCGGGCTACCAGGCCCGCGAAATCGACTTTGCCAACGCGCTGCGCCAGGCCACCGGCACGGCGTCTGGCGCAGCCAGCCTGGCCAGCATCAGTCTGACGACCAGCCACCCAGCGCACGATGACGCCCGCATCCCGCTGCGCGACGAGCCCAGCCTGCTGTACGCCCGCCACAGCCAGGACGCGATCGACCGCAACACCGTCGATCTGGACCGCGAGCGCGCCAGCTTCGTCGACAACAGCGTGAAGTACGAGGCCACGCTGCGCTTCATCAACGGCGGCCTGCGCTCGATGCTGGACGCGATGAAAAGCGCCAACCAGGGCTGATCGGCCGCCATGACCCGCAACCCCTGGCCGCGCAGCCCGCTATTTCACCGGAGCCCTGCATGAGCCTGTTCAAGATTTTTGATGTCTCGGGCAGCGCCGCCAGCGCCCAGACCCAGCGCTTGAACGTGGTGGCCAGCAACCTGGCCAATGCCGACACCGTGGCCGGGCCCGACGGCCAGGCCTACAAAAGCCGCCAGGTGGTGTTCCAGACCCTGCTGATGGGCGAGGCCACATCGGCCGGCGTTCGCGTCAGCGATGTGATCGAGGACAACAGCGCCGGCCGCAAGGTGCTGGCGCCGGGCCATCCGGCGGCCGACGAGCAGGGTTATGTGACCTACAGCAACGTCAGCCCGGTGGACGAGATGGTCAACATGATTTCGGCCTCACGCTCTTACCAGAACAATGTTGAAGTGATGAACACCGCCAAAAGCCTGCTGCTGAAAACCTTGCAACTGGGCCAGTCGTGACCCACCCGCCCGCCCGCTCCACCGCCCAAACTGCCCAACCGCCCACCGGAAAGCCCGCATGAGCACTGCCATCTCGTCCAGCAACCTGCCCACCGCCCCGTCCACCCTCTCGGCCGCCACCGCCGCCGCGCTGACCGGCGGCAAAGCGGCGGGCGGCAGCAGCGCGGCATCGGCCAGCGCCACGTCCGCCACCACGGCCAAAGAGGCCAGCGAGCGCTTCTTGAAGCTGCTGGTCACCCAGTTGCAGAACCAGGACCCGATGAACCCGGTGGACAACGCCCAGATGACGTCGCAGATGGCGCAGATCAGCACCGTCAGCGGCATCGAGAAGCTGAACAACACGGTGGAGGGGCTGACCCACCAGTTTGTGCAGATGCAGGCGATGCAGGGCGCGTCACTGGTGGGCAAGGAGGTGATCCTCAAAGGCGACAAGCTGTCGGCCACTGGCGGCGTGGCGGGTGGTGGGGTCGGCGGCGTCTACCAGGTGGACGCCGCAGCCAACAGCGTCAAGGCCGAGATCTTGAGCCCGGCCGGCCAGGTGGTGGACACGCTGAGCCTGGGCGCCCAGGCCGCTGGCCGGCATGATTTTGTCTGGCCGGGCGGCAGCGCGGTGAGTGAGGCAGCCGGCTACCGGTTCCGCATCACGGCGGCCAGCGGCAACACGCCGGTGGGCAGCAGCACGCTGATGCGCGACAAGGTGCAGGCCGTCAACACCAACGGCGCGGCGTTGACGCTGGAGCTGGTGCACAACGGCCCGGTGCCGTACGCCGCCATCGCTGCCGTCGATTGACCTTGGTTTTTTGGCCGTTTGACCCCGGCTGGCGTGCGCGCCCGCCGGCCGGCGCCGTGCCAAGCCGCCCGGCGCCCCGTTTCCCAGCAGGAGTACAGCAATGAGTTTTCAGCAAGGTGTATCGGGCTTGAATGCCGCCGGTCGCAACCTGGAGGTGATCGGCAACAACGTGGCCAATGCCAGCACGGTGGGGGCCAAGGTGTCGCGGGCCGAGTTTGCCGACATCTACGCCCGGGCCGTCAACGGCGGGGCCAACAACATCGGCCTGGGTGTCAGCCTGGCGGCGGTGACGCAGCAGTTCTCGCAGGGCAGCATCAGCTCGACCGACAACCCGCTGGACATCGCGATCAACGGCGGCGGGTTTTTTCAGCTCAAGGATTTGAGCGGCTCGCTGCAATACAGCCGCAACGGCCAGTTCAAGGTCGACCGCGACGGCTTTGTCGCCAACACCCAGGGCTCACGCCTGCTCGGCTTTCCGGCCAACGACAAGGGCGTGCTGGTGCCCGGCCAGGCCCAGCCACTGACCCTGCCCACCACGGGCATCAAACCCAGCGTCAGCAGCCATGTCGGGCTGGAGCTCAACCTCGACGCCCGCGCCAAGGTCACCGCCGACCCCGCCGCCGTGCCGCCGATCAACTTCAACGACGCCAAGACCTACAGCAACGCCACCTCGGTCAATGTTTACGACACCAAAGGCCAGGAGGTGGCGCTGACTTACTTCTTCCAGAAATCGGCCGCCGACACCTGGAACGTTTTTGCCAGCGCCAATGGCGTAGCGGTCAATCCCGATGGCAGTGGCGACCCGCAGGCCCTCACCAGCCTGAGCTTCCCGGCCAACGGCGGCGGGCCGATCAACCCGACCGATGCGGCATTGCCGCTGCCCCCGGTGTTGTTCAATGTGCCGGCCGCGTCCAACGCCCAGGGTGCGGCCACCGGGCCCATCGTCGGCGTCAAGCTCGACCTGAGCACCCTGACGCAGTACGGCAGCAACTTCGGCGTCACCAACATCACCCAGGACGGGTTTCCGCCGGGCCAGTTGAGCGCGGTCAAGATCCAGCCCAGTGGCGTGGTGCTGGCCACCTACTCCAACGGCCAGAGCACGCCCATCGGCCAGATCGAGCTGGCCACCTTCCGCAATGTGCAAGGCTTGAAGCCGCTGGGCGGCAACACCTGGAGCGCCACCTTCGACTCGGGCGACGCCACGGTCGGCTCGCCCGGCTCGGGCAATATGGGTTTGCTGCAATCGGGCGCGGTGGAGGAAAGCAATGTCGATCTGACGTCCGAGCTGGTCAACATGATGGTGGCCCAGCGCATCTACCAGGCCAACGCGCAGACCATCAAGACGCAGGACGCGGTGCTGCAGACGCTGGTCAATCTGCGCTGATGCCGGCGCCCGCCAGCCTGCCGACTGAGAAGCCACGATGGACCGCGTGATCTACCTGGCCATGGCCGGTGCCAAGGCCGCGATGCAGCGCCAGGACGTGCTGGCGCACAACCTGGCGAATGCCTCGACAACAGGGTTCCGCGCCGAGATGACGGCCTTCCGCGCCGTGCCGGTGCTGGGCGACGGCGCCAGCACCCGCGTCTACGCCATCGAGACGACACCCGGCTACAACGCCGAGCCCGGCCCGGTGGCCGCCACCGGCCGCAGCCTGGACGTGGCGATGAAGGGCAATGCCTGGCTGGCGGTGCAGGGCCGTGACGGCACCGAGGCTTACAGCCGAGCTGGCTCTCTCGATGTCAACAGCGAGGGCCTGCTGGTGACACGCAGCGGCCTGGCCGTGCTGGGTGACGGCGGGCCGATCACGGTGCCGGCGAATGCCCAAATGCAGATCGGCGGCGACGGCACGGTCACAGCCACGGTGGGCAATGGCCGGCCGCAGGGCGTGGGCCGGCTCAAGCTGGTGAGCCCCGAGGCGCCGCTGCAACGAGGCGAGGACGGCTTGTTCCGCGCCGCCGACGGCGCTGATTTGCCGACTGACGCCAGCGCCCGGCTGCAGGACGGCGCGCTGGAGGGCAGCAATGTGAGCCCGGTCGAGTCGATGGTGGCGATGATCTCGGCGGCACGCCAGTTTGAGCAGCAGATGAAGATGCTGCAAACCTCGCAAGAGCGTGAGCAATCGGCCACCAAGCTGTTGTCCAGCGCGTAGGCGGTGCCCGACTGGCGCTCTGGTCTGGTGAATGGGTGGCGGCCTGGCTGCACCCTCACCCCAACCCTCTCCCGCAAGCAGGAGAGGGGGCAAGCCACGACGCTGTATCGGAGGGGGGTCTTGCTCCCTCTCCTGCTCGCGGGAGAGGGTTGGGGTGAGGGAGCGACCCGCGCCGAAGCCAAGCTTGAGGGCCCATCGGGCGAAGAAAGCGCCGCCGAAGTGGCGCTTTTTGCCGTTTGGCCAGCCTCAAGTCAGCCCGATCATCAAGCCAGTGAAGCAGCACCTGGAGAAGTTGGATGATCCGATCGTTGTGGATATCGAAGACCGGCATGGAGGCGCAGCAGACCGCGCTGGACGCCATCGCCCACAACCTGGCCAACACGGCCACCAACGGCTACAAGCGCGGCCATGTGGTGTTTGAAGATCTGGTCTACCAGAACCTGCGCCAGGTGGGTGCCAACACCGCCGAGCAGTCCACCCTGCCCACCGGCCTGCAAATCGGCCTGGGCGTGCGGCCGGTGGCGCTGGCGCGCAATTTCTCGCAGGGCAATTTGCAGCAGACCGGCAACAACCTGGACATGGCGGTGCGCGGCAACGGCTTTTTCCAGATCCAGTTGCCCGATGGCAGCACCGGCTACACCCGCGACGGCGCCTTCCAGCTCAATTCACAGGGCCAGATCGTCACCAACGGCGGTTACCTGCTGCAGCCCGGCTTGAGCATCCCGGCCAACGCGCTGACGGTGACCATTGCCAACGATGGGCTGATCACGGTCACCGTGCCGGGCCAGGTGGCGCCGCAGCAAGTGGGCCAGGTGCATCTGGCCGGCTTTATCAACCCGGCCGGGCTCGACCCGAAGGGCGAGAACCTGTTTGCCGAAAGTGGCTCGTCGGGCACACCGGCCGCCGGCAGCCCGGGCAGCAACGGCCTGGGCCTGCTGTCGCAGGGCAGCGTGGAGACCAGCAATGTCAATGTGGTGGAAGAGCTGGTGACGATGATCCAGACCCAGCGCGCCTACGAGATCAACTCCAAAGCCGTGCAGACCTCGGACCAGATGCTGCAAAAGCTGGCGCAACTTTGATGGCCAGGCTGAACCGCGCCATGCCGCACGTCTTGAATTGCCAGCCGAGCCTGGCCGTGAATCATGGCCTGAGCCGTGCGCTGACCCAGCGGCTGGTCTGGCTGCCGCGCCTGGGCGGGCTGGCCGCGCTGCTGGCCACGCTGCTGGCGCCCTTGCTGCTGCTCGGCGGCTGCGAGACGCTGGCCCGGCTGCCGCCGGTCGATCTGGTGCTGCCCACTGCCGCCATGCCGCTGCCGCTGCCGGCGCCGGCCGCAGCGTCGGCCGCGCGCAGCGGCGCCATCTTCCAGGCCGACCGCTACCGCCCGTTGTTTGAAGACCATCGCGCTCGCATCGTCGGCGACACGCTGACGGTGAGCATCATCGAAAAGGTCAGCGCGGTGCAAAAAAGCACCAGCACGGTGGACCGGGCCGACTCGGTGGCCGCCGATCTGAAGGCCGTGCCGCTGCTGAGGGCCGCCGCGCTGGCCCGGCTGAGCGCGGCCGGCACGTCGGCGAACAGCTTCTCGGGCAAGGGCACGACCGAGAACAGCAATGATTTTTCCGGCACCATCACCGCCACCGTGGTGCAGGTGCTGCCGAATGGCCACCTCATCGTCTCGGCCGAGAAGCAGATCGGCGTCAATGCCAATGTCGATGTGCTGCGCTTCTCGGGCCAGGTCGATCCACGCGCCATCGCCCCCGGCAACACGGTGCAAAGCACCCACATCGCCAATGTGCGGATTGAACAGCGCGGCCGGGGCCAGCAGGCCGAGGCCCAGTCGATGGGCTGGCTGGCGCGGTTTTTCATGAGCTTGATGCCGGTATGAAGGTGACAAAACCCCAAGCCAGGCCCGCCATGCCCGCCGACCGCGCCTGGGGCGCCGAGCGGCGGCTGCGCGCCGTCGTGCTGATCGGCTTGTTGGCCGCCAGCGCCGCAGTGTGGTGGCCGGTGCAGGCGGCCCGCATCAAAGAGGTGGCCAGCGTGCAGGGCGTGCGGCCTAACCAGCTCACCGGCTTCGGCCTGGTGTTTGGCCTCGACGGCACCGGCGACCAGGCGACGCAAGCGCCGTTCACCCCGCAGGCGCTGGCGGCGTTTTTGCAGCAGAACGGCATCACCCTGCCACCCGGCGTGACGATGCAGCCGCGCAACCTGGCCTCGGTGGTGGTGACGGCCGAGCTGCCTGCATTCGCCCAGCCTGGCCAGCGCATCGATGTCAATGTGTCGTCGGCCGGCAACGCCAAAAGCCTGCGTGGCGGCCTGCTGCTGGCCACCGCGCTGCGCGGCGCCGACGGCCAGATCTATGCCATCGCCCAGGGCAATTTGATCGTCGGCGGCGCCGGTGCGGCGGCCGGTGGCAGCAAGGTGCAGATCAACCACCTGGCCTCGGGCCGGGTGCCCGAGGGCGCCACCGTGGAGCGGGCCGTGCCCACGGCGATGAGCCACAACGGCGTTCTTCAGTTAGACCTTCAATCGAACGACTACGCCACCGCCCGGGCGGTGGCCAATGCCATCAACACGGCAAAAGGCGCTGGCGTGGCCCAGGCGGTGGACGGCCGGGTGGTGCGGGTGCGCATGCCGGCGCTGGCTGCCGAGCATGTCGGCTTTATGGCCGACATCGAAAACCTGGACGTGGTGCTGGAAAAGCCCGCCGCCCGGGTGGTGTTGAATGCCCGCACCGGCTCGGTGGTGATGAACGAGTCGGTGACGCTGAGCAGTTGCGCGGTGGCGCACGGCGCGCTCACCGTCACCGTCAATGCCACGCCGCTGGTCAGCCAGCCGGGCCCGTTCAGCAGCGGCCAGACGGTGCAGGCCGAGAAAGCCGACATCGCCATCACCGCCCAGGGCGGGGCGCTGATGCAATTGCCGGCCGGCGCCAAGCTGGCCGATGTGGTGCGCGCGCTCAATTCCCTCGGCGCCACGCCGCAAGACCTGCTGGCCATTCTGCAGGCGATGAAAAGTGCCGGCGCGCTAAAGGCCGAGCTGGAGGTGATCTGATGGCCGCCGCACTCAGCAACCCGTCCCGATTGGCCAGCGATGGCGGCGCCTTGGACGCGCTGCGCCACGGCGCCGCCAAAGACCCGCGGGCGTCGGTGCGCGACGCCGCCAAACAGTTTGAATCGCTGTTCATGAACGAGCTGATGAAGAGCATGCGCGCCGCCAGTGAGCCGTCGGGCCTGCTCGACAACGCCGGCACCCAGCTCGGCACCCAGTTGCTGGACGCCCAACTGGCCAGCAAGATGGTGGGCCAGCCGGGTGGGCTGTCCGAGGTGATCGCGCGCCAACTCGAGCGCCAGATGGGCCTGGCGCCCGGGCCGATTCCCAGCGCCGGCAGCGCCAACAACAGCCTGCCGGTGGTCAGTGAGCCGGCCAGCACGCCGAAGATTCCGGAAAAGAGCGCTGCCGGCTTTGTCCAGCAGCACAGCGCGGCGGCGGCAGCGGCCTCGGCCGCCAGCGGCATCCCGGCGCCCTTCATGCTGGCCCAGGCCGCGCTGGAGACCGGCTGGGGCAAACGCGAGATCGTCGGCGCCGACGGCACGGCCAGCCACAACTTGTTCGGCATCAAGGCTGGCGCCGGCTGGGCGGGCGCCACGGTGGACGTGACCACCACCGAGTACATCGGCGGCCGGCCACAAAAAATGCTGCAGAAGTTCCGCGCCTACGCCAGCGACGCCGACTCGTTTGCCGACTACGCCCGGCTGATCAAGGGCAGCCCGCGCTATGCCGGTGTGGTGGCGCAAGCCGGCGATGCCCAGGGCTTTGCCCAGGGCTTGCAAAAGGCCGGCTATGCCACCGACCCGGCGTATGCCGACAAGCTGGGCCGGGTCATCAACACCACCTTGCGCCTGCAACGGGGCGTGGCCTGATGCCCAGCGCCTTCAGAACATAGCCCGGGCACCGCATGGCCACCACCTCGCTGATGACGCTGGGCACGCAGGCGGTGTTTGCCGCCTACGCCCAGTTGCAGACCACCGGCAACAACATTGCCAATGCCAACACGCCGGGTTTCTCACGCCAGTCGGTGCAGCTCGCCACGGCGGGCAGCGGCTACACCGGTGCCGGCTATTTTGGCCGGGGCGTCACCGTGTCCACCGTGGCGCGGGCCAGCAATCTGTTTCTCGGCAGCCAGGCGGTTGCGGCGGGCTCTACGGCCGCTGCCGACAGCGCCCAGCACGACATGCTCAGCCAGTTGGAGAAAATATTTGTCGGTGGCACAGCCGGCCTGGGAGCGGCGGCCACGCAAATCTTCAACGCCTTTGCCGATGTCGCGGCGGCGCCGGGCGATTTGTCGGCGCGCCAGGCGGTGCTGGGCCGGCTGGAAGACTTTGCCTCGCTGGCGCGCGCCTCGTCCAGCCAGATTGACGTGCTGCAAGCCCAGGTCAAAGCCGATGCGGCGGGCGGCGTGGCCGAGGTCAATACCCTGGCCGCCTCACTGGCCCGGCTCAACGTCAGCATCGCCGCTGCCACCCGCGGCGGCCAGTTGCCAAATGACCTGCTCGACCAGCGCGACCAACTGGTGCAGAAAATCGGCCAGCAGGTACAGGTGCACAGCTACATCGGGCCGGACGAGACCGCCAATGTGTTTGTCGGCAGCGGCCAGTCGCTGGTGCTGGGTGGCGCGGCGCACATCCTGGTGGCGCAGGCCGATGCGGTGGATGCCAGCCACATCAGCCTGGGCGTGGCCATTGCCGGCCACGTCACCGCGCTGCGCAGCGCTGACATCGGTGACGGCCGGCTGGGCGGGCTGATGCGCTTTCAAGACCAGGATCTGGCGGATGCGCGTGGCCGGCTGGGCCAAATGGTGGCCGGGCTGGCCGGCGCGGTGAACCAGCAGCAAGGTTTCGGGCTTGATTTGCAGGGCAGCGCCGGCACGCCGCTGTTCGGCCATGCCGGCCCGCAAGCCCAGCCGGCCGCCGGCAATGCGCGCGACGCCAGCGGCGCCTTCGTGGCCAGCGTCAAACTCGACGTCGTAGACGCATCGGCGCTGAAGGCCAGTGACTACCAGTTGCTGCCCGATCCGGCCAACGCCGGCCAGTACAGCGTCACCCGGCTGGCCGATGGCAAGGTCTTCCAGCCGGTGGCCAATGGCGCGGTGATCGACGGCTTTCGCGTCACCATCGGCGCCAACGCGCCGGCGCCGGGTGAATCGTTTTTGCTCAAGCCCGTCAGCGGCGCGGCGGCCGATCTGACAGTGCTGCTGAAAAACCCGCGCGGTCTGGCGGCCGCGAACCCGGTGACTGCCGTGCTGGGCGCGGCCAACAGCGGCTCGGCCAGCGTGATGGCGCTGACCATCGTGGCCGCGCCGGCCGCGCCCTACGCGCCGTTCAGCCTGCACTTTGTCGATGACATCGGCCGCTACGAGGTGCTGGATGCCGGCAACAATGCGCTGGCCACCGGCAGCTACCTGGCGGGCCAGCCGATCACGCAGGACGGCATCTCGCTGGCGCTGGCCGGCCTGCCCAAGACCGGCGACCGCATCCATATCGCGCCCACCAGCCACCCGGCGGCCAGCAACGGCAACGCGCTGCGCTTCGACAGCCTGGCCGCCAGCCCGCTGATCGACGGCCAGACCGCCGCCGATGCCTATGCCAACGCGCTTGCGGCCGTGGGCGTGCGGGTGCAGGGCGCGGCCGCTGCCGCCACGACCAGCAGCACCGTGGCGCAGCAAGCCAGCGCCGCGCTGGGCGGCGCGGTGGGCGTCAACCTGGACGAAGAAGCAGCCCGGCTGCTGCAGTTCCAGCAAAGCTACCAGGCGGCGGCCAAGATGCTGCAAACCTCGCAGACGATGTTCGACGCCATCCTGGGCGTGGTGCGATGAGGCCGCTGCGCTCGGGTTCTTGTGTCTTGCGCCGTCGCCCGCGAGCAGGAGAGGGAGCAAGACATCGTGCGCGCCCGCGCCACCTTGACTGTTTCCCCGAGGCCCACCCACCATGAGAGTCGCCACCGCCTTCCGCTACCAGGCCGCCATTGATACCCTGCAACGCCGACAGAGCGATCTGGTCGAAACGCAAATGCAGTTGACCAGCGGCAAGCGCATCAACAAGCCCAGCGACGACCCGACTGGCGCGGCGCGCGCCGAGCGGGCGTTTGTCGCCCAGCAGCGCATCGGCAGCGAGCAGCGCTCGGTGGATGCCAGCCGCAACGCCATGACCCTGGCCGAATCCGCGCTGGGCCAGGCCGGTGAGGTGCTGCAAAACGTCCGCGAGACGCTGGTGGCCGCCGGCAACGGCAGCTACAGCCCCGGTGAGCGGGCGGCCCAGGCGGCCCAGTTGGGCCAGTACCGCAGCCAGTTGCTGGCGCTGGCCAACCAGGGCAATGGCGCGGGCGGCTATTTGTTTGGCGGCCAGGGCGCCACCGCGATGCCGTTTCTCGACACCCCGGCCGGCGTGTTGCCAGCCGCCACCGGCGGCCAGACCCAGCTCTCAGCCACCGAGCAGATGCCCAGCACGGTGGACGGCGCGTCGATCTGGCTGGCCGCGCGCAGCGGCAACGGCGTGTTTGTCAGCGCCGCTGATGCGGCCAATACCGGCACCGGCTGGATCGACGCCGGCAGCGTCACCACGCCGGGCGCGATCACCGGCGCGGCCTACCAGATCGTGTTCTCGGGCAGCGGCGCCGGCAGCACCTACAGCGTCGAGCGGGACGGCGTGGCCACCGCCCAGGCCGACCTGCCGTACAGCGCGGGCGGCACGGTGACGGTGGACGGCATGACGGTGCACATCAAAGGCCAGCCGGCCGCCGGTGACCGCTTCAGCCTGAACCCGTCCACGCCCGATCTGAATGCGTTCAAGGCCCTCGACCGGGCCATCAGCACGCTGAAGAACCCCGCCGCCAACGCCGGCCAGTTGGCCCAGGCGGTGAACAGCGGGCTGCGCGACATCGACTCGGTGATGGGCCAGATGCAGGCCGCCCGTGCCGAGGCCGGCAGCGCGCTGACCCGGCTCGACGCCATCGACAACCGCAACCAGGACCGCACGCTGTGGGCCAAATCGGTGCAGGCGAATGCCGAAGACCTGGACATGGTGCAGGCCATCAGCCGCTTCCAGGGCCAGCAGACCGGCTACCAGGCCGCGCTGCAAAGCTATGCCTCGGTGCAGCGCCTGTCGCTGTTCGACTACATCAAATAGGCCTGTGCCCAGGCACACTGCGGCCATGACCGAACATCCCGTGTTGGCGCAGGTGGCGCTGGGCTACTCGCCGATGATCGACCGCCACCGGCTGATCACCGCGCTGCGGCTCACCGTGTTCCCGATCCGCCCCGACGCCGAGCCTGACGCTGGCGAGTTGCTGACCGCGCTGCTGGCGGTGTGGCCGGCTGACGGCGGCCGGCTGTCGCTCAACCTCGTCAGTGAGGCCTTGCTGCAAAGCATGATGCGCGCCGCGCTGCCGCTCAACCTGATGCTGGAGGTGCCGGCCTTCATGGCCAGTGATCTGGCCTGCACCGGCGCGCTGATGGCGCTGCACCAGCGCGGCAACACCCTGCTCATCAAGGGCCGGCCGCTGGCACCGCTGCCCCGTGAGGTGCTGCCGTGTTTTGCCTACTCGATCATCGACCTGGCCGACGAGCGGCGCGACGGCATGCCGCCGCCGGGCGGGGTGTCGCGCAACATCCCGCATGTGCAGGCCGGCGTGCGCACGCTGGGCCAGATGACCGATGCGTTTGGCCGGGGCGCGATCGCGGTGCTGGGCTGGCCGATCGACGCGGCGGCGAGTGACCAACCGAGCCCGGGCCGGGCCGGCCAGCCCGAGTTGACGGCCATCGTCGAGCTGATGAACCGGGTGGACCGGCAAGAGCCGGTTGACCGGCTCGAGGCGGTGATGAAAAACGACCCGACGATGGCCTTCAAGCTGATGCGCTACATCAACTCGCCAGCCTTTGGGCTGGGCGTCGAGGTGACGTCGTTCCGCCATGCCATTCTGCTCATCGGCCACCAGCGGCTCAAGCGCTGGCTGGCGCTGCTGCTGGCCTCGGGCAGCCGCGACAACAATATGCGGCCGGTGATCTACGCGGCGGTGCGGCGCGGCCTGGTGATGGAAGAGCTGGGCCGCGACGGTGGCTGCGATGACGACAAGCGCGCTGAGCTGTTCATCTGCGGCGTGTTCTCGCTGCTCGACCGGCTGATGCAGCAGCCGTTTGCCGCGCTGCTCAAAAGCATTCCGGTCAGTGACGCGGTGCGCGCCGCGCTGCTGCACGGCGACGGCCCGCTGCTGCCCTACCTGGCACTGGTGCAGGCCATCGAGGCGGCGTCGATCTACGACATCCGCAGCGCCGCCGACGCGCTGCTGATGGCGGTGCCGGCCGTCAACCGCGCGCTGTTGCGGGCGCTGGTGGCGGCGCGCCAGCTCGATTGACGGCGGCTTCGTTTGGTGGCCATGCAGCCGGCTCAGGCGGCGCAACACCGCCGGCGCCAGGCGACCAAGCCCAGGCCGGCCAGCAGCATGGACACGGTCAGCGGCTCAGGCACCGGCGACAGCGAGACAAAGCCCTGGTCATAGGCGATCTTCGTCGCCCCGTTCTTGAACAAATCGTTCAAGTGCAGCCATTGGCCAGTCTGGTAGGTATCGACGTCCAGGTTGCCGATCAGCAGGGTCGAGCCGCCCAGAATCGCCAGCCCGTTGCCGTCGGCGTCGCTGTTCAGGTACAGCGCTTCGGCCGTGCTGCCCAACCGGTTGCCGTTGTTCACCGCATCGACCCGTCGCACCGAGGTGGCCGCGGCATGGGCCTGGCCGACCACCCGTTGGCCGATGCCGAAATTGCCCAGCACCGGCGCTGCGGCGGCTGGCATGCCATTGCGCTGCCGCCGATCTCCAGCAAATGCGCGCCGCCGCCACTGAAGCCGAGGGTGGCCAGGTCGAGGTTCATCTGCGATTCGACGCTTTGCGCGAACGAGAAACTGCCGCTGATGTCGATCCGCGTGCCCGTGCCGGCGCCCAGCGTGCTGCCGGACAGCAGGGCCAGGCTGCCGGCCACCGTCAGGCGGCTGCCGGCGCCGGTGAGGTTGAAGTTGACGCGCGGGCCGGCATGGGTGCCGTGCAGCAGCAGGCTGCCGGCGCTCGCCAGATCGAAGTTCACCTGGCCGCCGCTGCCGTTGCTGATCGGCCATGCTGGCCGCGCATGCGCTGCCCGTTGCCGGCACCGGTGATGCAGCGGGCAGGCCATCCGTACGGCGTCAACTTCGCCCCGTCAGTCTTGCTTTGTCAATGCCAAGTGCCCGCCGTTCCCGAGGATTGCCGCCCCCGAGGCAGCCGCTGCGCGCGCAGCGGCACGTGAAGAGCTCGATCACGACGCTGCGCCATCGCCTGGCTTACGGGCTGACGGCAGGCTTCGGGCAATGCCGTTGCCACGGCCTGGGTAGGCGACAGGCTGCGCTGGTGACACGGTGAGATCAAGTGCTGCGCAAAAAGGCTTGCGCGCCATTCATCTGACGAGCGTGTGCTCAGGCAGCGCGTGCCTGGGTTGCTGGCCGAGCGATCAGCCTGCCGCCGCCTCGGCCAAAGCGGCGGCACTCGTGGCCGCGGTCACGTCGAAACGGCCGCCGTCGATCAGGTCTTCGGGCAGCGTTGCAGCGCGAGTGATTCTGACGGCTGCGGCCTCGCGCCCGATGCTGCGATAGCGGTCAACGCAAATCTCTAGGAGCCTGTCGGACTTGGGGATCGTCGGCTG
>JANLOP010000223.1:0-6477 GCA_031366635.1 Betaproteobacteria bacterium | reverse complement strand
GACAAAGGGCAGCTTTTGCTCAAGCGCCGACGCCACCCCGCGCACAAACCGCTCACCCACCACCGAGCCCATCGAGCCGCCCATGAAATCAAACTCGAAGCAGGCCACCACCAGCGGCACGCTCATCACCGCGCCGCCGATGACCACCAACGCATCGGTTTCACCGGTGCTCTCGAGCGCGTCTTTCAGCCGCTCGGTGTATTTGCGGCTGTCCTTGAACTTCAACGGATCGACCGGCATCACCTCCTGGCCAATCTCGTAGCGGCCTTCGGCATCCAAAAATGCATTCAAACGAGCGCGCGCGCCAATGCGGTGGTGGTGGCTGCATTTGGGGCAGACATTGAGGTTTTGCGCCAGATCGGCGTTGTAAAGCACCGTCTCGCAGGCAGGGCATTTGACCCACAGGCCTTCGGGCACCGAGCGGCGCCCGGTGGGGTCGGTCTGCTGCATCTTGGGCGGCAGCAGTTTTTCAAGCCAGCTCATCGGGTGGTCTCCCAGCAATCCCAGCAATCACAGCGAATCAAGTGCGGCCCGGATTTCTGCCATAAAAGCTTGGCCCGCCGCCGCCACGGTGTCTCGGGGCTCGGCGTGCAGGATTTGCACCAACTTTGAGCCGATCACCACCGCGTCCGCCACCCGGGCCACGGCCTGGGCGGTGACCGCATCGCGGATGCCGAAGCCTACCCCAACCGGCACCTTGACATGGGCGCGGATGCGTGGCACGGCCGCCGCCACCGCGTCGGTATCCAGATGGCCGGCACCGGTCACGCCTTTGAGCGAGACATAGTAGACATAGCCGGTGGCGATGCGGCCCACCTCGCGGATTCGCGCCTCGGTGGATGTGGGCGCCAGCAAGAAGATCAGGTCGAGCCCGGCGGCTTTCAGGTCAGCGGCAAAAACCTCGCATTCTTCAGGCGGGTAATCGACGATCAGCAGGCCGTCCACCCCGGCGCCGGCCGCGTCGCGGATAAAAGCGCCCGCGCCGTGCTTCTGGTCGTAGCGCTCGACCGGGTTGGCATAGCCCATCAGCACGACCGGGGTGGCTTGGTTGCCGGCGCGGAAATCCCGGACAAAGCCCAGCACTTGCACCAGGCCGATGCCACGCCGCAAGGCGCGCTCACTGGCCTGGGCGATCACCGGGCCGTCGGCCATCGGATCCGAGAACGGCACGCCCAGCTCGATGATGTCGGCGCCGCCGTCGGCCAGCGCCAGCATGATGTCGGCGGTGCTATCGGCAAACGGATCACCGGCGGTGAGGTACGGGATCAGCGCCTTTCGGCCCTGGCTTTGCAGCGCTTGCAGGGTGGCGGCAATCCGGCTCATCTTGTGAACTCCACCGTTTGCCCAGCCGCAGCCAGGCCACCCTTGACCGTCTGCCCGGTGCAGGACGGCCGGCAGAAGAATTCGGCGCCCGACAAGTCGGCCACGGTGCCGATGTCCTTGTCGCCCCGGCCACTCAAATTGACCAGCAAATGCTGGTCGGGTCGCATCGTCGCCGCCAGCTTCATCGCATAGGCCACCGCATGGCTGGATTCGAGCGCCGGGATGATGCCCTCGGTGCGGCACAGCCGGTGAAACGCCACCAGCGCCTCGTCGTCGGTGATGCCAACGTATTCGGCCCGGCCGATGTCTTTCAGATAAGCATGCTCGGGGCCGACGCCGGGGTAATCCAGGCCGGCCGAAATCGAATGCGTCTCGGTGATCTGGCCGTTGTCGTCTTGCAGCAAATAGGTGCGGTTGCCGTGCAGCACACCCGGCGACCCGGCTGACAGGCTGGCGGCGTGTTTGCCGCTGTCCAGGCCCAGGCCAGCGGCCTCGACCCCGATCAGCCGCACCCGCTCGTGCGCGATGTACGGGTAAAAAATGCCCATCGCATTGCTGCCGCCGCCCACGCAGGCAATCACCGCGTCGGGTTGGGCGTTTTCGCAACCCCCCAGCCGGCCGATCTGCGCTGGCATCTGCACCAGGCATTCGTCGCCGATGACGCGCTGGAAATCGCGCACCATCATCGGGTAGGGGTGCGGGCCGGCCACCGTGCCGATGATGTAGAACGTGTTTTCCACATTCGTCACCCAGTCGCGCAGCGCCTCGTTCAGCGCGTCTTTCAGGGTCTTGCTGCCTGACTCCACCGGCACCACCCGGGCACCCAGCAAATGCATGCGGTAGACGTTGGGGCTTTGGCGCTTCATGTCCTCCGACCCCATGTAGACCACGCATTCAAGCCCGTAGCGGGCACAGATGGTGGCGCTGGCCACGCCGTGCTGGCCGGCGCCGGTCTCGGCAATCACCCGGGGCTTGCCCATGCGCCTGGCCAGCAGCGCCTGGCCGATGGTGTTGTTGATCTTGTGCGCGCCGGTGTGGTTCAAGTCCTCGCGTTTGAGGTGGATTTGCGCGCCGCCGATCTCGCGGCTCAAACGCGCGGCGTGGTAGACCGGGCTGGGCCGGCCGACAAAATGCGCCAGCTCATGGCGGTACTCGGCCATGAATTCAGCGTCCTGGCTGTAGTGGGCGTAAGCCGCTTTCAGCTCATCGAGCGCATGGACCAAAGTCTCGGCAACAAAGGTGCCGCCAAAATTGATGCCGTTGACAGGCCCGAAATGCCCACGGGCATCCGGTTGTTGGTAGTCAAACATGGGTGTCATCCTGCAGATCAGGGCCGCGTGGGCAGCAAGCGCCACGGGCCGGGGGTGGATCAGGTGTCGGCGTCGGCGATCAGCGAATCCGCTTCATGCACCGCGTCGCAGAACTGGCGCATCAGCGCCGCATCTTTCAAGCCCTTGGTCAGCTCGACGCCCGAGCTGACGTCAACCGCCCAGGGCCGGACGCGCGTGATGCCAGCGATCACGTTTGCAGGATTCAACCCACCAGACAAAACGACCGGACGGGGGACGTGGCGCGGCACGAGTGACCAATCGAAGACCTTTCCACCGCCGCCGTAGCCCTCGACATCGGTGTCGAGCAGGATGCCGGCGGCACTGCTGAAATCAGCCGCGAAGTCTAACAAGTCGAAGCCCGGCGCCATGCGGGCGGCGCGCAGATAGGGCCGGCCGGTGGCCTGGTGCAGGGCGTGGCAATCAGCGGCGGTCTCGTCGCCGTGGAATTGCAGCAAGGTGGTGGGCATGGCTTGCACCGCTTGCGCGATCAGCGCCGGCTTGGCGTTGACGAACAAGCACACCGGCATCACAAACGGCGGCAGCAACCGCGCCAACGCGGCGGCCCGGGCAACGGTGACGGCCCTGGCGCTGTTGGCGTACAGCACAAAGCCGATGGCGTCAGCCCCGGCCGCCACGGCAGCGGCCACATCGGACTCACGGGTGAGACCGCAGATTTTGATGCGGGTGCGGGTGGTCATTTGATTACTCAAGTCAACGCCGGGCCGCCCCAAGTTGACTTGCTTCCCCTCGGGGGGCGGACGCCGCAAAGCCGCGGCCTTGGGGGCGACTCATCATTCAAGGAATCCAGTCCATGGCGGAGGTGTGCTCGGGCAGGCCCAGCGTGGCATCGTAGTACGGGCCGGCAAAGTAAAGGCCCTCCGCGCTGAAGGTGGCTGCGGCGGCGTCGCGGTCGCGGGCCGCCAGCACGTCGGCCAGCCAGCCGGGCGGGTGCCGGCCGGTGCCCACGGCCAGCAGGCAGCCCATGATGTTGCGCACCATGTGGTGCAGAAAGGCCGAGCCGTCAAAATCAATCCGCCAGTAAGCGCCGTGGCGCTGGATGCGGATGTGGCGCAGCGTTTTCACCGGGCTGCGGGCCTGGCATTCCGACGAGCGGAAGCTGCTGAAATCATGCTCGCCCAGCAGGTAGACGGCCGCCGCTCGCATCGCCCCGGCATCGAGCGGGCGGAAGACCCAGCCGACGTTACCCGTCTCCAGCGCCGGGCGCACGGGGCAGGCCAGCAGCAAGTAGCGGTAGCGCCGGCCGTGGGCCTGGTAGCGGGCATGGAAATCGGCCGGCACCGGGCGGCACCATTGCAGCGCGATGTCTTTGGGCAAGTAGCGGTTGACGCCGCGCTGCCACGAGAACGCATCGCGCTGCACCGGGCTGTCGATGTGCACCACCTGGTTGAAGGCATGCACACCGGCGTCAGTGCGGCCGGCACACACTGTGCTGATCGGCGCACCGACAAAGGTGGACAGCGCTTGCTCCACCGCGTCTTGCACCGTGTGGCCGTCGGCCTGGCGTTGCCAGCCGTGGTAGGCCGTGCCCCGGTAGGCGATGCCCAGCGCCAGCCGGGCGGTCATCTGGCGGGCGCCGCGCTCACCCCAGCGTGTCGAGCATGGCTTGCGCCTTGAAGCGCAGCGTGCCAGCGGCCTTGGCCACCACTTCTTCCAGCAAATCCCGCGCGCCGTCGATGTCGCCGATCTGCCGGAACTCTTCGGCCAGCTCCAGCTTGCGGGCCAGCGGATCACCGCTGTCAAACGCCATCTCGTCGAGCAGGCCTGGCGTGGTGGGCGCGGTGTCCACCAGCGCGCCCGGTTGCGACGCGGCAAATTGGCGCAGGTCGAGCGTGGTGTCGGCGCCGGGCACGGTGTCGAGCGTCATGGTGGTCTCGCCCTTGCCATCCTCCAGGTCCATCGACAGCGTGTCCATGTCGGCCGGCACGGTGCGTTGCGGCGCGGCCGGCAGGCGGGCGGTCGGGCCGTCAAACATGCGGGCGTTGGCCGCAAACGTCAGGCCCGGGTCGGCCGGTCGCTGCACGCTGGACGCAATCGGCCGGGTGGCTTCATGGGCGCGGCCCACGTGGCCGGCATCTGCCGAGTCGAGGTCGAGATCGAGATCGAGGTCGATATCCAGCCCGCTACCGCCGAGTTGCGGCAGGCCGGAATCCTCAAACGCCTGGGTCGGTGCTGACTGCACCGAGTGCGGCTGGGTGGTGGCGCCCAGCGGCTCGATCACCACCCGCTCACCGTCGAGGATGATCTCTTCGGGGTGGCCGCCCTGCTGGTAGAGCTGGTTGTCGCCATCAAACTGGCGGCCCAGCTCTTGTGCCCGGTCCCAGTCGCTGCCCATGCCCTTGGTCAGCGCGTACAACTGGGTGGCCAGCAGCTCAAAGCCCTTGCCGTCGCGGCGCTTGGCGTACACCTCCAGCAGCTTGGTGCGCACCGACAGCCGCTCGGGCGTGGTGCGCATCGCTTCTTTGAGGATTTCTTCGGCTTGTAGGTCGCGGCCGTAAGCCAGGTAGACATCGGCCTCGGCCACTGGATCGACATCGCCGATGGCGTCGAGCTGGCTGAGCGAATAGCCCATCGAGCTGGCGCCGGCGCGGCTGGCGTCGCGGGTGTCCACATGCTGGCCGCCGCTGGCGCCGAAAAACGAATCGGGCTGCATGCGGCTCTCAAGAAACGAGGTCTCGCTGGCCGATTTGGTGAAGCGCCCACGCAGACGCCAGGCAGCGTAGCCGGCCAGCAGCAACGCCAGCGCGCCGGCGCCGGGCAGCAGCCAGGGTGTGGCCGACAAGCTGTCGATCAGGCTGCTGTCGGGCGCTGCGGCGGGCGGCGGCGCGGGCGGGGTGCTGGGCTTGGTAGCGCCCGGGACGGTGGCCGGCCCGCCCGCCAGCGGCGCGGTGGCGATCTTGTCGCCACTGCCAACGGGTGGGCTGGTGACGGCCGGGGCGGGTATGGGGGTGGGTGTCGGGGCGGCCGGCATCGGGGCCGGCGCTGGCGCCACCGGGGGCGGCACGGCCGGGGCCGGCGGCGCGGCCGGCACCGGTAAAACGGCTGGCGGCAACGGCGGCACGGCCTGCGCCACAGGCGGCAGCGCCGGTGCCTGCGCTGCCGCCGCACTTTGTTGCAGCCGTTTCAGCTCTTCGATGTTGCGCGTCAGCTCGGCCATCCGGGCGGCGTTGTCGGCCCGGTTGGCGGGCGGGGCAGCCGGCGCGGCGGGCGCCGACGCCGCACCGCCGCTGAGCTTGAGCTTGTCGGGCGACGCGGCGGCCGACTGTTTGCGGTCGTCCACCGACGCCTGCACCTTGCCCTGGGCCTGGCGGCCGGGTGCTTGCGGCTGAACTTGCGGCGCCCCCTGGGCCAGCCGGTTGCGGTAGGCGCTGAAATCAACGCTTTGGGCGGTGATCAGGCGGCGCAGATCACCGGGCGTGACATCGCGCACCTCGTCGGCCGTCGGCACCGACAGCACCGAGCCGGCGCGCAGCCGGTTGACGTTGTTCTGGATGAAGGCGTCGGGGTTGGCGCGGTACAGCCCGACCAGCATCTGGTCCAGCGAGACACCCGCCGGCTGGGTGCGGCCGGCCACGCGGTACAGCGTGTCGCCCGGGTGCACCGGATAGCTTTTGCCGCCCGCCGCTGCGGGCGCGGGTGCTGGTGCAGGGACCGGTGCGGTCGCGGTGGCTGGGCGCGCTGGCGCCTGTAGGTCGGCTGCGGCCCTGGCCGCCGCCCGGGTCGCCGCCCGGTCGGCTGCCCGGGCCGCCGCATCGCTGGCTGGCGCTGCGGCCACCACCAACGGCGCGGCGGGGCGCGGCACCCG
>JANLOP010000208.1:0-7213 GCA_031366635.1 Betaproteobacteria bacterium | reverse complement strand
CCGGGCATTGCGCCAGCCACTCGGTGAGTGAGCGCCCGGCCCGCACCGCCGCCACCGCGTCGGCCGTCTGCAACAGCAAGCGGTGCAGCGGTGGTGAGGGGGCATGCGTCGGCATTAAATCAGTCTATCCCTGGCTGGCGCGGGCCTGGCCGGGGCCGCACAATCAGTCCCCCCTTCCTTTTGGCCACTACCCCACGCCATGCTGGACACCTCCAAAATCTTTCGCAGTGACGATGAGCTGGCCCGCCTGCCGGCCAGTGAGCGCATCCGTTACCGGCTGGTCACAGCCGGCTGCCGCTACCACGCCAACGACAACATCGCCGACCACATCCGCGACGGTGAACTCACCGAGTTGAAGGCCGAGGTGCAGGCCAACCTGCAAAAAGTGCTGCAAGCGCTGGTGATCGACACCCACAGCGACCACAACACCCACGAGACGGCGCAGCGGGTGGCCAAGATGTTCATCGACGAGGTGTTCCGCGGCCGCTACGTGCAGATGCCGGTGGTCACCGAGTTCCCCAACGCATCGCGCTTGAATGAGCTGATGATCGTCGGCCCGATCACCGTGCGCAGCGCCTGCTCACACCACCTGTGCCCGATCCTGGGCCGGGTCTGGATCGGCATCCTGCCAAATGAGCATTCCAACCTGATCGGCCTGAGCAAATACGCCCGCGTCTGCGATTGGGTGATGAGCCGGCCGCAAATCCAGGAAGAGGCGGTGGTGATGCTGGCCGATGCGCTGCAAGAGCGCGTCAAGCCCGACGGCCTGGGCATCGTGATGGAGGCCGACCACTTTTGCATGCACTGGCGCGGCGTGAAAGACAACGACACCGCGATGACCAACAGCATGATGCGCGGCGCTTTCTTGAAAGACCCCAATCTGCGGCGCGAGTTCTTGTCGCTGCTGTCGAAGAAAAACGCCGCCTGACCCTGGGCCGCACCCAGACCACGCCACGCCACCGAGCGGAGAAAACATGTTGGTTCGATTGATGTACGCAAGCCGGGCCGCCGCGCAGGTGGACCAGGACGCGCTGCTGGCCATCCTGCGCCAGTGCAAGACCCACAACCCGACGCACGGCATCACCGGGCTGCTGTGCTATTCGGGCGGCATCTTCATCCAGGCGCTGGAGGGCGGCCGGCGCGCCGTCAACCAGCTCTACAACCACATTGCCGCCGACAGCCGCCACACCGACGTGGTGCTGCTGAGCTACGAAGAGATCGGCGAGCGGCGCTTTGCCGGCTGGGCGATGGGCCAGGTGAACTTGTCGCGGCTGAACCCGGCGCTGCTGCTCAAGTATTCGGCCACGCCCGAGCTGGACCCGTACTCGGTCTCTGGCAAAGTGTCACTGGCAATGTTTGACGAGTTGGTGGCCACTGCCAGCATCATGGCCGACCGCGGCTGAATTGCCGCTGGTGCCGGGCTGAAGATGCCGGGCTGAAGGTGCAGGGCGACCGCCCGGCTACAACCGCCCGGCCTGGCCAAAACCGAGCATCGAGCCCAGCAGCCGGGTCGGGAATTGCCGGGTGGCCGTGTTGTAGTTGTCGTTGGCCTGGTTGAAGTTCTGGCGTGCAAACAGCAGGCGCGGCGGCAACTCGCGCAGCGTGTTGAGCGGCCCTTGAACGGCGGCGTCCGCCAGCAGCGCGGCTTGCTGATCGACCAGCGACAGCAGCCGCACCAGCACGGCGGCCAGCACCGCGTCGGCCTTGCTCAGATCGGCGACAGTGTCTTGTGCCACCGGCCGGCGGCGCAGCGCCTCCGATGCCAGCAGCACCTGGGCTTGGGCGCCGGCCACCGCGTCCAGCGCGGCCGTCTCGCTGGCCAGCGGCAGCGCCGCAGCGGCCAGCAAATCGGCCAGCGCCTGGGCGCGCAACGCCAGCACCTGGTCCACCTGGGCCCAGGCCGACAGGATGATCGCGCGCAGCGCGGTAATGCGGTTGTGCGCGCCCAGCATCCACAAGCCCAGCACGGCCAGCAGGCCGAGCCAGGCCAGCACCGGCTGGGTCAGCACGCTGGCTAGAAAATCCACGGCGGCGCCACGGCGGCCAGCTCAAGCAGCGGCGCGCCAGGCCGTGTGGCCCGCCGCCCGCAAAGCGCAGGCCGGGCAAGTGCCGCAGCCGTGGCCCCAGGCATGGCGCAGCCCGCGCTCACCCAGGTAGCAGGTGTGGGTGTGCTCAATCACCAGATCGGTCAGCGTGGCGCCGCCGAGTTGCGCCGTCAGCGCCCAGGTCTGGGCTTTGCTGCGCCACATCAGCGGCGTCATCACCACCATCGGTGCGTCCAGCCCCAGCGACAGCGCCACCTGCATCGCCTTGAGCGTGTTGTCGCGGCAATCGGGGTAGCCCGAGTAATCGGTCTCGCACATGCCGCCCACCAGCACACTGGCACCGCGCCGGTAGGCCAGCGCGGCGGCCACCGTGAGGAACAGCAGGTTGCGCCCCGGCACAAAGGTGTTGGGCAGGCCGTTGGCCTGCATTTCGATGGCGCGCTGGCGGGTGAGGGCGGTGTCGGACAACTGGCCCAGCAGGGTCAAATCCAGCAGGTGGTCGTCGCCGAGGCGGGCCGCCCAATCGGGAAACGCGCCGCTCAGCCCGGCGCGCACCGTCAACCGGCAATCAAGTTCGATGCGGTGGCGCTGGCCGTAGTCAAAGCCGACCGTCTCGACCCGGGCAAACCGCGTCAAGGCCCAGGCTAGGCAGGCGGTTGAATCCTGCCCGCCGGAGAACAGCACCAGCGCGGTTCTTGCATCGGCGGCAGGCCGGCCGCTACGGGGGTGGGTCAATTCCGCACCTCACCCTGGCCCAGCACCACCCATTTCAGCGAGGTCAGCCCGTCCAGCCCGACCGGGCCGCGGGCATGGAATTTGTCGGTGGAGATGCCGATCTCGGCGCCCAGGCCGTACTCAAAGCCGTCGGCAAACCGGGTGCTGGTATTGACCATCACGCTGGACGAATCCACCTCCCGCAAAAACCGCATCGCATTCGGGTGGTGGGTGGTGAGGATGGCGTCGGTGTGGTGCGATCCATAGCGGTTGATGTGGGCAATCGCCTCGTCCAGGCTGGCCACTTGCTTGATGCTGATGATGGGCGCCAGATACTCTTCGGACCAATCGGCCTCGGTGGCCTCGGTCAGCCGGGCGCCGGGCAGACTCGCCGCCGCCAGCAGCGCGCCGGCAGCGGCGTCGCAGCGCATCTCAACGCCTTTGGCGGCAAAGATCGCGCCGATGCGCGGCAAAAACGCCGCTGCCTGGGCGGCATGCACCAGCAGCGATTCAGCGGCATTGCACGGGCTGTATTTTTGCGTCTTGGCGTTGTCGGTGATGGCCAGCGCCTGCGCCAGATCGACCTCGGCGTCGATGTAGACATGGCAGTTGCCGTCCAGGTGCTTGATCACCGGCACCTTCGACTCGGCACTGATGCGGGTGATCAGGCCCTTGCCGCCGCGCGGGATGATCACGTCCACAAACTGCGGCATGGTGATCATTTGGCCCACGGCGGCGCGGTCGGTGGTCTGCACCAGTTGCACCGCATCGGCTGGCAGGCCGGCCTCCAGCAGCGCTGCCTGCACCAGCCGCCACAGGGCCAGGTTGCTGTGCAGCGCCTCCGAGCCGCCACGCAGGATGGCCGCGTTGCCGCTTTTGATGGCCAGCGACGCGGCCTCGATCGTGACATTCGGCCGGCTCTCGTAAATCATGCCGAACACCCCCAGCGGCACCCGCATCTGGCCCACGCTGATGCCGCTGGGCCGGCGCTTGACTTGTGTGATCTCACCCACCGGGTCAGGCATGGCGGCGAGCTGCTCACAGCCCTCGGCCACGGTGCTGATGGCGGCGGCGTCCAGCTTGAGCCGGTCGAGCAGCGGCGCGGCCAGGCCGGCGGCGCGGGCGGCTGCCAGATCGATGGCATTGGCCTCGGCCAGCGGCCCGGTGGCCGCGCGCAGGCGGCGGGCCAGCGCGCGCAGCGCCTGGTTTTTGGCGGCCGTGGTGGCGGCGGCCATCGCGCCGGCGGCGGTGCGGGCGGCCTGGCCCACGTGGGCCATGTAGGCGGGGATGTCGGTCGGGGTCATGGCTGGATTTTCCCAGATCAGGCGACGCGCGCCAGCAGCGCCAGCCAAAGCGGCGCGCTGAGCACAAAACCCAGCGTGGACAGCACGATGGCGGTGGTGGTCTCAGCCTCCAGCGCCCGGTAGCGCTGGGCAAACATCAGCGCATTGCTGCCGGTGGGCAGCGCGGCCATCAGCACCGCCACTTGCAGCGGCAGCCCGTTGAGGCCAAAACCCCAGTGCGCCACCCCCAGAACCAGTGCGGGCAGCAGCAACAGCTTTTGCAACGCGATCACGCTGGCCCCGCGCAGGGCGCTGCGCACCGTGCCCCCGGCGGTGTAGGCCAGCGTGATGCCGATCAGCACCAGGCACAGCGGCGAAACTGCCGTGCCCAGCAGCAACAGGGTTTCGTCCAGCGGCCCGGGCAGCGGCCAGCCGGTGGCCTGCCACAGCATGCCGGCCAGCACCGGCAGCACCACCGGGTGGATCACCGTGTTTCGCACGGTGCTGCGCAGCGTGCGCAGCAGGCTGGCCGTGGCCTGGTGCTGGGCACGGGCCCGCGCCAGGTCGAGTTCCACCAGCACGGTGAGGGCGGTCAGCAACACCAGCGCGTGCAGGCTGACGAGGGCGATATGGATGCCCAGCCCGGCCTCGCCAAACAGCGCCGCCGCCACCGGAATGCCCACCTGCACCGAGTTGCCAAACACCACGGCGATGGCGCGCGCGGCGGGGGCGGCGGCGGCGCGCTCACTGGCGGCCAGGTCGCGGGCCTGCGGGTGGTGGGCACGCTGGCGGCGCAGGCGCCAGCGCTCAAGGCCGACCACCGCCAGCAGCACCCCCAGCACCGGCACGAAATAAGCCACCACCGTGGCCCACGGCAGCGCTGCGAGGTCCAGCCGCGCGGTGGTGCGGAACAGCAGCGCCGGCACAAAAATGTAGAAGGCCGCATTGCCCAGCAGGCGCGCCGGGTCCATGCCCCCGGCCGGTTCACCCAGCCAGCGCAGCCGGCCCGCCAGCCAGCCCAGCGCCACGGTGCAAAAAATTGCCAGCAGTTTGTTCAGGACGATCAGCGACATGGACCGGGGCTTGCCCCTTCTCCCGCACGCGGGAGAAGGCTGGGATGAGGGTGCGGACCGGCGAACGGACCGGTGGATGAGGCTGGCTGCCAGGACCGGGGGGCAAGGCTGGCCCTCACTCCAACCCTCTCCCGCGTGCGGGAGAGGGGGGCAATGCCCGTCCGCATCACTTGGCCGCAGGCTTTTTACGCGCAGCGGCTTTCTTGGCCGGGGCTTTTTTGGCGGCTGGCCTGGCCGCCGTCTTGGCCGCAAATCGGCCGGTGCTGGCAGCGCCAATAACACCGGCGGACGCACCCGCGGCCGCCCCGGCCGCCGGCGCCTTGGCCGCGCGCGGCTCAAACTCAAACGTCACCTTGCCCTCGTTTTCGTCCCAGGCCAGCCGGGCCTTGAACTTGCGCTTGGTGCGGTTGGACACAAAACCGTCCAACAGATCGGTTTTGCCGGTGGCCAGCAGCTTGGTCACCTGCTCAAAGCTCACCGGCTGGGTGAGGATGATCTTGCCGGTCTTGAAGTCGCAGGTGACGGGCGCGCTAACGGCATGCTGGCAGGCGTAGTTGCTGCCGTGCTCATAGACATGGCCTTTGCATTTGGGGCAGGCGCCCATGCTGGGCTGGCCGCTGAAATCAATCGCCACCGCCTCGCCGTCAGCGCCTTTGGCGGCGTCGCCAAAATCAAATTCGAGCTTCCAGTTGTTGACCTCGTCATCGCGCACCAGCTTCAACTCGGCGCTGAACGGCCAGCCGGCCTTGCTGCGGAATCCCTCCAGCGGGCCGATTTTCTTGTCGCGCAAAAACGCCTCCACCTCGGGCAGTTCGAAGCTGCGTCCGGCGGGGATTTTGGTCATGGAAAAGCCGCAGCCGTCGGCCGATGCTGGCGTGCCCACGCAGGTGAAGCGCCGGTAGTTCTCACGCACCACGCCGCCGCAGTTGGGGCAGGGCGCGGCCAGCGTGGCGTAGTCGCCCGGGATGGTGTCGCGGTCGTACTCTTTGGCCTTGCGCACGATGCGCTCGGCCATCGCCGCAATGTCTTGCATGAAGGCGGCGCGGCTCAAGCGGCCGTGCTCCATCTCGGCGAGTTGGTACTCCCAGTTGCCGGTCAGCTCGGGTTTGGTCAGGTCCTCGATCGCCAGACCGCGCAGCAAGGTCATCAACTGAAACGCCTTGGCGGTGGGGCACAGCTCACGGCCCTCGCGCAGGATGTATTTCTCGGCGATCAGGCCCTCGATCACCTGGGCCCGGGTAGCCGGCGTACCCAGGCCTTTCTCGGCCATCGCCTCGCGCAACTCGTCGTCGTCGATCAGCTTGCCGGCACCCTCCATCGCGCTCAGCAAGGTGGCCTCGGTATAGCGGGCTGGCGGCTTGGTCTTGAGCGCATTGACGTCCACATACTCGTTGGCCACCGGCTCGTTGGCGGTCACCGGCACCAGGTTGGCGTCTTCGTCTTGCGCCTCTTTGCCGTACACCGCCAGCCAGCCCGGGTTGACCAGCACCTTGCCATTGGTCTGGAAGTGGTGGCCCGCCACCCGCGTGATGCGGGTGGTGACCATGAACTCGGCCGAGGGGTAGAACACCGCGATGAAGCGCTTGACCACCATGTCATAGAGCTTGGCCTCGATCTCGGTCAGGCTGCGCGGGGCCTGCAGCGTGGGGATGATGGCAAAGTGGTCTGAGACCTTGCTGTTGTCGAAGACCCGCTTGGTAGGCCGGATGTAGCCCTCTTTCAAGCCCTTGCGCGCATGTTGAGCGAGCTCCCTCAGCGGCCCCGGCAGGTCTTCACCCGCAATCATCTCGAAGGTCTGCTTGACGGTGGGCACGTAATCCTCGGGCAGCGCGCGTGAATCGGTGCGCGGGTAGGTCAGCACCTTGTGCTTCTCGTACAGCGCCTGGGCAATGCTCAGCGTGGTCTTGGCACTGAAGCCGAAGCGGCTGTTGGCCTCGCGCTGCAGCGTGGTCAGGTCGTAGAGCAGCGGGCTGGCCGAGGTGCTGGGCTTGGCCTCTTCGGTCACCGTGCCGGTCTGGCCCAGCACCGCCTGGCGGATGGCGTTGGCATCGCGCTCGACCCACAGCCGGTCGGCGCGGCGGTCGGGGTCAACTGCGGC